>NZ_CP154467.1:1792500-2092500 GCF_039545455.1 Brucella sp. BE17 | reverse complement strand
GCTCATCATTCCTCCCAGAGTCGCAGCAGAGCATGCACCCGCCCTATATCGCAACGGTTTTCTAGAAGAGAGTTTGAAGCATGTCCATGTTTTTCCCGTTGCTTCACATTGACTTGCTTGATGGCTTCTGAAAATTAATTCCGGTTTTCAGGGGGATATTTTAATATAAGCTATCATGCGGATAAATGGCTTGGCAGCAAGTCTGCTTGTTT
This sequence comes from Brucella sp. BE17, assembly GCF_039545455.1. NCBI lineage: Bacteria > Pseudomonadati > Pseudomonadota > Alphaproteobacteria > Hyphomicrobiales > Brucellaceae > Brucella > Brucella sp. BE17. The sequence goes on along the minus strand of NZ_CP154467.1, from coordinate 2,092,288 downwards.
TCAGTCTATGTACAATAACAGAACCCTCACAGGCAGCGAATAAACCATGCAGTGGCAGCAAGGGTGGAATATCCCATTGTCGCGGTGATATTTTCATATGCAATGATGGCTCTGTCAGCGGCAGCAAAAAATCCTGTCAGGCTTATATGGGAGCAGCAGGTTTAATCAGCCCAGCTCAGCCCGACATGAAATCGTCAGCAACGCGTGAATGTGCGTGCCGCGACGGTTTCATCTGCACAGGACCGCGTGGTGGCAAATACTGCATCGATGACAGAGGCAAAAAAAGTTATTTGCGACGATGACAGGATTGCATAAGAAATTTTGGTGGAGCCAAGCGGGATCGAACCGCTGACCTCCTGCATGCCATGCAGGCGCTCTCCCAGCTGAGCTATGGCCCCATCACACCTCTTTCAAGGTGAGTGGCGGCTTATTAAATCGCGTTCGCCAGAAGATCAAGCGCTAAATCGCAACTCTCTCAATATCTTGCAAAATAATTTGCGCACCAGCCCCGCGCACGCCCTCCTGCATGAAACAGAACCCTCCCCAGAATAGCGAAAAGGCGACCCGAAAGCCGCCTTTCCAAAATTCAAATCCAGTTAAACCAGACCGCCCCTGAGATCAGGCTTCGTCGTCGTCACCGCCAACGCCACCGCCGAGAATGCCCGAGACGTCATCGTCTTCGTCTTCCTCTTCTTCCAGAAAGCTGTCGTCATCATCGTCGCCAAGATCGACATCGTCTTCGCCATCGATATCCGGCAGATCATCACCGCCCTTTGCCTCGTCGTCGGCATCCTCAAGAGAGACGAATTCCGGCTTTTCGAGCGCGGTATCCACTTCTTCCTCTTCGGCTTCCTCTTCGACAACGCGCGCTTCCGCAGTCGCGTCGAAATAGGCCCGGGGATAGGAAATACCTGTATAGGGCGAAACAATCGGATCGCGATTGAGATCGTAGAACTTCTTGCCCGTTTCCGGGTCGATGCGCTTGGTACCAAGTTCAGCTTTTGCCACGTTGAGCCTCGTGCGTTTATTTGCCTGTGGTGCCTGCGGCACGCCACGTCTCATGGTTAATTCCGGTCGACGCCTCCTTTTTGCTGCGGACGCGCCTTTGCTAAATATTATCCGGTGCATAAACGTAATTTGGCGCATTTGTCAAAGCCAAAGACACGCAAGCCGCCAAGACTCTGTCATATCGGCGGATTGAATGGCGTTATTCACGGATGACCCCGCCATTATCCTATGCTAGGGAGCTAACGCTTATCTCTCAATCCCGGCGCAAGCGCGCCAAACATGCGACAGTGAAAAATCCATGTCCCATTCCACGACCCTGAAACCCGCAACGTCCCGCCGTTCAGAGGCGCTTTCAGGCGAAATCCGCATTCCCGGCGACAAGTCCATCTCGCATCGCTCCTTCATGTTCGGCGGTCTCGCCTCGGGCGAAACCCGCATCACGGGCCTTCTGGAAGGCGAAGACGTCATCAATACAGGACGCGCCATGCAAGCCATGGGCGCGAAAATCCGCAAAGAAGGCGATGTCTGGATCATCAACGGCGTCGGCAACGGCTGTTTGTTAGAGCCGGAAATGCCGCTCGATTTCGGCAATGCCGGAACCGGCGCTCGTCTCACCATGGGACTGGTCGGCACCTATGACATGACGACCGCCTTTATCGGCGATGCATCTTTGTCGCGCCGCCCGATGGGACGCGTGCTCGATCCGCTGCGCCAGATGGGCGTACAGGTGAAGGCCAATGAAGGCGACCGCATGCCGTTAACCCTCGTCGGCCCGAGCACTGCCAACCCCATCACCTACCGTGTGCCGATGGCTTCCGCTCAGGTGAAATCGGCAGTGCTTCTCGCGGGCCTTAACACGCCGGGTGTCACCACCGTCATTGAACCCGTGATGACCCGCGATCATACCGAAAAAATGCTGCAAGGTTTTGGTGCCGACCTCAGCGTGGAGACAGACAAGGACGGCGTACGTCATATCCGCATCAGCGGACAGGGAACGCTCACCGGCCAAGTGATCGACGTTCCGGGCGATCCGTCGTCAACCGCATTCCCGCTGGTCGCCGCCCTTCTCGTCGAAGGTTCGGACGTGACCATTCATAACGTTTTGATGAACCCGACCCGCACCGGCCTCATCCTCACATTGCAGGAAATGGGCGCGGATATCGACATTCTCAATCCGCGACTTGCCGGTGGCGAGGATGTCGCAGATCTGCGCGTCAAATCCTCGAAACTTAAGGGCGTCGTGGTGCCGCCGGAACGTGCGCCGTCAATGATCGACGAATACCCCGTGCTGGCAGTTGCCGCGGCCTTTGCGGAAGGCGAAACCGTCATGGACGGGCTCGATGAATTGCGCGTGAAAGAATCGGATCGTTTGGCAGCGGTTGCACGTGGGCTTGAAGCCAATGGCGTCGATTGCACCGAAGGCGAAATGTCATTGACCGTACGCGGTCGTCCTGATGGAAAGGGCATTGGCGGCGGCACGGTCGAAACCCATCTCGACCATCGTATTGCCATGAGCTTTCTCGTGATGGGCCTTGCGTCGGAAAAACCCGTCACCGTCGATGACAGCAATATCATCGCCACCTCCTTCCCCGAATTCATGGATATGATGGCGGGCCTGGGCGGCAGGATCGACACCGCAGCCGAGACGATTGATGACTGACCAAGTGCTCTACGCACTGGGCTTTCTGTTTCGCGGGGCCACACCGGCAATTCTCTATCTGATGCCGATGGTCCCGTTTCTGATCTGGTCGATCAGGGCTACCATGCAAAGCGGTTCTATCGAGGTGGACGGAAAGCCAAGGCAAAGACCCGGTCTTGCCGCCACATTGTTTCTCTTCGTGCTGCCGGTGGCCTTTATCGTCTATTATAAGGTCAGCCATGCCGATATGCTAGATGACCTCGCCAGCGAGTGGCGGCCCTGGTTGTTCCTGTGCATACCACCGGCAATCGGCATGTTCGTGGGCTATATGGCGGGACTGATCTGGCAACTTCTGGAGAGGATCGGACGGTGACACAATCCTTCATCGTTGCCATTGATGGACCGGCAGCATCGGGCAAGGGAACGCTTGCCCGGCGCATAGCCACCCATTACGGCATTCCCCATCTCGATACCGGGCTCACCTATCGCGCGGTCGCCAAGGCGCTTCTCGATCAGGGCCTGCCGCTTGATAACGAGGCTATTGCAGCCGATGCAGCACGCAACCTCGACCTCACCGCGATGGATAAAAATGTGCTTTCCGCCCATGAGATTGGCGAGGCGGCGTCCAAAGTCGCAGTCATGCCGGCCGTACGCCGCGCACTTGTGGAAGCACAGCGCCATTTTGCCAATGCGCTTCCGGCAAGCGTCCTTGATGGACGCGATATTGGCACCGTGGTCTGCCCGGACGCGAACATAAAGCTCTTCGTCACAGCGTCGCCCGAAGTGCGGGCTGAACGTCGTTTCGACGAAATCATAACCAAGGGCGGGCAAGCCTGCTTCGATGAAATTCTGGCCGATCTTCGCAAGCGCGACGAACGCGACATGAACCGCACCGACTCGCCACTCAAGCCCGCAAAAGACGCGCACTTGCTAGATACGAGTAAAATGAGTATAGAAGCGGCATTTCTGGCAGCGAAAAAGCTGATCGATATGGCTTTGACGCAGCATAATGCCAGCTAAATGTCATAACAGCCCTGTATAGAGCTGCTTTCATAGAGATAAAGTCTGGCTTCGCGTTCCACGCGCCGGTTGTCTTAAAAGACGGGACCGAGGCCGGATATCCTTAAACACCAACCCCCGGCGCCGCATCCGATGTGGTTTCATTCCCGGATGCATCAGGAGTATTTATGTCAGAATTCAACCCCTCCCGCGCGGATTTCGAGTCGCTGCTCGCTGAATCCTTTGCCACTAACGATCTGGCCGAAGGCTATGTCGTCAAGGGCCGCATTGTCGCCATCGAAAAAGACATGGCGATCATCGATGCCGGCCTCAAGGTCGAAGGCCGCGTGCCGCTGAAGGAATTCGGCGCAAAGGGCAAAGACGGCTCGATGAAGCCGGGCGACGAAGTGGAAGTTTACGTCGAGCGCATCGAAAACGCGCTGGGCGAAGCTGTTCTTTCGCGTGAAAAAGCGCGCCGTGAAGAAAGCTGGGTCAAGCTCGAGCAGAAATTCGCCAATGGCGAACGCGTCGATGGCGTCATCTTCAACCAGGTCAAGGGTGGTTTCACCGTCGATCTCGACGGCGCTGTTGCCTTCCTGCCGCGTTCACAGGTCGACATCCGTCCGATCCGCGACGTGACGCCCTTGATGAACGTGCCGCAACCTTTCGAAATCCTCAAGATGGACAAGCGTCGCGGCAATATCGTCGTTTCGCGTCGTACCGTCCTTGAAGAAAGCCGCGCGGAACAGCGTTCGGAAATCGTCCAGAACCTTGAAGAAGGTCAGGTCGTTGAAGGTGTTGTCAAGAACATCACCGATTACGGTGCATTCGTCGATCTCGGCGGCATCGATGGTCTGTTGCACGTCACCGACATGGCATGGCGTCGCGTCAACCATCCGTCGGAAATCCTCACCATCGGCCAGTCGGTCAAGGTGCAGATCATCCGCATCAACCAGGAAACCCATCGTATCTCGCTCGGCATGAAGCAGCTCGAGAGCGATCCTTGGGATGGCATCGGCGCAAAGTACCCGATTGGCAAAAAGATCACCGGCACTGTCACGAACATCACCGACTACGGTGCATTCGTGGAAATCGAGCCGGGCATCGAAGGCCTCATCCACGTTTCCGAAATGTCGTGGACCAAGAAGAACGTCCATCCGGGCAAGATTCTGTCCACCACGCAGGAAGTCGAAGTCGTTGTGCTCGAAGTGGATCCGGTCAAGCGCCGCATCTCGCTTGGTCTCAAGCAGACGCTCGACAATCCGTGGACGACCTTTGCCGACAAGTACCCACAGGGCACGATCGTTGAAGGCGAAGTCAAGAACAAGACCGAGTTCGGCCTGTTCATCGGCCTCGACGGCGACGTTGACGGCATGGTTCACCTCTCCGACCTCGACTGGAACCGTCCGGGCGAACAGGTCATCGAAGAGTACAACAAGGGTGAAGTCGTCAAGGCTGTCGTTCTCGATGTCGATATCGACAAGGAACGCATCTCGCTCGGCATCAAGCAGCTTTCCGGCGACAAGGTCGGCGAAGCAGCAGCCTCGGGCGAACTGCGCAAGAACGCTGTCGTCACCGTTGAAGTGACTGCCGTTACCGACGGTGGCCTCGAAGTGCGTCTCGTCGACCACGATGTCGAAAGCTTCATCAAGCGTGCAGATCTGTCGCGTGACCGCAACGAGCAGCGTCCGGAACGCTTCACGGTTGGTCAGAAGGTTGACGCCCGCGTCATCGCCTTCGACAAAAAGTCCCGCAAGCTGCAGGTCTCGATCAAAGCGCTCGAAATCGCTGAAGAAAAAGAAGCTGTTGCTCAGTACGGTTCGTCCGACTCCGGCGCTTCGCTCGGCGACATCCTTGGTGCAGCCCTCAAGAAGCAGGACAAGAACTAAGGTTTTTGTTCCTTCAAGCAAATATGAGAAAGCCCGCTATCCGGCGGGCTTTTTCTTTTTGTGGGTTCAGGCAACTGCCAGAAGATGAATGAGCCCCACGCTGATGCCGCCAAGCGTCACCAGCGAAAGAATTGCTGCAAGCGTCACACGTCCCCCAGCGGCAGCTATGGCGCGGATATCCACTCCCAGCCCCAGTGCTGCCATGGAAATGGTGGTCAGTACGGTCGAAACCTGCCAGATAAAGGGGAGCAGCGCCTGCGGGATCAGGTGAAGCGAGTTGAGCGCCATCATGGTGAGAAAGCCGAGGATGAACCACGGCACCAGTTGGAAAAAGCCAGGCTTCGCCTTTGCGCTGCGATTACCCGAAATGAGCGCCAGAGCCAGAATAACCGGTCCCAGCATCAGAACCCGCACCAGCTTGACCAGTGTTCCAAGCTGGACGCTAATTGCGGCTACCGGTGCGGTTGCGGCCAGAACCTGTGGCACGGCATAAACGGTCAGGCCCGCCAGCACGCCATATTGCGTGTGCGAAAGGTCGAGAAGCGGTACCAGCAAAGGCAGGCATAAGACAACCACCACGCCCAGAATGGCGGTAAAGGCGATAGAAGCGGCAACGTCCTCGCTATTTGCTTTAATGACCGGCGCGACAGCCGCAATAGCCGAGTTGCCGCAAATGGAATTGCCGCAGGCAACCAGCACCGCCATGCGATGCGGCAGTTTGAGCAACCGCCCTATCAGATAGCTCAGCGCAATCGCCACGATGACCACGCAGGCAATGCCGAGAATGAGGCCGGAACCGGCGGCGATCACCGCGCTGGCACTGATCGATGCGCCCAAAAGCACCACAGCGATTTCCAGAAGCTGTTTGGCCGAAAAGCCGATACCTTTTTGAAAGCGCGGACCGGGGCGCAAAAAACTGCGCACTGCCGTTCCCAGCAAAATGCCAATGACGAGCGCCTCAAGCCAGGCTCTACCGGCGTAATGTACCTCGGCCCTTTCAAGCACCATAGCCAGCGCCGCTACAGCGACGCTCAAAGCAAAACCGGGAAGAATTTCTTTTGCTGTTGAGGATGACATTGCGCAATTTTCGATGATGTTGAGAACTATTTTCTCATTCAATGCTTTAAATTCACTGTTCATTCCATCACATTCTATGGCATAATTCATTCGATTTTATCGAATGATTGACGCTATGACACTGGAACAATTACGCATTTTTATCGAAGTCGCAGAGCGTGAACATCTGACGCGTGCCGCGCAAGCACTCAATCTCACGCCTTCTGCCGTGAGTTCTGCTATCCGCAATCTTGAGGAACGCTATGGTGCTACTCTTTTCAACCGCATAGGACGACGGATTGAACTGACCGGCGATGGGGGACTGTTTCTCGAAGAAGCACGCGCAACACTGACCCGCGCCCGTGCTGCGGAACAGATGCTGTCGGAATTTGGCGGGGGCAAACGCGGTATTCTCAACATACATGCCAGCCAGACGATCGCAAGCTACTGGCTGCCGCCTTATCTGGCGCAATTTCATACCGCGCATCCGCTGATCGATATCCGGCTGACTGTGGGCAATACCGAAAGTGTGACGGGCGCTATACGGCGGGGGGAAGCAGATATCGGCTTTGTCGAAGGCAGTGTTCAGGCAGAAACCTTGTTGATAACCCGAGTGGCGAGCGACCAGCTTATTCTGGTTTCCTCGCCCGACCATCCTTGGGCCAAGGACGCTCGGCTGTCATGGGATCACCTTTTTAAGGAAAAATGGATTTTGCGCGAGCAGGGCTCGGGTACGCGCAGCGTCTTTGAGGATGCCATGCGCGCCGCCGGCTATGATCCGGCGCGGCTTGATGTAGCTCTTCATCTCCCTTCCAACGAAGCTATTTGCTCGGCCGTGCGCTCCGGTAAATACGTTACAGCCATATCTGAACTGGTTACCGCCCCATATCTGGGGGCTGGAACGCTTGTGAAGGCCGATTTTACTCTGCCGGAGCGCCAGTTTCTGGTGTTGCAGCATGAGGGTCGTTATCAGACCAAAGCCGTACATTCATTCATGAATATGTTCTAAACAACCTGATCGTATTCTAGCTGATAAAAAAATCACCGACCATCACCAAAACCTGCAACACCAGAATGATGCTTGCGATTATACGCTGTATATAAGCTCTGTGAGAACGTGCCGCGAACAAAAAGAACGCGCACATCACCAGCGCCAAAAACAGATCAACACGATCATCAAGTGTAGCGCGATCATTCAAGAAAAAATCAAAATTTGATATCAGAATATTAAGCGCGAAGAAAAAATAAAACCATCTCCTGATGTCCATGAAATATTGATCAAAACTCTCATGATCCGGCAAGTCTCCAGGCGTGATGAGCGAGGCTAAAAAATAAAAACTGAAAGCATAAAGAACAACGAATATATACGAGCTATACGAGAATGACAGTATATGGCTCCATTCAAATACGCCCCACCACCATTCTATGATTGCCAATGAGAAGGTTATCAGCCAGATGATATGCAGATAATTGAGCTTATAGCGCGTGGGAAACTGGATATAACGTGTCAGATCCATCAGGATTTTTGACATACACAGGCTCACGAAAATACCTGCGATGATGCGGATATGTAGAAAATACGCCGCATGGGACAAGATTGAATTCTGTTCGTCCACGTTTATCCCTCCGCCCTCTTTTGGGGTCGCAGGATTTAAACACGATCATGCATCGATAAGAAATTGAAAACTGTTCAGCGAATCTGATGCAACAGCTCCGGCTGCGGAAAACAGCTGGCAGGCATGCCATTTTTCACCTGCCATAGGCCAATGGAGCGGCGGGTCTTGAAACCCGGCAATCCGTCGGCCTTGCCGATATCGTATCCATGCGCCTGCAATCGCTTTTGCATGGTCAATATGTCGGAGCGATACATCGAGCCGACATCACCCCACTTGCCTTGAAAATCAGCCGAACCATAAGCAATGCGATCCCCGACATGTCCGATAAACAGCGCATAGAGATCGCTCATATTGTAATCTTTGATAACATAGAAATTGGGGGTAACGATGAAAGCTGGGCCAAACCGCCCGGCAGGCATTAGCAAAAAGCCTTGCCCACGCATTTCGCTGGCTGGAAAAGCCTTGCCGTTGACGCGTGTCACACCGAGCTTTGCCCAATCAGCAATCGTCCTGCCCTGATCCGGCCCTTCCAGCGCACAGGAAAGTTCTTGCGGCACATTGACCTCGAAACCCCAGTCACGACCCTTCTGCCAGCCGTGTAATTTCAGGTAATTGGCGATGGAAGCCAGCGTATCGGGGACCGAATTCCAGATGTCGCGCTTGCCGTCGCCGTCGAAATCGACTGCGTGTTTCAAATAGGAAGTCGGCATGAATTGCGGTTGGCCGAGTGCGCCCGCCCAAGAGCTTTTCATGGCACTTTCGCCGATATAGCCTTTGGATGCGATTTCGAGTGCTGCAATCAGTTCCTTGCGAAACATATCCTTGCGGGTGGCGAGATAGGCTTTGGTGCCCAGCACCTCGAAGGCATTATAGGGAATCTTGACCGTGCCAAAACCCGATTCACGGCCCCAGATCGCCAGAATGATCGGCCCGGGAACCCCATATTTCTGTTCAATACGTTTTAATAGATTGCCATATTGACTAAAACGGGCCGCGCCGCCACTGGTAACCGATCCAACCGTCCTGGCGTTGAAATATTTTCCCGGGGCGCCGAACTCCGCCTGTTTTTGTGTTTTGGGAGCACTCGGCTTCTCGCCGGGAACGACAAGATCAGGCAGCTTCCAGTTGATGGTCACGCCTTTGAAAGCCTGCTCGAAAAGAGCGCGTGACACGCCTGCAGCTTTTGCTTCCGGCCACAGGTCTTTTTCAATCCAGTTGCGATACTGGCCTTCGATCTGCGCTTTTGAAGGCGCTGCAAATACCGGAGAAGCGGCAACAGCCAAAGCCAGTCCGCAGGCGATTGCAGAAAAGCGTTTCCATGCAGACATCATACTCTCCCGCTTTACAATAAAGTACGCGCTCGAAGCGCTGCCGCAAGCGTGCCTTCATCGAGATAATCGAGTTCGCCGCCAACCGGAACGCCATGCGCAAGCCTTGTGACACGCACCTCGAAATCGGAAAGCTGGTCGGTGATATAATGCGCCGTAGTCTGACCTTCGACGGTGGCGTTGACGGCGAGAATCACTTCCTTGATGTCACCTGCCGCGACCCTTTCCACCAGCCCCTTGATATTGAGATCGTCAGGCCCGACGCCATCCAGCGGTGACAGGCGCCCGCCCAGCACATGATAACGCACATTCATGGTGCCTGCACGCTCCAGCGCCCAGAGGTCAGACACGTCCTCGACCACGATCAGTGTTGCCTGATCACGGCGCAGATCGGTGCAGATGGTGCAGGGGTCGGATGTATCGACATTGCCGCAGCACGAGCACATGCGCACTTTTTCAGCCGCTTCCTGCATGGCACCGCCCAGCGGCACCAGAAGCGCTTCTTTTTTCTTGATGAGATGCAGCGCCGCGCGGCGTGCCGAACGCGGTCCCAGCCCCGGCACACGGGCCAGAAGCTGGATCAGGCGTTCGATTTCGGGACCAGCGATTCGTTTTGACATGATCCCGGTTTAGCTCAATTCATGGGCCTTTGGCATAGAAATCAGAACGGCAGTTTGAAGCCGGGCGGGATCGGCAGACCGGCGGTCAGCGACTGGGTCTTTTCGGCCATGGTGGCTTCAAGTTTCGCCTTGGCATCGTTGTGTGCTGCAATGATCAGGTCTTCGAGGATTTCAACCTCTTCTTCCTTCATCAGGGACGGATCAATTTTCAGACCCGAAAGCGTTCCCTTGCCCGAAAGCGTGACGCTCACCAGTCCGCCGCCCGACGAGGCGCTGGCTTCCAGATTGGCGATTTCGTCCTGCATGGCCTGCATCTTGGCCTGCAATTCCTTCGCCTGTTTCATCATTCCCATCATGTCACGCATGGGTGTACTCCATTATTTTCAAGAATTCAGTCGTCTTCGGGCATCATATCGGGTGCGTCCGCGACTCGATCAAGATCGAGGTCTTCATCTTCATTATGTACGGCAATGCGCACATCGGTGATTTTCGCACCCGGGAAAGCCGCAAGGATTGCCGCAACATCGGGATCGGCACGGGCATCCGTCACCAGATTGTCGCGACGCTCGTTTTCGGCTTCGGCAATTGTCTGTCCTGCCACATCGCGTGCGACCGTCACCACCCACCGAATGCCGGTCCAGTTGAGAAGATGCTGCGCGATATCACTTGGCAGCGCTTTCGGCGCATCGTCGGTGAGGCCAATCTCCAGCCGTCCCGGCGCAATCGCTGCAAGGCGCACGCAATTCTTGACCAATATCTTGAACTGCATGTCGCGGTGCTTGTCGGCAAGAGCGACGATGTCCTCAAGGCTGTTGATCGGCACGGAAGGTTGCGGCGTAGTCTCAACCAGCGGCGGCGGCGCGGGTTGTTGCACGGGCTGCTGAGACGCCTCGACAATACGCATCGCCGTGGCCGCGCCACCTATCCCAGAACCAATGGTTGCCGAGCCGATGGCCTCAACGCTAGCACGGGACTCCGGCGTACTGCCGCCCGATCGTGCGGCCCCCGAAGTGGGATTTGGAACGGGCGGACGGCTTGCTGAAACCGATCCGTTCTCAAGCCCGCGCAGGGCCTCATCCAGCGTCGGAAGGTCCGCGGCATGAGCAAGACGGATCAGCAGCATTTCTGCGGCCTGCACAGGCCTTGTGGCCGTATCGACCTCGACAATGCCCTTGAGCAGCATCTGCCAGGTGCGCGAAAGCACACGCACGGAAAGTTTTTGCGCAAATTCGCGTCCGCGTACGCGCTCATCCTGCGACAGTGACACGTCTTCGGCGACATCGGGCGTAAACCGCAGCCGCGTCACCAGATGGTTGAAATCGGCAAGATCGGTCAGCACCACCGAAGGATCGGCACCGACATCATATTGCGCACGAAACTCATTGAGAGCGCCCGCCACATCGCCGCGCATCAGCATCTCGAACAGATCGATAATGCGGCCACGGTCGGCAAGCCCCAACATAGAGCGCACTGCTTCCGCATCCACTTTGCCCGCGCCATGCGCAATGGCCTGATCAAAGATCGACAGCGAATCACGCGCGGAGCCTTCACCGGCGCGTGCGATCATCGCAAGCGATGCGTCGTCCACCTCGATGGCTTCCGCCTCGGCAATACGGCGCAGGTGTGCCGCCAAAGTTCCCGATTCGATGCGGCGCAGGTCAAAACGCTGACAACGCGAGAGAACCGTGATCGGCACTTTGCGGATTTCGGTGGTGGCGAAGATGAATTTTACATGCGGCGGCGGCTCTTCGAGCGTCTTCAGCAGCCCGTTGAAGGCTTGCGTGGAAAGCATATGCACTTCGTCGATGATATAGACTTTATAACGTGCTGAAACCGGACGGTAGCGCACCTGTTCGATAATCTCGCGAATATCGTCGATGCCGGTATGCGAGGCGGCGTCCATCTCGATCACATCGACATGGCGGCCTTCCATGATCGCCTGACAATTCTCGCCGGGTTCAGTGAGATCAATGGTCGGCTGGTCGATGGTGTCTGTCTTGTAATTAAGCGCACGCGCCAGAATACGCGCCGTTGTGGTTTTGCCCACACCGCGCACGCCGGTCAGCATCCAGGCCTGTGCGATGCGGCCGGTCTCGAACGCGTTTTTGAGCGTTCTGACCATTGGTTCCTGACCAATGAGATCATTGAAATTTTGTGGACGATATTTGCGGGCGAGAACGCGATAGGCGCCACCATCGACAACAAAGTCGGCGGATTGTGTGTCCATTGCGACCCTTCCGTTCCCTGTTCGCTTTTGCCAGACTGAACTTTAAACAGTTTGGCCCGGAGACGAAAGTGACTTCGACCTTGGCTTATCAACCATCAACAGCCATCATCGTCGTAAGAAAGGTGGGAGGCTGGCACGGTGACCCGTGCCATGCTCGTTAGGGCTGCTTCCTTCCGGACCTGACCCGGTTGGCGAGTGGCTCGTCCACCACCAACCTCCCACGTTGCATATCGTCAATTGCGAAGCAAAAAGCAAGCGCAGAGACAAAAAAGCTGGTAAGAATCATCTTATGGAAAAGTTCAAACTCGATAATCGGCTGGATGCTGACACATTTTCCGTAGCGCTTCTCGGCCTGAGCGAGCTGCGGCTGATGAACGACCGTCGCTGGCCATGGCTCATTTTAGTGCCGCAGCGGGCCGACCTCACCGAAATTCACGATATGACGCCACTCGACCAGACCCTGCTGACCTTTGAAGCAGGCATTGCAGCACAAGCGCTCAAAAGCGTGAGCCAATGCCAGAAGATCAATACCGGCGCACTCGGCAATATCGTGCGCCAATTGCATTTCCATATTATCGCCCGGAATGAAGGCGATGCCGGATGGCCGGGGCCCGTCTGGGGGTTCGGTACCCGTGAACCCTATGATGAGCAGGAAGCGCACAAGCTGATTGCCGATATTCGTACAGCGCTTTAATAGTTTTCTACATCACTCCGAGATAGCTATGGCCTTTCGCCTCTACGACCTGCCGGAAATCGAACCGAGCCGCCTTGTTGGCTTTGCCGGGAACCGCATCGACCGACTGTCGGAAAAGCGACAGGATGATTCAGCCTTTACGGCACTCGAACTCCCCGACACGCGCATCATGCTGCTGGGACACAATCGCCTGCTGCTCGACTGTAGCAATGCGCAGGCACCGCGAGCGCTGTTTGATCTTGACGAGGCGCGAGGGTACCAGCCAGATCTCGAAGAGCCGATATTGTTAGGCATGCAGGATGGCGTGCCAATCGTAGCTCTGATGACGCCATTTGATCCCGAAAACCTGCCAGACCCGTTCAAGGCACAAGACTATCGCAGCCTTTACATGGAAGGCTTGCTGGGAGCCGATCTTCTCGGCGCTTTAGCGCAAGCGGCAGCCCTCACCGCATGGCATGGCAATCACCGGTTTTGCGGGCGCTGCGGCCACAAGAGTGCGATGCGTGCCGGTGGTGCAAAACGGGTCTGCCCGCATTGCAATGCCGAGCATTTTCCGCGCACCGATCCGGTTGCCATCATGCTGCCGGTCAGGGGTGACAAATGTATTCTGGCGCGAGGACCGCATTTTACCGCCAATTCCTACTCCTGCCTTGCTGGTTTTATCGAACATGGCGAGACGATCGAGGCCGCGGTTCGGCGCGAAAGCTTTGAGGAAATGGGGCTGGCTATCGGTCGCGTCGGCTATCATGCCAGCCAGCCATGGCCGTTTCCCTATTCGCTTATGATCGGCTGTCATGCCGAAGTGTTGAGCGATAATTTCACCATCGACCATTCAGAACTTGAAGACGGACGCTGGTTTTCCAAAACCGAAGTCCGCGCCATGCTCTCGGACACACACGAAAAAGGGCTGCGCGTTCCGGCATCCGGCGCTATCGCAACCCATCTGATCAGGGCATGGGCGGAGAGCTGATTATTCCGCTGCCAGCAAATGCGTGCCGCGTACGTCACTGCCCTTATAGACACCGAGAATACGCACTTCCTTTGAGAAAAAGGCCAGTTCTTCCAGTGCCAGCTTCACATTATGGTCTTCCGGGTGGCCCTCGATATCGGCATAAAACTGCGTGGCAATAAAGCGTCCGCCGAGCTGATAACTTTCGAGCTTGGTCATATTGACGCCGTTGGTGGCAAATCCGCCCATCGCCTTATAAAGGGCTGCCGGCACGTTGCGAACCCGAAACACGAATGTGGTGATGATGCGCTCGTCCTTTTGCGGACGCGGCTCCCATTGCTTCTCTTTGGAAAGCACCACGAAACGCGTGACGTTGTTTTCCGCGTCCTCGACATCTTCCTGCAAGATATCCAGACCGTAAAGACCGGCAGCAAGGCGCGGCGCGAGAGCGGCCATCGAGCGGTCCTGCTCATCAGCAACCAGACGCGCAGCACCCGCCGTATCGCCAGCGATCACCGGCTTCCAGCCATTGTCGCGGATCACCTTGCGGCACTGGCCGAGCGCATGGATATGGCTATGGACCGTGCGGATTTCCTCACGTTTGGCGCCCGGCAGCACCATGAGCTGGAAATGGATCGGCAGAAAATATTCGCCGACGATATGGATGTCGGCCAGCGGCAGAAGATAGTGAATATCGGCGACGCGTCCGGCCAACGTGTTCTCGATGGGGATCATGGCAAGGTCGGCGGCCCCGCTTTCCACCGCATTGAAGGCGTCCTCGAAAGTCGGGCACGGCAACGGCTCCATATCGGGAAACATGTTGCGGCATGCCGTATCGGAATTGGCGCCCGCTTCGCCCTGGAAGGAAATCCTGTTGGTTTTCATCGTGTCGTACTTTCTCAAATACCCATCGAGGGCACCCATGACGGGCAGCTATTTACAAAGTCTTTGCAATCATTTCGCGCGCGCGGTCAAGATCGGCCTGTGTGTCGACCCCCAGCGGTACCGTATCCACGATTTCGACATCGATACGCATACCCGCCTCCAGCGCGCGCAACTGTTCCAGTTTCTCGCGCTTTTCCAGATAAGATGGCCCCAAGCCCACAAAGCGCTCCAATGCGGCGCGGCGATAGGCATAAAGACCGATATGGTGATACAGTGGGCCATCGCCATGCGGTGCAGTTGCGCGGGTAAAATAAAGGGCGCGCAGGCGGTTCTGCTCCAGCGGCGAACCGACAATTTTCACCACGCTGGGATTGGTTTTTTCTTCCTCAAGCGCGATTTCCACGCCCAGCGTTGCGATATCCGCCGGACCGTCCTCGAGCGGACGCAACGCGCGACGGATGATATCGGGATCGATCGTCGGCAAATCGCCCTGCACATTGACGATTGCGTCTATCTCACCGCTCGGATCGAGTTTCAGCAGTGCCTCATAGATGCGGTCGGAACCTGATTCGTGGTCGCCGCGCGTCATCACAGCCTCATGGCCATTGGCAGTAACGATTGCGAAGACGTCCGTGCTGTCGGTCGCAACAACCGTACGTCCAAGCCCAGCCGCTTTCGCGCGGTCGGCCACATGCACGATCATTGGCTTGCCGCCAATATCGGCAAGCGGCTTGTTGGGCAGACGCGTTGATGCCATCCGGGCCGGAATGAGGGTAAGGGTGTTTAAAGACTGAGGCATGATCGTCTCTTGTTGCTGCGCCTTGCGGTGTCAGGCCGTTTTCAGGCCGGTTTCAGACGCCTGTTGTCGTAATCGTGTCACCTTTACCACGCTGGAAATGCAGCAAAAGTGTCAAAAAGTCACGGGGTCAGACACCCTTATAGGTGTTGCATCGCCTATGTAAAAGACCTAGTTTCCGCCCGATGCCGGGGAGAGAATTGTTGCCTTTCAATAAGGGTTGCATGCCGGCTGTGTACGGCGTTCTCGGGGAGATCGCTTTGTAGAGGGAGCGCTGACCGGCGATGAATTCAACCCGAACTAACAAGTTTATCATGGCGTTTCTGGCGACGGTTTTCGTTGCCATGACGATAAGTATTTTGTCCGATTCGCTGTTTCATGCGCCTGCGCCGGAAAAGCCGGGCTATACAATCGAAGTGGCCGATGCTCCGGCTGGAGGCGCTGCAGGCGCTCCCGCCAAGGAAGAAGTTTCCATCGCGACCCTGCTGCAATCCGCTGATCCGGCGCGAGGGCAGAACGTTTTCAAGCGTTGCGCTGCCTGCCATACCGCCGAAAAGGGCGGTGCCAACAAGGTTGGTCCGCATCTGTGGGATATCGTCAATCGTCCTGCGGCTTCGGTTGATGGTTTTGGCTATTCAGCTGCCATGAAGGAATTCGGCGCTGCGGGAAACAACTGGGACTTTGAGCATCTCAACAAGTTCCTGACTTCGCCCAAAGGCTTCATCAGGGGCACGGCCATGGGCTTTGCCGGTGACAAGAAGGATAATGAGCGCGCCGATCTGATTGCCTATCTGCATACGCTTTCCGACAATCCGGCACCGCTGCCGAGCGCCGATGCAGCACCCGCCGAAGGCGAGAATGCAGCACCGGCAGAAGGCGAATCAAAGCCCGCCGAAGAAGGTCAGGCACCCGCCAGCGAAGACAAGCCTGCAGAATCCTCCCCTGAGGGTCAGGAGGGCCAGCAGCCTGCGGGTCAAGCTCCAGCTCCAGAGACGCCGGAGCAGGCACCAGCCGACTGATTGGGGATGAAAGATAAAAAAGCCCGGTTTATCCGGGCTTTTTTGTTATTCGGTTTGGTTTTCTCAACGACATGCCTTTCTTCCTCCGCAAAAAGCCATAAAACTTGCACCAACGAATTCGGAACAAAACGGAGTTGCTGGATGAGAGCTTTCTGGGCGGGCGCTTTTGCTGTCGCAATGCTGGCGAACACGGTATCAATCGGCCATACGCAGAATTCAGAACTGCAATGGCGATACGCTTCCAGCCTAATGGGCGAACCCAAATATCCGGCTGATTTCAAGCATTACGACTATGTCAATCCCGATGCGCCCAAGGGCGGCACGCTCAATCAGGTGGCGGTCGGCACCTTCGACAGCCTCAATCCTTATGTGGTTCAAGGCGTTCCTGCAGCAGGCCTGGGCGCTTTTGGCGGCGGCTATCTCTACGATACGCTGATGTCGGATTCGGTCGATCAAAGTTCAACTCAATATCCGCTCATCGCGGAAGCCTTGCAATATCCCGATGATTTTTCATGGGTAAAATTCAAGCTCAACCCGAAAGCCAAATGGCATGACGGCGAGCCGATCACCGTCGAGGACGTGATCTGGTCGTTTGATGTGCTGAAAAAACAATCGCCCATGTACAATAAATATTATGGCGACGTGGAAAAGGCTGAGAAGAGCGGCGAGTGGGAAGTGAAATTCACATTCTCGCAAAAGGGCAATCGTGAATTGCCACAGATCATGGGCCAGCTCGCGATCCTGCCCAAGCACTGGTGGGAGGGCAAGGACGCCAAAGGCAAGCAGCGCGACATCACGCGTCCGACGCTGGAAATTCCGCTCGGCTCATCAGCCTACAGAATCGAAAGCGTGCGGCCCGGACAAGCCATCGTCTGGGCACGTGTCGATGACTATTGGGGCAAGGATCTGCCCGTCAACGTCGGCCGCTACAATTTCGACCATCTGCATTACGAGTATTATCTGAGTGACGACGCCACATGGGAAGCCTTCAAGAAGGGCGGCGACTATGACTACCGTCAGGAAAACCGCGCCCAGCGCTGGGCCGAGCAATACAATTTCCCCGCCGTTCAGCGCGGCGATGTGGTTAAAAAATCCTTTCCCTATCACGCCGTCGGTCGCATGCAGGGCTATTTCCTCAACACGCGCCGCGATGAATTCAAGGATCCGAAAGTGCGGCAGGCGCTGACCTATGCCTTTGATTTCGAGGCCATGAACCGCCTGTTGTTTTTCAATCAGTATCAACGCATCGAAAGCTATTTTTCCGGCAATGAACTGGCTTTAAGTGGCCCGCCGACAAAGGCGGAGCAGGAAATCCTGGAGACAGTGAAAGATGCGCTGCCCGCTGACGCACTGACCAAGGAATTCAAGCTTCCGGTCTACGACAACCCACAGTCCACGCGTGACAATCTTCGCACGGCGCTGAAACTTCTCGGCGAAGCCGGATGGACGCTCAAGAACAACAAGCTTACCGACGAAAATGGCAAGACTTTCTCCTTCGAAATTCTGGACGACGGTGCCAGTTTCGAGAAAGTCCATAATCTTTTTATCCAGAACCTTAAAAGAATCGGCATCGATGCGCGTGTTCGTATTGTCGATGCGG
Organism: Brucella sp. BE17; assembly: GCF_039545455.1. Taxonomy (NCBI): domain Bacteria; kingdom Pseudomonadati; phylum Pseudomonadota; class Alphaproteobacteria; order Hyphomicrobiales; family Brucellaceae; genus Brucella; species Brucella sp. BE17. Next base: position 2,073,963 of record NZ_CP154467.1, on the reverse strand, counting down.
CGCAATATCAGGCGCGGGTCAATGATTTCGACTATGACGTGATTTCCTCACTCATTGCGCAAACCGCCTCACCAGGCAACGAACAACGTGATTTCTGGGGTTCCAAATCCGCTGAATTCAAAGGCAGCCGTAATTACGCTGGCATAAAGAACCCAGCCATCGACACGCTGATCGACCGCGTTATCTACGCCAAGGACCGCGACGAACTGGTGGCAGCGTCCCACGCGCTCGACCGCGCGTTGTTGTGGAATTATTACGTCATTCCGCAATGGTATTCCGATAAAATCAATATCGCCTATTGGAACAAGTTCGGCATGCCGGAAAATCAGCCGGATTATGCAGGCATCGATCCGTTCTCTTGGTGGATCGATCCGGTCAAAGAACCCAAGATCAAGACCGACGCTGAATAGGAGCGTCGGGATATGACCGTCACTCCTATGAGCCGCCGCGATTTTCTTCTGCTTTCTGGCAGTTCCGCTCTCATCGCCTCTCTGCCCGGGCCTGCAATGGCACTGATGCCAGCAACGCCGCGACGTGGGCTATCAGCCTTCGGCGATTTGAAATATGCGCCCGACTTTTCCCATTTCGAGTATGTGAATGCAGATGCCCCAAAGGGCGGCACCTTCACGCTTGCGCCGTGGAACTGGCTGTGGAACCAGAACACGCAGACATTCAATACGCTCAACACATTCACGTTGAAAGGCGATGCGCCACCACGCATGGAGCTGACCTTTGACAGCCTGATGGTTTCGGCACTTGATGAACCGGATTCGGTCTATGGCCTTGTTGCAGAAAATGTCGTGGTAACGAATGACCGCCACACATGCGTTTTCAACTTGCGCAAGGAAGCGCGTTTTCATGACGGCTCGCCGATCGAGGCAGACGACGTTGCATTCACTTTTGAGCTTTTCAAACAGAAAGCCCATCCGAAAATTCGTCAGATGCTTGTCTCTCTTGAGAAAGCCGACGCCCTTGGCACACATGAAGTGCGCCTGCGTTTTAACGAAAACAGCGGTTTCAACGCCATACTCGATGCCGTGGGTCTGCCTATTCTCTCGAAACAATGGTTCAAGGACAAGGATTTCGAGGCAACCACGCTTGCACCGATTCTTGGCTCCGGCCCCTATAAGGTCGGCAGAGTTTCGCCCGGCAACATGATCGAATATGAGCGTGTCAGCGATTACTGGGCAAAGGACCTTGCTGTCATGCGCGGGCAAAATAATTTTGACCGCATCCGCATCGAGTTCTTCCGCGACCGGCAGCCGGAATTCGAGGCCTTCAAGAAGGGCGATATCGATTTGCGCGGCGAATATGTGGCCAGAAATTGGGCTACCAGCTATGATTTCCCAGCCGTTGAGCAGAAGAAAGTGATCAAGCGTACTTTCCCGCGCGAAAGACGCCCGCTCATGCAGGGCTGGGCACTCAACCAGCGCCGCGAGCGGTTTCGCGATCCGCGTGTGCGAGAAGCTATCGGGCTTTGCTTTGATTTCGAGTGGACCAATAAAAACCTGTTTTATGATAGCTATCAACGCTCGCAATCCTGCTTCAACGGTTCGGACTTTCAGGCCGTTGGCCTGCCGGGCGAGGCAGAACTGAAAGTGCTTGAACGTTATCGTAGCAAGCTGCCGAAGGAAGTCTTTGGCGAAGCGGTGGTGATGCCAACCTCTGATGGCTCAGGACGCGACCGTGCGCAGTTCTCGCGCGCCGTCAAGCTTATGCAGGAAGCGGGTTTTGAGCGCAAAAACGGCCAGTTCCATGCAAGGGACGGCGCCAAATTCACGCTGGAAATCTTAAGCGATAGTGACACCTTCACCAGGGTCTATAATCCCTTCATGCAAAAGATGCGCGCCATCGGCATTGACGCCCGACTGCGGTTGGTCGATGCCAGTCAGTATCAGGCCCGTGTACAGGATTTCGATTTCGACATGGTCTCCATGGCCATGCAGTTTTCCGCCACGCCAACCAGCGAATCGCTTTCCGGCATGTTCGGCTCGCAATCAGCCAGAACACCGGGTAGCTATAATCTGCCGGGCACGAATGATCCGCTGATCGACGCGCTGATTGCCGACGTGGCCAAGGTTTCCAGCCGAGAAGAACTCGTCGCGACGCTCAGGGTGCTCGATCGGTACTTGCGTATCCGTCGCGACTGGATTCCAAATTGGACAATAGCGAATCATCGCATCGCTTTCTGGGACCGGTTCGGTTTCAAGGAGCCGAAGCCGGATTACGGCTTCCCGGTCGAGACGCTGTGGTGGATTAAGCAATGATCCCGAAAAGTGGGAACCGGTTTTCGGAAAAAATCATGCGCTGGATGAAGAAAAGGCAAAAGCTGTTGGCAAGCCCTGAGACGACCTCCAATATTTCAAGTGAGCTGAACTGATGGGCGCATATATTTTACGCCGTCTTCTTTTGATGATTCCGACCATTTTGGGCATCATGGCCATTTCCTTTGCCGTGGTGCAATTTGCCCCCGGCGGTCCGGTCGAACGGGTGATCGGACAGCTTTCAGGGCAAGGCGGCGATGCGCTCGACCGCATTTCAGGCGGCGGCAGTGATTTCGGCCAAAGCAATCTCGACAGCGGCTCTTCCAATTCCAGATATCGTGGCGCGCAAGGGCTCGACCCACAATTTATCGCCGATCTTGAAAAGCAGTTCGGCTTCGACAAACCACCGCTCGAACGCTTTGGTCAGATGTTGTGGAATTATGCGCGCTTTGATTTCGGGCGCAGCTATTTCCGCGACATCAGCGTGCTCGATCTGATCAAGGAAAAGATGCCGGTTTCGATCTCGCTCGGCCTGTGGCTGACGTTTCTCTCCTATGCGATCTCGATCCCGCTTGGCATACGCAAGGCGATCAAGGAAGGCAGCCGTTTCGACACATGGACCAGCGCTGTCATTATCGTCGGCTACGCCATTCCAAGCTTCTTGTTTGCAATCCTTTTGATCGTTCTTTTTGCCGGCGGCTCGTTCTTGGACTGGTTTCCGCTTAGAGGTCTTACCTCACCCGATTTTGCGCAGATGTCGCTCATGGGCAAGATCGGGGATTATCTCTGGCACATGGTGCTGCCGGTCACCGCTCTCGTTCTGTCGGCCTTTGCCACAACAACGCTCTTGACCAAGAATTCCTTCCTTGAAGAAATCCGCAAGCAATATGTCACCACCGCCCGCGCCAAGGGTCTCACTGAAAATCAGGTGCTTTATGGCCATGTGTTCCGCAATGCGATGCTGATCGTCATTGCCGGTTTTCCCGGTGCCTTTATTTCGGCTTTTTTCACCGGCTCGCTTCTGATCGAGACGATTTTTTCGCTCGATGGCCTTGGCTTGCTCGGCTATCAGTCGATCATCAACCGTGACTATCCGGTGGTATTTGCAACGCTCTACATCTTCTCATTAATAGGATTGCTGGTCAGCCTTTTGTCCGATCTCACCTATACGTGGATCGATCCGCGCATTGATTTCGACAGGAGGGACGTGTGATGACCGACACCACACTTACTCCCGCAAAACCTATTAAACGTCCGTGGCTGTCCCCACTCAACAAGCGTCGCTGGCAGAACTTTAAAGCCAACAGGCGTGGTTACTGGTCGCTGTGGATTTTCCTGTTCCTGCTTGTCTGCGCACTGTGTTCTGAACTGATCGCCAATGATCGGCCAATCCTCGTTTCCTATAAAGGCGAAGTGCTGGCCCCCGTCCTGGTCGATTACCCGGAAGAGAAATTCGGCGGCTTTTATGCCGTTACCGATTATCGCGATCCGGTCATACAGGACGAGATCAACAACAATGGCTGGGCGATCTGGCCACCGTTCCGCTATTCCTACAACACCGTCAACAATGAAATCCCGCAGGCAGCACCCGCAAAGCCATTCTGGCTCTATTCGGCGGAAGAACGCTGCCAGCGCTACCCGCAAGGGGCAAACGACCCCAATTGCCGCTTCGGCAATTTCAATCTGCTCGGCACCGACGATCAGGCGCGTGACGTTTTTGCGCGCGCGCTTTACGGCTTTCGCATTTCGGTCGCCTTCGGGCTCATCCTCACCTTTTTCTCAGCCATTATCGGAGTGAGCGCCGGTGCGGTCCAGGGCTATTTCGGCGGCTGGGTCGATCTCATTTTTCAGCGTGTCATTGAAATCTGGTCCTCTATCCCGGTTCTTTATCTGTTGCTGATTATAGCCGCGATATTACCGCCGGGCTTCTGGGTGCTGCTCGGCATCATGCTGCTGTTTTCATGGGTGGCTTTTGTCGGCGTGGTACGGGCCGAATTTTTGCGGGCCAGAAACTTTGAATATGTCAACGCAGCACGCGCATTGGGGGTCAGAAACGCCACCATCATGTGGCGGCATCTCTTGCCCAATGCGATGGTCGCAACGCTCACATTCCTGCCCTTCATCCTCAATGGGTCGATCACCACGCTGACCTCGCTCGATTTCCTCGGTTTCGGCCTGCCTCCCGGTTCCGCCTCGCTTGGTGAATTGCTCGCGCAGGGCAAAAACAATCTGCAAGCGCCATGGCTCGGCATCACCGGTTTTCTGGTGATCTCCGTAATGCTGTCGCTGTTGATATTTATCGGTGAAGCAACCCGCGACGCCTTCGATCCGCGAAAGGCATTCCGATGAGCACGCCCATCCTTTCCATCCGCGATCTCTCGGTCGCCTTCCGCCAGGACGGCGAAGACCGGCTGTCGGTCGATCGCGTCTCCTTCGACATCGAGGCCGGTGAAACCGTGGCACTTGTAGGCGAATCGGGGTCGGGCAAATCCGTTTCCGCCCTCTCGGTGCTAAAACTTTTGCCCTATCCCTCCGCCAGTCACCCGTCGGGAGAGATTCTCTTTAACGGGCAGAACCTGATGACGGCGTCCGAGCCGGAACTCCGGCGCGTGCGCGGCAACGACATCACCATGATCTTTCAGGAGCCGATGACCTCGCTCAATCCGTTGCACACGGTGGAACGGCAAATCGGCGAAATCTTGAAGATGCATCAGGGCATGGGTGACAAGGCCGCACGCGCCCGCACACTGGAACTGCTTCATGAAGTGGGTATTCGCGAGCCGGAAAAGCGGCTCGCCGCCTTCCCGCACCAGCTATCGGGCGGGCAGCGCCAGCGCGTGATGATTGCAATGGCGCTCGCCAATAAACCGAAGCTTCTGATCGCCGACGAGCCGACAACGGCGCTCGATGTCACCGTGCAGGCACAGATCCTAAAACTGCTCGCCGAGTTGAAAGCCTCACAAGGCATGGCCATGCTGTTCATCACCCACGACCTCGACGTCGTACGCAAGATCGCCGACAAGGTCTGCGTCATGAACGGCGGCAAGATTGTAGAGGCCGGTCCCACCGAGGATATCTTTGAAAATCCGCAGCATGACTATACGAAGCATCTGCTTTCCGCCGAACCCAAAGGCGAACCGCCAGCAGCCAACCCATCCGCAAAGCCGGTGATAGAAGGCAAAGATATCCGCGTCTGGTTTCCAATCAAGAAGGGCTTTTTGCGCAAGACGGTGGATCATGTGAAGGCGGTGGATGGCGTCGATGTCAGCCTTCGCACTGGTCAGACGCTTGGCGTGGTGGGCGAGTCCGGTTCCGGCAAGACGACGCTGGGACTGGCGCTTTCACGCATGATTTCATCCAAGGGTGAAATCCGTTTCGATGGCCGTGATATCGCAAAATTCAGCTTTGCAGATATGCGCCCGCTCCGGCGCGAAATGCAGATCGTGTTTCAGGACCCGTTCGGCTCGCTCAGTCCCCGCATGACGATTGCCGACATCATTGCCGAAGGGCTTTTAGTGCATGAGCCAAAATTGTCCGCCGATGAACGCGACGAACGCGTCGTGGCAGCACTCAAAGAGGTCAATCTCAATCCTGAAACCCGCTTTCGCTATCCGCATGAGTTTTCGGGCGGTCAACGCCAGCGCATCGCCATTGCACGTGCACTGGCGCTCAACCCAAAATTCGTGATGCTTGATGAGCCGACCTCAGCGCTTGATAAAAGCGTACAGGCCCAAGTGGTCGATCTTCTGCGCGCCTTGCAGAAGAAGCATGATCTCGCTTATCTTTTCATCAGTCACGATCTCCGGGTCGTGCGTGCGCTCGCCAATGATGTGATGGTGATGCGCAATGGCAACGTGGTGGAATATGGTCCGGCGCAGGAGGTTTTCGCCAATCCGAAAACCGATTACACTAAGGCGCTGATGGCCGCAGCCTTCCACATTGAAGTGACAGAGGGAGGTGTGAAACAATGACGGCGAACAAGGGAAAAATCCTGCTGGCAGTCACCAATTGGGATCCTGAGGTGTGGATCGGCCATTTCAAGACCCATGCACCTGACCGGGTCGTGGTGACGAAGCGCGAGGAAACCGATCCTGCAATCGATTATGCGCTTGTGTGGAAACAGACGCCGGGATCGCTCAAAAACCTGCCCAGTCTCAAGGTGATTTTTTCACTGGGTGCCGGCGTCGATCACGTTTTTCGCGATCCTGATATCCCCGACGTGCCGCTGGTGCGCATTATTTCCGATGATCTTACCATGCGCATGACCGAGTATGTGGTCTGGCAAGTTCTCGATCATCATCGGCTTGGTGCACGCTACCGCAAGCAGCAGATGAATCATGTCTGGCATGAGGATGCCCGCCAGCCCGCAGCCCATGAAGTCACAGTCGGCATCATGGGGCTTGGCGTGCTGGGGCGCGATGCAGCACTTAAACTCAAAAACCTCGGCTTTAACATCACCGGCTGGAGCAGGCGTCCGCAACAGATCGACGGTGTCGAGACATTTGATGGCAAGGACGGCTTCTCGGCCTTTCTCAAGACTGCCGATATTTTCGTTTGCCTGCTGCCGCTGACGCCCGACACCAAGAGTATTTTATCGATGTCGATGTTCGCGCAATTGAAATCGGACGGCCCGCTTGGCGCGCCGGTGCTGATCAATGCCGGACGCGGTGGCTTGCAGAACGAAGCCGATATTCTGGCAGCGCTTGAGCGTGGACTTTTGTCTGCCGTTTCGCTCGACGTGTTTAATCAGGAGCCGCTGCCGCAAGACAGTCCCCTCTGGGATCATTCAAAAGTCACGATCACTCCGCATGCGGCAGCGAGCTCATCAGCCGCGGCACTCGTGCCGCAAATCATTCGACAGATCGAGGCTTTCGAGCGGGATGGCCAACTTGAAAATGTCGTGGATCGCAACACGCAATATTAGGATTTAAGTTTGCGCGCCTTGTAGCGGATGGTCTCAAAACGCACGGACAGCGCATTATAAAGCAGGAGCCGCCCGATCAGCGGCTCACCAATGCCGGTGATGAGCTTGATGACTTCCATCGCCTGCAGGCTGCCGATAACGCCCGGCAGAACTCCCAGCACACCGGCCTCGGCACAAGTTGGAATGATGCCCGCACGCGGCGCTTCGGGAAACAGATCACGATAGGACGGGTTGGGCCTGCCATCTTCGCCCGATCTATAGGGCATCAACACTGTCACCGTGCCGTCAAAGCGTCCCATGGCGCCAGTCACCAGCGGACGTTCGACCTCTGCTGCCGTATCGGCCAGCACATAGCGGGTGGCAAAATTATCCGATCCATCGACGATGATATCGTAATCTGCAATCAGCGCCGGAGCATTTTGAGCGCTCAAGCGCAGATTGTGCGCCTCGACGTTCACATGCGGATTGATGCGGGCAATGGTTGCACGCGCACTTTCAACCTTGGCCATGCCAACACTCTCCGTGTCATGGATGACCTGTCGTTGCAGGTTGGAAAGCGATACCGTATCGTCATCGACAATGCCGAGCGTGCCGATACCGGCTGCGGCCAGATAATGCAGCACCGGCGCGCCAAGACCACCAGCGCCCAGAACCAGCACACGCGCGGCTTTCATCTTCTGCTGGCCCGGCCCGCCGATTTCCGGCAGCACGATATGGCGCGCATAGCGTTCGAGTTCCTCGGAAGAAAATGGCTTGGGTGATGCAGTCATGATCGGCAACATAGGCTCGCTTCAATCGCCTGTCAGCGACTATTTTTCTATTCTGGATAATTGCCCGGACGCGACATTGAAAAACTGCGCGTCACCGTTAAGGGCATCGAAAAGCGAGCGATCCGTGCCGGTCATGAAAGCCTGACCGCCAAGATCATCCAAAATGCCGAACAGCGCGGCACGCCGTCCTTCATCGAGATGGGCTGCTATTTCATCAAGCAGGAGGATCGGCGCCATGCCGGACAATTCGCCGGTCAATCGCGCATGCGCCAGAATAAGCCCGATCAGCAGCGCCTTCTGCTCGCCGGTCGAACATAGCGCTGCGGGCATAGCCTTCGGTCTGTGCTGCACGATAAGATCGGTGCGGTGCGGGCCGTCCAGCGTACGACCTGCCGCGCGGTCGCGCATACGGCTATCGCGCAGCGTACGACGGAAATCTTCCTCCAGATCGAGCGCTGCCTCGAGCGCAATCCGGCTTTCGAGCGCCCCCTCGAGAAAACAGTCGGCTTTGGGAAAAGGTCCGACAGCGGGCAAACGTTCGATCATCGCTGCAATCAGCCGCATGGCTTCGGCGCGTGCCGCAGCAATGGCAATGCCCAGTTCCGCCATCTGGCTTTCAATGGCATCGAGCCAGCCGCCATCTATATTGCCGTCGCTCAACAGACGATTACGACTGCGCATGGCTTTTTCATAATCGAGCACGCGCTTGCCGTGACCCGTATCGATCGCCAGCACCATGCGATCGAGAAAACGGCGTCGATCCGAGGCACCGCCGGTAAATAGCCCGTCCATTGACGGCACAACCCAAAGAATCCGCGCATAATCGAGCAGATCATCGCCGGAAGCGGTCATGGAATTGATGCGGACCTTGCGACCACCTTCTCCACCGCCCGCCGTTCCGGTGCCAATTTCGGCCTCGCCATAGATCATGCAATCAAGTGTAGCGTGAATTGCAAAGCCGTCATGGCCGTGAACGGTAGCGACATCGTCATAGGAGGCGCGGCGCAGGCCCCGCCCCGGCGACAGGAATGACAGCGATTCGATCAGATTGGTCTTGCCCGATCCGTTTTCCCCCGTCAGCACAACATGGCCGGCGCCAAGTGGCAGCGAGAGTTGCGCATAATTGCGAAAATCGGAAAGTTTAAGCCGCCTGACTGAAACCCGCTCTGGACGGCCTTGATCAAGCTTCGTCGTGTTCACGTCTACTTTCTTTAGACACGCATCGGCATGAGCACGTACAACACGTCTTCATCACCCGTATCGCGTACCACTGTCGGCGAACCGGCATCAGCCAGCATGAAGATGGCATCCGAACCCGACAACTGGCTGGTGATGTCGAGCAGATATTTAGAGTTGAAACCGATATCGAGTGCCTCGGCATCATAATCAGCGGCAAGCTCGTCGGTCGCGCTGCCCGAATCGGGATTGTTGACGGTGAGCGTCAAAAGGCCATCACCGATCGAGAGTTTGACCGCGCGTCCGCGTTCGCTGGAAATAGTTGAAACGCGATCAACCGATGCAGCAAAGCTTTGGCGGTCGATGGTCAGCTTCTTGTCATTGCCCGAAGGAATCACCCGCTGATAGTCGGGGAAGGTGCCGTCGATAAGCTTGGACGTCAGCACCACGGAACCCACCGTGAAGCGGATTTTGGCATCCGACAATTCGACTGTGACCACGACATCCGGCACATCGACCAGTTTCTGCAATTCGGCAACCGTCTTGCGCGGGACAATGATGCCCGGCATGCCTTCAGTGCCAGCGGGTGCCTCGATTTCGGCGCGTGCCAGTCGGTGGCCGTCTGTTGCAACAGCGCGCAACTTGAGTGAGCCCTCACATTCAATCGCATGGAAGAAAATACCATTGAGATAATAGCGGGTTTCTTCCGTAGAAATTGCAAATTGCGTCCGATCAATCAGGCGCTTTAACGCCTGCGCCTCAATGCGGAAGGTATGGCTGAAGCTGCCAGCCGTCAGTTCCGGGAAATCCGACTGTGGCAGGCATTGTAGCCGAAACGACGACTTGCCGGAAATGACCGACATAGACCCGCCATCGGGATTGGTCGAGAGCATGACTTCCGCACCATCGGGCAATTTGCGCACGATGTCATAAAGAAGATGCGCGGGGACGGTCGTAGCACCAGCTTGTTCGACCATGGCAGCCGTTGCTTCATTGACTTCAAGGTCGAGGTCAGTCGCCTTGAACGTCAGGCTTGCGCCTTCGGCCTGCAAAAGCACGTTCGACAGGATCGGAATCGTGTTGCGACGCTCCACAACGCGATGAACGTGATTGAGGGATTTCAGAAGGTTCGACCGTTCCAGGGTAACACGCATATTGAAACGCACTCGCTCTTTAGGACTGGGCAACCGCGCATCGGGCAGACGCCCCTATCATTGAGGCGCTGGCTGCGCCCGAAGGTTTGCTAAAGTGGCAGATTTTTAAAGGAAAAAGCAAGCCCGCGCCGCGTTGTAAAATACGCGGCGCGGGCTTTTTCAAACGATATCCACGATATCAGGCAGCCTGATCATTGATGAGGCGCTTCAACAGCTCCAGTTCCTGCGCAAGCTTACCGTCCGCACCCACCAGATCCTCGATCTTGCGCACTGCATGCAGAACCGTGGTGTGGTCACGTCCACCAAAGCGGCGGCCAATTTCCGGCAATGAGCGCGGGGTCAGCATCTTGGCCAGATACATCGCCACCTGACGCGGCTTAACGATGGTGCGCGTGCGGCGGTTCGACAGAAGATCCTGCTTGGAAACATTGTAATGACGCGCCACGATGCGCTGGATTTCCTCGATGCGGATGCGCTTGGGCTCACCCGCCCGCGTGAGATGCCCGAGCAACTCATCGACACGGTCGATCGAGAGGTTTGGCTCAAACGACTGGCGGAACAACAGTTGATTGAACGCGCCTTCGAGTTCTCGCCCCGAACCTGTCACGGTACGAGCAACATGGGAAAGAATCTCTTCGCTGATATCGAGGCTTGCATCTTCCATTTGCGCAAGGCTCAGACGACGGCGCAGCATTTCCAGACGCATGTCATAATCAGGAGCGGCCACTTCGAGTGCAACGCCGCCCTGCAGACGCGAGCGAACCCGCACATCGAGCGATTCCAGTTCAGAAGGCGCGCGATCGGCTGCCACCACGACCTGCTTGGCGCTGTCGAGCAGCGTGTTGAGCAGATGGCAGAATTCGTGCTGGATCGACTTGCCCTGCAAGAACTGCATGTCATCGATAACCAGAAGGTCGATATCGCGCAATTGCTCCTTAAACGAGAGCGCATTGTTGTCGCGAATGGCGGTCGCAAAACGCCACATAAAATATTCAGCGGTCAGGTAAACCACACGGGCCTTTTCCTGTCGCTGGAGGGCTGCGGCGGCAATCGCCTGCAACAGATGCGTCTTACCAAGACCAACGGAGGCATGAATGAAAAGCGGGTTGAAGCGCACGGCACTTGAACCGGCTTCGGCAATGGTGCGCGCAGCGGCAAGCGCCACACGGTTTGAGGCACCATCGACAAAGCTGTCAAATGTGTAGCGTGGATCAAGGGGAGATCCCAGAACGGAACCGGAAGCCGCTACCGTTTCAGCCACTACAGCCGACCCGCGCTTGTCGCCCATGGTCGCATTGCCTGATGCCTGACTGCCAAAAGCCGGATTACCAAAGGAATGACCAATCGGGAACATCATCTTTTCACGCGATGAGGCGGCTGACTTTGCGTCCACGGCCTGGGCTGCTTCGGCCACGGGAGCATTGCGCACCACCCGGCTCATGCCGCGCACCACGACTTCCACTTTGAGGATCTGCGGATTTTCTTCCTGCCACAGTTCGGTCAGCAACGCGCAATAATGATTATTAATCCAGGAGCGCAGAAATGCGGTCGGAACCGACAGGCGCACAACACTCTTGGACAGGTCTTCAAGCTTCAGTCGACCAAACCAACTCGAATAGATTTCGCTGCCGACACGGGCTTTCAGCTTTGCCGTCAGGCGCTCGAAAGCTTCTTCGCTTACAGCAGGTTCCATGTTCGTCAGGCTCTTGTCAGTTTCGCTAGCAGCGTATTCACGGATACGGTTCGCATGTGCATCATCACCCATCGTTTCCGTCGCCTTGCTCGTCATCGCCATCGTCTCGCCTGCCTTCAAAATTCTTATGCGCCATTTGTCGGCGCTTTTTATTATCCTGCCGGAGTTCTGGATCTAACGCCCCTCAACACCCGACAGTTCACACATCCATTTCCCAAGCCTGTTGAACCCCGCCCCCACGGGTCATGCACAAATAACATCGGTCCTTCAAATCCCGATCGAACGACTCCTTACAGTTACACAGCGACTCACAAAGACCTCTGTCGAAAGCTGATTGCCCGGAAATCCTTCCACGACAACCACGCCGTTGCCGGCAAGGCGTCGAAAACGACTTTCCGGTTAATGAATGGTAAGCAATCAACCCAGAGAAGAAAGACAATTAAAAGACCAGAAAAAAGCGCTCGCGAGCAAGAATACCCGCGCTGACATTCGACAGCAATTATCGCTAACTCTGGGCTAGATGCCCACCCTCTTGATGATCTGACTTTAGCGAAGGCGCGGCGCAAAGGGCAAGTGCAGATTCGCCAGTTTTTTTTGCCCACCCCCCTTGCACAGGGTCATCGGCAGACCGGGGAATCGGATGCCAGCGAACTAACATCTTTGGATTCAATGTGTTTTCCATTCTGCCATTTTAGAAGGTCTTGATCTGTTCTGTTGGAAAAATAAATTTTAAAATATTGCTTGACTCAGAGGCCTGTCCGAGTCCCACCCACCTCTGTGGATAACCTGTGGGTGATCGATACAAATAATTGAAATTATTACAAAAATTAATAGGCACACCGCAGCAGTCAAACCGCCTGGATTTGCTCTAAGCATTGAAAAATCTATGTAAAATCCAAGCAGCATCTTAAAAAGCAACAACTCAGAAACGCAGAAAAAAGAAAACCCGGCTAATAATAAGCCGGGCTTCAAAATCGTCTTAAAAAGTAGAACCAATCAGGCGTTGAGTGCCTTCACGCGCTTGGCAAGACGCGAGACCTTGCGAGCAGCAGTGTTCTTATGGATCACGCCGCGCGAAGCGGCACGCATCAATTCAGGTTCAGCAACCTTGAACGCCACTTCAGCAGCCTGCTTGTCTCCGCTGACCAGTGCGTCTTCAAGCTTGCGAATGAAGGTACGAACGCGCGAACGGCGGGACTTGTTGACTTCGGTGCGCGCTGCAATCTTGCGCACTGCCTTCTTGGCCGAAGGAGTATTGGCCATAAATGCCTCTCTTTTTCTGTCAGGTAGCCCATGGTCCAAACCCGAAGTTCAAACAACCGAGCACAAAACTTTTAGGGCAGCCAAGAACCCTAGGCCACCAATCCGTGGGCGGGCTTATAGATCAGCTTTAAGCTTACGTCAACGCAGATTCTGCGCAGCCTGCAAAACAACGCATCAAGTGACGCTGGCGGCTTCAGCGATTCTTGAACGAGGGCGTGCGCTTGTCGATGAAAGCCGCCATGCCCTCCTTCTGGTCTTCGGTAGCAAACAGCGAATGAAACAGTCGTCGCTCAAAACGAAGACCTTCGCTCAATGTCGTCTCATAACTGCGATTGATGGCTTCCTTGGTCATCACGACCGAGGGGCGCGAGAAAGACGCGATGCGTTCTGCAACCCTCACAGCCTCTTCCAGAAGCGCTTCCGGAGCAAGCACACGCGAAACCAGTCCTGAGCGTTCGGCTTCATCAGCATCCATCATGCGCCCCGTGAGACACATTTCCATGGCCTTGGACTTGCCGACAAAGCGCGTAAGACGCTGCGATCCGCCCATGCCAGGCATGACGCCTATGGTGATTTCCGGCTGGCCGAACTTGGCATTGCTGGCGGCCAGAATGAAATCGCACATCATGGCAAGCTCACAGCCGCCGCCCAGCGCATAACCAGACACTGCTGCGATGATGGGCTTGCGTACCCGGTCTACCTTCTGCCAGTCGCAAAACATATCCTGCAAATAGGCATCGACGAAATTGACCGGCTGCATCTCCTTGATATCGGCGCCCGCCGCAAAGGCCTTTTCAGACCCGGTCAGTACCACCGCACCGATCTTCTCATCCGTATCGAAAGCCCCGAGCGCATTGGTGAGATCATCGAGCATGGCACGATTAAGCGCATTGAGCGCCTGCGGACGGTTCAGACGAATAAGACCGACGCTGCCGCGCGGCTCGACGATGATCGTTTCATAAGCCATGAAAACCCGCTCCTCCTGCACCAAAGCATTCAGTCAATCGCAACGGCAAGGTGGACCGTCCAGCGCCATTTGACAAGGGTTCACTTTTGACACGAAGCACAGAAAAACGTGGAGCGCCCTGCCTGCACGGCTCGTTCAATCATGGCACCGCAAGAAGGATTACGGCACGGATCACCTTCGCGACCATAAACGCAAAAAGAGTGCTGGAAATACCCCAGTGCGCCGTCCGCCTGAATATAGTCTTTCAGGCTCGACCCGCCTGCGGCAATCGCCTCGGCGATGGTGGCGCGAATGTCACTGGCCAAGCGTTCCAGCATCACCGCATCCTCGGCAATCGAACCCGCCGCACGCATTGGTGAAAGACCGGAACGCCAAAGCGCCTCACAGACATAGATATTGCCAAGCCCGGCAATCAGCCGCTGATCAAGAAGGGCGGCTTTCAGCGGCGTGCGGCGACCCCGGAACAGGTCGGCCAGAATCGGCCCCGACAAAACATTGCCTGTTGGCTCGACACCGAGGTTTTTCAAAAGCGGATGCTCATCCAGCGTTCCCTGTTCGGCAAACAGCACGAAGCCGAAGCGGCGCGGGTCGTTATAGATGATACGGACCGCCTCACCTTGGGGCCGCACGAGATGAAACACCACATGGTCGTGCGTGGTGCTCTTTGAACGCGCATGATGAAAGGCGCCGGGCGTTTCGTCTGCCAGATCCGCTTCAATCCGAAATGAGCCGGACATGCCCAGATGCGCAATGACGGAAAGACCGTCATCGAGATGCAGAATCAGATATTTGGCGCGGCGACCGAGCGCCTCAATGCGCCGCCCGGAAAGCCGTTTGGCAAAGTTTTGCGGAAACGGAAAGCGCAGATCTGGCCGGTTCTGCTCGACCCGCTTGACAGTCGCGCCTTCCATAAAGGGCTGCAGTCCGCGACGAACGGTTTCGACTTCTGGCAATTCCGGCATTTTAAGCGATCCTGAGAGAGCATGGGGGCTTCGCTCTATATGCTGGCTTTATACCGCAAAGCCAAGGGTAAGACGCAGAAACCACCGCCAGAAACCTTTCCTTAACCGTGATTGTTAAGAGGGCCACAATTCCTCCCCGTTATGATCCCGACCATCCGAATAGAGATCTTGATCGTCTTTAAAGCTTGGTCTTCGGAAAAGACGAAGGAGCATAGCATGCCGACATTGATGTCGCGTTTCCTTAAAAATCGCGCTGGGGCGGTCGCAATCGAATATGTGCTGATCACCATATTGGTTTCCATCGCGATCATCAGCGCCGCTGCCCTTGTGGCCGGAAACATGCTTTAATCATCTCTCCTTCTTAAAATCAGTTTTGAGTAAAGACCGCCATGTCCGTCGAAATTCTCACGCAAAAATCCAAACATAGCCGCCCGATCTGGTTCATCGAAAAGGACGGTTTGGAAAAAACGGGGCTTACCAGCCCTATACTTACCTGGGCAAAAGCGCATGATTTTGACGGCGAAGCAGGCAAGCTCTTGGTGTTGCCGGGTAAGGATGGAACGATTTCGGGCGCGCTGTTTGGTACGGGTGACACCAAAACCCATGACCAATCGCAGCTGATCGCCGGTAAGCTCGGCCGCAGCCTGCCAGAAGGCGACTGGCACATCGCAAATCCAAATGGCGAGGCAGGCCTTGCAACGCTTGCCTTTTTGTTGGGCGGGTATCGCTTTGATCGCTATCGCAAGCCCTCCACGAAAACGTGCCGTCTCGCATTGCCTGATGACGTCGATGAAGCGGAAGTGCGTCGCATTGCCGATGCCGTCATGCTCACGCGTGATCTCATCAATACGCCGCCCAATGACATGGGACCGGATGCGCTGGAAACAGCGGCATGCGATCTGGCGGCCAAACATGGCGCGCAGATGACCGTTACAGAAGGCGATGCTCTGCTCGAGAAAAATTTGCCCATGATCCATGCCGTCGGACGTGCAGGCGCTATCGCACCGCGCCTGATCGACATCATCTGGGGTGAGGCAAGCAATCCCAAAGTCACGCTTGTGGGCAAGGGCGTTTGTTTCGATACCGGCGGGCTCGACATCAAAGCCGCCAGCGGCATGCTCTTGATGAAAAAAGACATGGGCGGGGCCGCCAATGTTCTGGGCCTCGCCGCAATGATCATGGATGCACAATTGCCCCTTCGGCTACGCGTGCTGATCCCTGCAGTTGAAAATGCCATTGCCGGCAATGCCTTCCGCCCCAGTGACGTTCTGCAAAGCCGCAAGGGATTAAGTGTCGAGATTGGCAATACCGATGCGGAAGGACGGCTTGTGCTGGCCGATGCGCTGACGCTCGCCGATGAGGAAGCGCCGGAAATCCTGATCGACATGGCAACATTGACGGGTGCCGCACGTGTGGCGCTCGGCCCCGACCTGCCGCCATTCTACACACATGATGATGCGTTTGCGCAAACGCTCGCCGTCAAGGCCTCACAAACCGCCGATCCGCTGTGGCGCATGCCGTTGTGGCAGCCCTATGCGCAAAAGCTTTCCTCACGCGTAGCAGATATCAACAACGTCACCAGCGACGGCTTTGCCGGATCGGTGACGGCAGCACTGTTCCTCGACCGCTTCGTCGAGAAAGCGCAAACCCATGTGCATTTCGACATTTTCGGATGGGTACCGATGGAAAAACCCGCCTCGCCGGTTGGCGGCGAGGCGCAGGGCATTCGCGCGCTTTATCAATTGCTCAAGGAGCGATTTTAGAGCGCATCCCCAAAAGTGTGAAACGGTTTTCAGTTAAGATGGGCGTCAAATCAAAAAGATAGAGTGCCGATCTAATTCATTCAGATCGAAACGCGCTCTGATTGAGTTATCAGTCAAACACCTCATCAGGATAGACACCCCAGAGATCGGATTGCTTGATCCACCCGCGCACGCCACTCACATCCATGCGACACCATTGGCCGGTGCATTCGCGCACGGTTCCAACAACGCCCGGTTCGATCGTAGCCGCAACCCTCGCGTCCTCATTGGAATTGCGGCGCATGGTGATCATGGCTACCAAGCCATCCTTGTCCTTCTTGCGCCACGGCGCGGTGATTGCCGTGCGCTTGCCAGACAAAAGCGACTGATAGACCCAGCCTTCGGTGCCGTCCGCATCACGGATGCGCCGCCAATTGTCGTATTCCTGAATGATCTCGACCGGCAGGCCCGCTTTCATGAACAGCCACGACACCGGATAATCGCGTCCCGGACCGATGCGCAAGTTGACGCGCGCTGGTTTCAGGCTCACAAAACGCGGCACAGGAAGACCGCTGGCACCCAATCCCACATTGGGTTTGCTTGCGCCTTCTGTTTCCTGCGCCTTAGCATGCATGCCAAGCGGCATGACAACAAGAGCCAAAGCGAGCGCGCCTGCAAAAGCGGCTGCAAAGTGCCGCAACCCAAAAAGCTGAAAATTCATTTTATACAAGTGCGACCTCTCGCCGTCCTGTCATAATCAAGACGGCCATGCCTTCGAGGGCACATGCAACAGCATCGACTGTGAGGTGCGTTACCGTCTTGTTTGTCTGTTCTGTTTTTCTTTGTCTTTGCCACGCCGCCTTGATAGAGATGATCAGCTAAAGCAAAATCCCATATTGCACCTTCTTGGTTAAGGAGGTCTCAACGGGATGCTTGGGTGGAAAACTTTACCCATTTCAGACTAAATATCGGCAGGCATAAAAAAACGGGGTGGAGATGTCGAACAAGAAGAAACCGCTGGTCGTGCTTACGAGAAAATTGCCGGACCCGGTGGAAACCCGAATGCGGGAATTGTTCGATGCACGTCTGAATATAGACGACCACCGCATGAGCCAGCCGGAAATCATCGCCGCCATGAAAGACGCTGATGTCCTGGTGCCGTGCATTACCGATGTGATCGACGCAGCAGCCATAGAGCAGGCTGGTCCCAATCTGAAGCTCATCGCCAATTTCGGCAATGGCGTCGATAATATCGATGTCGCAGCCGCAGCAAAACGCGGCATAACCGTCACCAACACGCCCAATGTCCTGACCGAGGACACCGCCGATATGACGCTGGCGCTGCTTTTGTCGGTGCCACGTCGGCTGGTGGAAGGGGCAACACTTTTAAGCGAGCGCGATGGCACATGGCCTGGCTGGTCGCCCACATGGATGCTCGGTCGGCGCATCTGGGGCAAGCGTTTGGGGATTGTCGGCATGGGCCGCATTGGAACCGCCGTTGCGCGGCGCGCCAAGGCATTTGGCCTGTCGATTCATTACCACAATCGCAAACGCGCCAGCCCACAAATAGAAGAAGAACTGGAAGCGACCTATTGGGACAGTCTCGACCAGATGCTGGCCCGCATGGACATTATCTCTGTCAATTGCCCCTCGACACCCGCAACATTTCACCTGCTTTCAGCCCGCCGCATCGCACTGATGCAGCCGACCGCCTATCTGGTCAACACAGCGCGCGGACAGATCATCGATGAAAATGCGCTCATTGAACTGATCGAACAGGGCAAGCTGGCCGGAGCCGGGCTTGATGTGTTCGAGCACGAACCAGCGGTTAATCCTCGCCTCTTGGCATTGGCGGAAAAGGGCAAGATCGTTCTGCTGCCCCATATGGGATCTGCCACGATGGAAGGCCGTACCGATATGGGTGACAAAGTCATCATCAACATCAAGGCCTTTGTCGATGGTCATCGGCCACCCGACCGCGTGCTGCCGAACCGGGTCTGACGTGTTGTCTTGGATATTGAGCTAAGGCCTGCGGATCAGCGTAGGCATGCCATAAAGGTAAGCAATGCGCTTGATGGCCTCCTTCAAAGGCTCGAGCGTCACCATCATCGTATGACCGCTTGCATGAATGAGCGTATCGGGATCGGTACAGATCGCCACATGCCCCTTCCAGAAAACGAGATCGCCGCGCTTGAGGTTGGAATATTCGCCGTCCGGTTCCACAATTGCACCCAAAGCGCTCTGCTGCATATCCGAATCGCGCAGCACCTTTTTGCCCGCCGCCCACAGGCAAAGCTGCACCAGCCCCGAGCAATCAATGCCAAAACCCGACGTGCCGCCCCATAGATAAGGCGTATGGAGCAATGTTTCTGCTACTGCGACATAGTCTTGCACAGAGACGCCAACGGGCGCCACATGGCTTGCAATCAGGGCTTCTCCGCTTTCGAGCACCACATAATGCGTATCGCGGGTCTCGGCCATCCCGACAACCCGCACGGAGGAGCCGAGCGACAGCGCGTGTGTATGCGCAAATCGCAGATCAGGACCGGGATAAACGAATGTTCTGGGCACGATGACCCTGTGCGTGGCCTCTCCGCGCGGGTTTTCCAGCGATGAAGCCGAGACATAGCCGACATAATCGTCGCGATCCGCCTGCGCCCAGCACCAGCCGTCACTTTCCTCAAAGACGCAAACCGTGTCGCCGAACAATATTTGCGTCTGCGGGCCACTGTCTGGACGCGGTTCCGCCCGCAGATCGACCACGGGAGAAGTAACCGTCATCGGCGCGCCAGCAACAAACCGATCCGCATTGAAGCGTCCCTTCAAACGCTCGTCGGCAAGATCAGCGCGATAGGCATGAAGACGACGGTCGAGAATATCGGTTTTGGCACTCATAAAGGTAACTCTCTCGCTTTGGCGATCACCAGATCGCCCAGTCTTTCCACATGAAGTGCACCGGCAACCGTGCGTTTGACGAGAACATTGCGCCGGTCCCTGTCATCACGATGGCGCGACACCAGATCAAGCGCGCCCATGGTATCGAGCGCACGGGTAATGACCGGCTTGGTCACATCGAGCTTTGCTGCAAGCCCACGCACCGTGTGCGGTGGCGGCTCAAGATAAATGGTCAGAAGAATAGCCGTCTGCCGCGTGGTGAGATCGGGCATCGCGTCACGCACCTGTTCAAGCGACAGGTTTTTAAGGAGGCCCAACGCCTGTGAGGGTTTTAAGTCAACCGGCATGAGATTTTTGACATGAGGCTTTGACCCGGAAATATTGTTTCGGAACCGTTTTATTCAACAGGCTTTTTGCGTTTCTGGCAAGCAAACAAAAAAAGCGGGCAAACAAAAAAAGCGACCCAAAAGGCCGCTCTTCAAAAATCCAATCCCGCAATCGCGCTCACTTGGACTTGCGGCGCAGGCGCACGATTATATCGACATTAACTATTTCCATGCCTTCGGGCACTTCCGGCATATGCGATACCGTCGGCTGGCCGCGCTCGCCATGCGGAATATCAAACACGACATTTTCCCCTTCAAGGAAGAAATGCTGATGGTCCGATATATTGGTGTCGAAATAGGTTTTGGAGCCTTCAACCGCAATAATGCGCAGCATTCCAGCTTCCGTAAACTGGTGCAGCGTATTGTAAACGGTCGCCAGAGAGACCGGTACATCTGCCATCACTGCTTCTTCATGAAGCTCTTCTGCAGACAGATGGCGGTCGCCCTGAGCATAGATCAGGCTTGCAAGCGCCACGCGTTGACGGGTCGGACGCAGGCCCGCATCGCGAAGCCGCTCTTCCATCGTGACCGTCGAGTGGGTATGTAAAGATCGCATATTCACCGTTGGTTCCGTCACAAGCTTGTAGCAAAATCGTCAAAGTTTGAACGGGCTGTTGCCCATTGCCACCTTACATTGATATATGCCGTTGCGAAATAAGTATCAATAGGCTTCGATACGGCCCGATTTTGCGGGGAAATACGTTGAACGGTTTTATGCACCGGACTCTCTATGCTAGAGATAGGTCTGCAAAATGACCGGAAACATATAAGCTGGTCTGGCTTGCGCTCGAATCGTCGATTGCGCTAGAACCGTTTGCAATGGTAATCGGACCGGACCGCCGGTCGCAATAGCTGGTTACAGTAACCGGCGCAGTAGAATGAACCTCAAGGGAGGCGAAATGGCAGAACAGAAATCAAGCTACGGGTATGAAGAACTGTTGAGCTGCGCGCGCGGCGAAATGTTCGGCCCCGGCAATGCCCAGCTTCCCCTGCCGCCCATGCTCATGGTCCATCGCATCACCGAGATTTCCGAAACCGGTGGCGAATTCGACAAAGGTTTTATCCGCGCAGAATACGATGTGCGCCCCGACGACTGGTATTTCCCGTGCCATTTTCAGGGCAACCCAATCATGCCAGGCTGTCTTGGCCTTGATGGCATGTGGCAGTTGACCGGCTTTTTCCTCGGCTGGCTGGGCGAACCGGGCCGCGGGATGGCCCTTTCAACCGGCGAAGTGAAATTCAAGGGTATGGTGCGCCCGCACACCAAGCTTCTGCAATATGGTATCGACTTCAAGCGCGTGATGCGCGGTCGTCTGGTGCTCGGCACAGCAGATGGCTGGCTCAAGGCCGATGGCGAAACCATCTATAAGGCAACCGATCTGCGCGTCGGCCTGTCGAAGGAAGACGGCGCGCAGTAAAGCCGCCTCGAATTCGCTTTATCTGCGTATCTCCAGCAAAATTGCCCGAACGTTTTTGCTGGAGATGTTTTATTTCACGAGTAAACCCGCACGAAAATAACCCTTTTCATGCGGTTGTGCTCAAAACATGCGAAGATCGCACCTATGTAATGACGAACATGGCATTCGGTCGCTTACGACTGCCATTCACGGCAAGGGTGCAAAGGAGAACGCAATGCGGCGTGTGGTCGTAACGGGTATGGGGATCGTATCCTCGATTGGCAACAACACCGAAGAGGTCACAACCTCACTACGCGAAGCCAGATCCGGCATTACCCGTGCAGAAGAATATGCCGAACTGGGCTTTCGCTGCCAAGTTTTCGGCACGCCCAAGATCGATGTCGAATCACTCGTTGATCGGCGCGCGATGCGTTTTCATGGCCGCGGTACCGCATGGAACCACATCGCCATGGATCAGGCGATAGCCGATGCGGGTCTTTCTGAAGAAGACGTCTCCAACGAGCGAACCGGCATCATCATGGGGTCGGGCGGTCCTTCGACGCGCACGATCGTCGATTCCGCCGACATTACGCGCGAAAAAGGTCCCAAGCGTGTTGGTCCCTTTGCGGTTCCCAAGGCCATGAGCTCGACGGCTTCGGCAACGCTTGCGACCTTCTTCAAGATCAAGGGCGTGAATTATTCGATCTCGTCGGCCTGCGCGACCTCCAATCATTGCATCGGCAATGCCTATGAAATGATCCAGTACGGCAAGCAGGACCGCGTTTTTGCTGGTGGCTGCGAAGACCTCGACTGGACGTTGTCGGTGCTTTTCGACGCCATGGGCGCAATGTCCACCAAGTATAATGAAACGCCCGGGAAAGCTTCGCGCGCCTATGACAAGAACCGCGATGGTTTTGTGATTGCCGGTGGCGCTGGCGTTCTGGTTCTCGAAGAGCTTGAGACCGCGCTTGCCCGTGGCGCAAAGATTTACGGCGAAGTCATCGGCTATGGCGCCACTTCCGACGGCTACGACATGGTCGCCCCATCGGGTGAAGGCGGCGAACGGTGCATGCGTATGGCTTTGGCAACAGTCAAGGACAAGATCGATTATATCAACCCGCACGCCACTTCCACGCCTGCGGGCGATGCGCCGGAAATCGAAGCTATTCGCCGCGTCTTCGGTTCAGGCGAGAACTGCCCGCCGATTGCTGCCACCAAGTCGCTGACCGGCCACTCGCTGGGGGCCACAGGCGTTCAGGAAGCGATCTATTCGCTTTTGATGATGCAGAACAATTTTATTTGCGAAAGCGCGCATATCGAGGAACTGGATCCTGCCTTTGAGGACATGAATATCGTCCGCAAGCGCATCGATAATGCTCAGCTCAACACTGTGCTCTCCAACTCCTTCGGGTTTGGCGGCACCAATGCGACGCTGGTGTTCCAGCGCTATCAGGGCTGAGAGAGAGGGACACTATGAACGGTCTGATGCAAGGCAAACGCGGCCTCATTATGGGGGTCGCGAACAATCACTCTCTCGCCTGGGGAATTTCGAAACAACTCGCAGCGCAGGGCGCGGAACTGGCTTTCACCTATCAGGGCGATGCACTGGGCAAGCGCGTCAAGCCACTGGCTGAACAGCTGAGCTCAGATTTCGTACTGCCATGCGATGTCGAGGATATCGCATCGGTTGATGCCGTTTTCGCTGAAATCGAGAAAAAATGGGGAAAGCTCGACTTCATCGTTCACGCCATCGGCTTCTCGGACAAGACAGAATTGAAGGGGCGTTACGCAGACGTCACCACGCGCGATAATTTCAGCCGCACCATGGTGATTTCCGCCTATTCTTTCACGGAAATGGCGCAGCGCGCTGAAAAGCTCATGAAGGACGGCGGTTCGATCCTGACGCTGACCTATGGTGGCTCCACACGCACGATCCCCAACTACAATATCATGGGTGTCGCCAAGGCGGCCCTTGAAGCCATGGTGCGTTATCTGGCAGCCGATTACGGGCCGCAGGGTATTCGCGTCAATGCGATCTCGGCCGGTCCCGTACGCACGCTGGCCGGTGCCGGTATTGGTGATGCACGTGCCATCTTCAGCTATCAGCGCCGCAATTCGCCGCTGCGCCGCACCGTCGATATCGATGATGTAGGCAAATCGGCACTCTATCTGCTGTCGGATCTTTCCAGCGGTGTGACCGGTGAAATCCATTATGTTGATTCGGGCTACAACATCGTTTCGATGCCAACGCTGGAAGAACTGAAAAGCTCGGATGCCGAACGCGGCGAATAGGCAAAGCCGAGGGTTTTTAAAAGCCGCGCATTGCGCGGCTTTTTTTCATTTCTTGGCATCAAAAATTTTAAACCCGGCCTTGTCTTCCAGCATCGTCACCGACTTGAATAACCCCTTGAGCGTTGCCTCATAGGGCAATTGCCGGTTGGCGACCATCAAAAGCCGCCCACCTGTCTTCAGTCTTGACGCCGCAGCAGCAATAAACGCCTGCCCAAGAGAAACGTCTGTCACGCGCCCCTCATGGAATGGCGGGTTCATGATCACGGTATCATAGATGCCGGTGAGCTTTTCACTCGTCACATCGAACCAGTTGAACGTCATCGGAGCGCAAGCGCCAAGCCGCGCAAGATTGCCGCGCGCCGCCTCCAGTGCCTCGTAATCAGCCTCGAACAAATCGATGGATGTGATGCGGTCAGCGAATTTCAGACTTTGTGCGGCAAGATAGCCCCAGCCCGCGCCAAGATCGGCGACATGGCCGAAAACGATCTTTTCCATGTGCGGCACCAGAAGCGCCGATCCCTTATCGATGGCACCATGTGAGAACATGCCCGCTTGTGTACGAAAGACCTCGTCAATATCGGTGGCAAGGGGTTTAAGTGCTGCAATGAAATCAGTGCTCAAATCGGCAGGGCGTTGAAGCCAGAAGGCCACCGCATGGTTTTTCGACAGCCGGTCGCTGATATCGGCAATATTGCCCACCCATTTGCGAAAACTATCAACGCCGAGCTTCTTGTCGCCCGCAACCACGACCCATCCGCCGGGCTCAACAAGCTCCAGAAGCTCCGCAAACCATGCCTCATTGCGTCCGCGATGTTTTCCAAGCAGCAACAGCCCGCCCGAAAAACGGCTGTTCTCGTCCAATCTCGGCAAGACACGCATGCCCTCACGCTCCAGAGCCAGCCAATCCGGACGCCATGGTTGCAGGCAGGTGAGCGCCTGTTTCCATTCGGGCTCTATCAGGCGGTTCGCGGAAAGGCCGCAAGCGAGCCAGGATTGCCCTGCTTCGGGAATATCGAGAATGCCCTGATCAAACGGGAGAAAGAGCGTTTTCTGTGCCGGTGTCATCATGGTTTCTCCATGGTCTTGAAATCAATAACGTGCAACAAAAAAGCGCGCCTTGATGGCGCGCTTTCCAGATAGTATCTGCTGAAGACTTATTCAGCGTCAGCTTCTGCTTTTTTCTCGGCAACCACTTCCTTGCCGGTTTCCTGATCGACGACCTTCATCGACAGGCGAACCTTGCCGCGCTCGTCAAAGCCCATCAGCTTGACCCAGACTTTCTGACCTTCCTTGACCACATCGGTGGTCTTGGCAACTCGATCAGCAGCCAGTTGCGAGATGTGAACCAGGCCGTCACGCGGACCGAAGAAGTTCACGAAAGCGCCAAAGTCGGCGGTCTTCACAACCGTGCCTTCGTAGATTTCGCCGACTTCCGGCTCGGCAACAATCGAGTGAATCCACTTCTTGGCGGCTTCGATTTCCTTGCCGTTGGACGACGCAATCTTGACCGTGCCATCGTCTTCGATATTGATCTTGGCACCGGTCTTTTCGACGATTTCGCGGATGACCTTGCCGCCCGAACCGATCACGTCGCGGATCTTGTCGGTTGGAATATTCATCACTTCGATACGCGGGGCAAATTCGCCAAGTTCCGCACGCGAAGACGAGATGGCCTTGCCCATTTCTTCAAGAATATGGATACGACCGCCCTTGGCCTGCTCCAGAGCGACCTTCATGATCTCTTCGGTGATACCGTCGATCTTGATGTCCATCTGCAGCGAGGTGATGCCGTTCTGGCTGCCTGCCACCTTGAAATCCATGTCGCCGAGGTGATCCTCGTCGCCAAGAATGTCGGAGAGAACCGCAAAGCGCTCGCCTTCCTTGATGAGGCCCATCGCAATACCGGCAACCGGATTGGTGATCGGCACGCCTGCATCCATCAGCGCCAGCGAGGTGCCGCAAACGGTCGCCATCGAAGACGAACCATTGGATTCGGTCACTTCCGACACCGCGCGGATCGTGTAAGGGAACTGCTCGGCTGCGGGCAGCATCGGGTGGATTGCACGCCATGCAAGCTTGCCATGGCCGATTTCGCGACGCCCGGGCGAACCCATGCGGCCAGTTTCACCGACCGAATAGGGCGGGAAGTTGTAATGCAGCATGAAGGACTGCTTGTAGGTGCCGGTGAGCGCATCGATCATCTGCTCGTCTTCGCCGGTGCCAAGCGTTGCAACAACGATAGCCTGCGTTTCACCACGGGTGAAAAGCGCGGAACCATGGGTACGCGGCAGAAGGCCGACTTCTGAAACGATAGGGCGAACGGTCGAAAGATCGCGGCCATCGATGCGCAGTCCGGTGTCGAGAATGTTCCAGCGAACGATTTTGGCCTGCAAATGCTTGAAAACGGTCGCAAACTGTTCAGCGGTCAGTTCGGTTTCTTCCACGCCTTCAGGGAAG
Source organism: Brucella sp. BE17 (assembly GCF_039545455.1). Lineage (NCBI taxonomy): Bacteria > Pseudomonadati > Pseudomonadota > Alphaproteobacteria > Hyphomicrobiales > Brucellaceae > Brucella > Brucella sp. BE17. The sequence goes on along the minus strand of NZ_CP154467.1, from coordinate 2,047,621 downwards.
AAATGATCCTTGGCCTTGGCTTTTGCAGCATCAACCGCTGTATAACGCGCCTGCTTTTCGGTTAGCTTATAAGCGTCGCGCAGATCGCTTTCGATAACAGCCAGAACCTTGGCTTCGAGCTCGGAAAAATCTTCCGCCTGGAAATCGCGTGGTTCCTTCGCTGCCACTTCGGCAAGTTTGATGATCGCATCGATCACCGGCTGGAAACCCTTCTGACCGAAAACAACGGCGCCGAGCATCACTTCTTCGGAGAGCTCCTGCGCTTCGGATTCAACCATCAGCACGGCTTCGCTCGTTCCCGCAACAACCAGATCGAGTTTCGATTCCGGCATTTCGTCGATATTCGGGTTGAGCACATATTCGCCGTTGATGTAACCAACGCGTGCGCCGCCGATCGGGCCCATGAAAGGCACGCCCGAAATGGTCAGTGCTGCGGATGCGGCAACCATCGACAGGATGTCGGGATTGTTTTCCAAATCGTGCTGAACGACGGTGAGAACGACCTGCGTGTCGTTCTTGTAGCCATCGACAAAGAGTGGACGGATCGGACGGTCGATCAGGCGCGAAACAAGCGTTTCATTTTCGCTCGGACGACCTTCACGCTTGAAAAAACCACCCGGGATCTTGCCGGCTGCATAGGTCTTTTCCTGATAATTGACGGTCAGCGGAAAGAAATCCTGACCGGGCTTTGGCTCCTTGGCGGAAACAACGGTCGCAAGAACCACGGTTTCACCATAGGTAGCCAGAACCGCGCCATCAGCCTGACGTGCGATCTTGCCGGTTTCGAGAATGAGCGGACGACCGCCCCATTCGATTTCGACTTTATGGGTATTGAACATATCTTGTCCTCATGTGGAAATGCAGCGCCACAGGCGCCAGGCATTTCCGGGTTGGCGGACGTGCCACGGGCAAGACAACAGGAAGTTCGGTTTCGGGCATGATCTTGTCCGAACGAACTACCGGCAATCCTGCCCCATGACGGTCCTTGTCATGGAGCCTTTTGGCTCCCGGGCACCCGACCGAAACCTCGTTTCGGGGCGGGCAGAAGGGCAAAGCCCTTACTTAAAAATAAACGGGCGACGCTTTGCAACGTCGCCCGATTTCAACCTTAACGGCGCAGGCCCAGACGGGAAATCAGCGCCTGGTAACGCGCCTGGTCGATGCCCTTGACATAGTCAAGCAGACGACGACGCTGCGATACCAGCTTCAGAAGGCCGCGACGCGAATGATTATCATTCTTGTGGCCCTTGAAGTGTTCGGTGAGGTTGGCGATACGCTCGGAAAGAACGGCAACCTGAACTTCAGGAGAACCGGTATCACCTTCCTTGGTGGCGTATTCATTGATCAAAGCTTGCTTGCGCTCAGCGGTAATCGACATCGTACACCCTTTCTTGATGAGAGGTAAAAGGTCGCCCGGGCCGGGATGTCGTCCAGCGCGGGCCATGAACTCGATGAGCGAATGCTACGATCGATAAGCGGCATATAGTGCAAAAACAGCAGGAATGCCAGTCTGAAATATGTCGCCCAGATTTGCTCCCTTGATCAGGCGGCGGTAAACACCCGCTTGGGCTTGAACTGGCCATGCTCGATATAGCCGATTGCAAGCAACTTGCCATGCGCGGTCACGCAGGCCTCTTCGGCTTCCAGCGGTGCATCACGCCCGCGCAGGATCACCGGATTGCCCAGACGCACCCGCTGCGCCTGATCATCGGAAAGAGCCACCTGCGGCAAGCAATCAAGGGCCGCGCCCGTATCGATCACCAGTGCGTCGAGATTGGAAAAATCACGGCGTGGTGCAGGCTCGATAATCGTGCCGTCCTCGGTTTTTGGCGGCAGCGGCGGCCATGCGGCTTCCAGTTCCGCCAAGGTCACGAAATCTTCTTCGGTGAAGGGGGCAACCTCGACGCGACGCAGATCCGAAATATGGCCGAAACAGCCGAGATCGCGGCCCATATCGCGGGCAAGCGCGCGCACATAAGTGCCCTTGGAGCATTCGACTTCGAATTCAGTGCGGTTTTCGTCAGGCGTGCTAACGATTTCAAGGCGGTCGATCTCAACTTCGCGCGCCGGAATATCAACCGTCTCGCCTTCGCGCGCCAGATCGTAGGCGCGTTCTCCGGCAATCTTGATGGCCGAAAACTGCGGCGGCACCTGTGAAATCACGCCAGTATAGTTTGGCAACAAAGCCTCGACATCGACCACAGCCGGACGCTTGTCGGACGTCTTTGTCGGCTCACCTTCCAGATCATCAGTCGAGCGCTCTTCGCCCCAAGTGACGATGAAGCGGTAAACCTTGGTTCCGTCCATCACGTAAGGCACAGTCTTGGTGGCCTCGCCCAGTGCAATCGGCAGCATGCCCGATGCCAGCGGATCGAGCGTTCCGGCATGACCGGCCTTTTCCGCATTGAACAACCATTTGATCTTCGAGACGGCCTCGGTCGATCCCATACCTTTCGGCTTGTCGAAAATGACCCAGCCGGAAACCGGACGACCTTTTTTCTTGCCTCGTCTTGCCATGCTTTATGCGTCTCCATCGCGCGACGTTTTATCGTCGCTCTTATCATCAGTGTCTTCGTCATGTGCCAGATCGCGTGCCACTTCAGGCGAGCGGAGCAGCGCATCGATCTTTGAAAAATTATCAAAGCTGGTATCAGCGCGGAAACGAAATTCCGGCATATATTTCATCTGATTGAGGCTTGAGGACACGCGACCGCGAATGAATTTCGCGTGTAACGCCAAGGCTTTGATAACGGGTTGCACGTCGGTGCTGCCCAAGGGCGTAATGAAACAGGTAGCGATTTTCAAATCCGGCGACATGCGTACTTCCGACACCGAAATGACGGTGCGCTCGATCAGATCGTCGCGGATTTCACCACGTTGCAGCAATTGCGCCAATGCATGACGCACCTGTTCGCCCACACGAAGCTGGCGCTGTGAAAGGCCGCCTGAACCTTTCGGGTCTGGAGAACGTGCCATCCTCATCTCTTTTCTATTAAACGCGACCAGTTGAGCTGAAAGCCTCAACCACGCCTTGGTGTTTATTTTTAAGCATCTGCAGACAGAAGCGTCAGCCTGTTCCGGATCAAATGCCGTGCATTAGAGCACCGAGCGTCAGTTTGGACGCTACACACGGTCGCTCTAACTTATTGAATCTACGCATCATGCTTTCCGAGAATCGATTCCGATTTATGGGCCGATGCTGTAGCCCATGGGGAGTCAGACCCTGTGGACCGGATGCGAAAGACCCGCCCGCAAATTTTGCGGACGGGTAAAAGCCTGTTAGCTATCGCCAATCAGAGCGAGCGCGAAACGTGCTCGACACGGAATGCTTCGATTGTATCGCCTGCACGCATGTCGTCGTAATTCTCGAATGCCATACCGCATTCCTGGCCCGCCGGCACTTCCGAAACTTCGTCCTTGAAGCGCTTGAGCGTCTTGAGCTTGCCTTCGTGGATAACCACGTTGTCGCGGATGAGGCGTACGCCCGCGCCACGCTCGACCTTGCCTTCGCTGACACGGCAACCGGCAACCTTGCCGACCTTGGTGATGTTGAAGACTTCGAGAATTTCGGCATTACCAAGGAAGGTTTCGCGGCGTTCCGGCGACAGAAGACCCGACATCGCTGCCTTCACATCATCAATGAGATCATAAATGATGTTGTAGTAGCGAATTTCGGAACCCTGCTGCTCGGCAGCATCGCGGGCCTGTTTGTTGGCACGCACGTTAAAGCCGATGATCGCGGCGTTTGAGGCTTCCGCCAGCGCAACGTCGCTTTCTGTGATACCGCCGGCGCCTGAATGAATGATGCGCGCTCGCACTTCTTCCGTTCCGAGCTTGTCCAGAGCGGTCGTGATCGCTTCGACGGAACCCTGAACATCACCCTTGATCAGCAGCGGGAATTCCTTGGTTCCCGACTCCTGAAGCTGGCTCATCATGTGTTCGAGCGAACCACGCGAACCGGTCTGGTGAGCCACGGCCTTGTCACGGGCCAAACGCTGGCGATATTCGGCGATTTCACGCGCCTTGGCTTCATTTTGAACCACCGCAAAGCGGTCACCGGCCTGCGGCGTACCGTGAAGGCCGAGAATCTCAACCGGCATGGCGGGACCCGCTTCCTTGACATGCTCGCCACGGTCATTGACCAGAGCACGCACACGGCCCCATTCATTACCGGCGGCAATGATGTCGCCCGGATGCAGTGTACCCTTCTGCACGAGAACGGTTGCAACCGAACCGCGGCCACGGTCGAGCTTGGCTTCGATGACAACACCTTCAGCGGTACGGGTCGCATCGGCCTTGAGATCGAGGATTTCGGCCTGCAACAACACCGCTTCGAGAAGTTTGTCGAGATTGAGCTTGTTCTTCGCCGACACCTCAACGTCGAGAACTTCACCACCCAGCGATTCCACGAAGACTTCATGCTGGAGGAGAGCCGTCCGAACCTTTTGCGCATCGGCAGCAGGCTTATCGATCTTGTTGATGGCAACGATGATCGGAACGCCTGCCGCCTTGGCGTGATTGATCGATTCAATCGTCTGCGGCATGACGCTGTCATCGGCTGCGACCACCAGAATGGCGATATCGGTTGCCTGTGCACCACGCGCACGCATCGCGGTAAAGGCGGCATGGCCGGGTGTATCGATGAAAGTGATCTTCTGGCCGTTCTGCTCGACCTGATAGGCACCGATATGCTGCGTAATGCCACCGGCTTCACCCGAAACCACATTGGCCTGACGGATCGCATCGAGAAGCGAAGTCTTGCCGTGATCGACGTGGCCCATGATGGTCACAACAGGGGGACGCGACACCAGTGCGGCCTCGTCATCAGCCACGTTGAAGATACCTTCTTCAACGTCCGATTCAGCAACGCGCTTGACGGTATGGCCGAATTCCTCAGCAATAAGCTGCGCCATATCGGCGTCTACCACATCGCCCGGCTTCATCATCTGGCCCTGCTTCATCAGGTACTTGATGATATCGACAGAGCGCTCGGTCATACGCTGTGCAAGTTCCTGAAGCGTAATGGTTTCAGGCACGATAACCTCACGCGAAATCTTTTCGCGGGTTTCCTGCATCTGCGAACGCTTGAACTTTTCCTGACGACGACGCATGGCCGAAAGCGACCGCGAACGGCCTTCGTCTTCCAGATTGCTGGTCAGTGTCAGCTTGCCGCGACGACGATCATCCTCGCCCTTGACGACCTTGGGCGCGCGCACTTCCGGCTTAGCCGGTGCGCCGCGACGATTGGCAGCCGGGCCGCGACGGTCATCGTCATCCGACTGCGCAGGCCTGCGAAGCTGGCTTTGCGGCAATGGCTTGTCTGGACCGGGAGCGCTGTCCACGATGGACGGTGTCGACGTGCGTGCACCCTGTTGCGGACGGCCACCCTGCGGACGCGCACCCTGAGGCGCATCGCGACGTTCGGTACGGACTTCGCCCTGCGGCACGCGCTTGGCAGCTTCGGCTTCAGCCTTGCGGCGCGCTTCGGCCTCAGTGGCACGGCGGGCTTCCTCCTCGGCCTGACGGCGCTCTGATTCTTCGCGCTCCTTGGCGCGGCGGGCATCTTCCTCGGCGCGGCGCTTGGCTTCCTCGACAGCGCGCGCACGATCTTCAATCTCTCGGGCCTGAGCACCTTCGAGCGCACGGCGACGGGCATCCATTTCAGAACGGGAAAGCGTGTTGAGCACCATGCCGGAGCGATCGGCGGGACGCGGACGCTGCGAGGTCTGCGGGGCCGAATTGCGCTGCACGGGACGCTGTTGCGCCACATGTGGCTTGGACACGGGTGCCGCGGGCTTCGGTGCCGGAGCGGCAGGCTTAGCTGCAACGGGCGCGGGTGCTGCTGCCGGTGCAGGCGCAACCGCTGGCTTTGCCGCTTCTGCCACCTTTGGCTCGACTGCGGCGGGCGCTGGAGCCGATACCGGGGCGACAGGAGTCGTTGACGCAGGGGCTGGCGCAGGCGCTGGAGCCGATGCTTCAGGCTTTTCATCTGGCCGCGAGAATTTGCGCTTCTTGGTTTCAACGACGACAGCCTTCGTGCGGCCGTGGCTGAAATTCTGGCGCACGGTGCTCTGCTCGACGCCCGGCCGCTTGAGGGTCAGGGTCTTCTTGGTGTTGACGCTCAGCGTCTTGTCGTCGTTTGTCTTATCGCTCATTACGTTCCGTTTCCTTCGCGGCTCCGGCCGCCTTACCCGAGCATTATCCAACACGACCACGTCGGGTTGGATAATGCTCCAGTCATTTTCAACGCATAATCCGGCCCTAAAGCTCCTGCACGATTATGCTCTCATCCGAATTCGCGGCACATTCGCCGCGATAGCGATGCAAAAGCAGCGCCCTTTGAATGAAGCCTGCTGCCGCCTTCCCGCCCAGCACGGCTGCATGTATCACATTTCCGCCCCCAAATGCCAAATCCATTTCTTCTCCCGTAAAAAGAGAGAAGGAGGGGATGTCGGGGCCTTCCATATGAACGACCGCCCGACGGGCCTGATCGTGCTTGCGCACCCCGTCCGCCGCCGCTTCCTTGGCATGCAGCACCATCGCAGCAGCCCCGGTGCGGATCGCCTGATCCACCTTGGCAGAACCTGACACCACCGCGCCCGCCTTGCGTGCAAGCGCCAGACTGCCAAGTGCGGATTTCGCCAGCAACTGATCGACCAGCGCGCCAAGATCCGCCTGCGGTATTACACCTTCCTTCAACGCGCGTGCAAAAAGCTTGCGCTTGACCGCTTCATCCACCAGACGCCGCTCGGCCTTCACCCAGCAACCCCTGCCCGGCAGTTTTCTTTTCAGATCCGGCACCACAGAGCCGTCCGGACCTGCCACAAACCGGATCATGTCACTAGCAGTGCCGCTCTCGCGTGAAACGATACACATTCTATCGTTCATATCCTGTTCCACGCGCCGTTCCGGTCTCGCCATAGTCCCGATTTCTAAACTTTGAGCGGCCTATCAGAGGATAGGTCTCATCACAACACCAAACTCAATTCCAGCACGGGGCCAGCGCTTTGGTCCCGCGCGGGTCAGGTACAGAAGCCGCAAGCTTACGCCCATTTTGCAAAGAGCGTAAGAACCATGCAGCCCCCAAAACCCGCAAGACCTAGGAAACGACTTCTTCTTCGCCAGCTTCCACCTCGGCTTCGCCCTCTTGAGCTGCGGCAGCCAGTTCTTCCTCGGTAATCCATCCAGCCTTGAGGCGGGCTGCAATCACCATCTGCTCGGCATCGACGCGCGACACATCGAATGGCGTCAGCACACCAGCATGATTGACGGTTTCGCTTTCCTTGCGTTCGCGCCAGCCGACCAGATCATCGACCGCGTAACCCGCGAAATCCTCGATGTTCTTCACGCCGTCTTCACCGACCGCAACCAGCATCGCCGAAGTCAGCCCCGGCAGTTCGCGCAGTTCGTCTTCGACGCCCAGTTCCCTGCGGCGTGCATCGAGTTCACTCTCGATACGCTCCAGATATTCACGCGCACGATCCTGAATTTCGCCTGCCGTATCGTCATCGAAACCGTCGATAGAAGCGATTTCACCAGACTCGACATAGGCCAGCTCCTCGACCGAGGCAAAACCTTCAGAAGCAAGCACCTGACCGACCATTTCATCGACATTAAGCGCGTCCATGAACAGGTTCGAGCGCTCGGCGAATTCCTTCTGGCGGCGTTCGGATTCCTCATCCTCGGTGAGGATATCAATATCCCAGCCGGTCAATTGCGAAGCAAGGCGCACATTCTGTCCGCGACGACCGATCGCAAGTGATAGTTGGTCATTGGGGACTACAACTTCAATACGTTCCGCATCTTCATCAAGAACAACCTTGGCGACTTCTGCCGGCTGCAACGCGTTGACGATGAAGGAAGCCGCATCCGGTGACCATGGAATGATGTCGATCTTTTCGCCCTGCAATTCGCCAACCACCGCCTGAACGCGGGAGCCGCGCATACCGACGCAGGCACCGACCGGATCGATTGAAGCATCGCGGGAAACGACAGCTATCTTGGCGCGCGAACCCGGATCACGGGCCACAGACTTGATCTCGATGATGCCATCATAGATTTCCGGCACTTCCATGGTGAAGAGCTTCGCCATGAAGGAGGGATGCGTGCGCGACAGGAAAATCTGCGGACCGCGCTGTTCGCGGCGCACATCATAGACATAGGCGCGAATGCGGTCGCCATAGCGGAAGGCTTCGCGCGGGATCAGTTCGTCGCGGCGCACGATGGCTTCACCGCGTCCCAGATCAACGATCACGTTGCCGTACTCGACGCGCTTTACGCTACCATTGACGATTTCGCCGACGCGATCCTTATATTCGTCATACTGATGATCACGCTCGGCTTCGCGCACTTTCTGCACGATAACCTGCTTGGCGGACTGGGCAGCGATACGACCAAATTCCATCGGCGGCAGCTGATCGGCGATGAAATCGCCCACTTGCGCGTCCGGATTGCGATCACGTGCAGTGAACAGTGAAATCTGCGTGGCATAGTCCTCGACAGTCTCCACGACCTCGAGCAGGCGCTGAAGCTTGATCTCGCCCGACTTTGCATTGATGTCGGCGCGGATGTTGCTTTCCTGGCCATAGCGCGAACGCGCCGCCTTCTGGATAGCATCGGCCATGGCCGCAAGAACGATCTCGCGGTCAATCGACTTCTCGCGTGCCACCGCATCGGCGATCTGCAGAAGTTCCAGCCTGTTAGCACTGACTGCCATGGGTCTCTCCTTGGTGTCGCAACCGGCTTCTCCTTGCGCCGGCTGCCTGAATTCTATTTCTGGTCCGTTTCAGCTTCCGCCGTATCTTCATCACCCAGATCACCCCCGAGATCATCATCAGGAATGCGACCTTCGCGCAGAGCCTTGTCCTTGCGCAGCGCATCACGAATGAGATCATCGGTGAGAACCAGACGCGCATCGGCAATCAGATCGAAAGGAATGCGCACGACCGGATCATTGCCGTAGGAAATCTGGTCGCTTTCAATCGTCACCGATGCTGCATCGCCGACAACGATGCGACCGCGAAATTTCTTGCGACCTTCGTGCACGATCGACGTTTCAACGCGAGCAATATGACCGGCCCAGTCGGAAAAATCCGATTTGCGCACCAGGGGACGGTCGATACCCGGCGAGGAAATCTCAAGATGATATTTGCCACTAAGCGGGTCTTCGACATCGAGAACAGGCGCAACCGTACGGCTCAACAATTCACAATCCTCAACCGTCATGGTGCCGTCGGGCCGTTCCGCCATGATCTGCAAGGTCTGGCCGTTCAGCCCTGAAAGCCGCACACGCACCAAACGAAAGCCAAGCGTATTGATCACAGGCTCCACGATGCCTGCCACTTTGGCGTCGACACCTGTTTCACGAATGATGCGCTCATCCGCATCATTCGCTGCTGCTTCATTGCCTTCAATCTGCTGCGTCAAGCCGATAAAACCTCATTTTAAGGGTCGCAGGTAACAAAAAAGAGCGGGACCGGAGGGACCCACTCTTGTTCACCTGACCAAGAATTTGACATTTATATACCAGCGGACGCAGGTTTTTTCAAGACCGCAATTCGGTTCCGTTTCAAAGCCGGATGAAAGTCAGATAAGCGGCAACCCGGCCCTCGCGAAATGCCTTGGCTTCATAGCGGGTGCCGGGCCAGCCGTCATAGGCTTCTGCCCAGTCGGATGGGCCTTGCGCCTGCCACTCGAAGGCGGGATGCCTGCGGCAATGCTGCAGCGTCCAGTTGACATAATGCTCGATATCAGAGGCAAAGCGGAACTTCGCACCAGGTTTGAGCACGCGCGCAAAACGGTCGAGATTGGCGTCACTCACGAAACGGCGTTTCCAGTGACGGCGCTTGTGCCACGGATCGGGATAAAAAAGATCGATCCCGGAAAGCGAGGCATCGGGAAGCCAGTCGAGAACGGCCGTCGCATCTTCATCATAAAGGCGCAGATTGGGGCGCGAAGCCTGATCGAGGGCTGCCAGCATCTTGGCCATGCCATTGATGAAAGGTTCGATCCCGATAAAGCCGGTTTCCGGGTAGCGCCCACTCTCATGATGCAAATGCTCACCACCGCCAAAACCGATTTCAAGACGGACGGCCTCGACCCGAATATCATACAGGCTTCTCAAATCCTGAGGCGCAGGCGCATCAAGATTGAGCTTTAGGCGCGGCAGCAAATCGCCGAACAGATCGTTCTGATGCGGACGAAGCGGTTTGCCGTGACGGCGACCGTAAAAATTTCCGGCCGCGCGTGTTGGATGGTTTTCATCACTCATAATGGCCAATCGAACAGAAAGAGCAGCCTTCAAGTTGCCTGATCATGCCGCAAGAGCGACCTTCAGGGCCTTAGTCAGATCGGTTTTTTCCCAGGAGAAAGAACCGTCACGGCCCGGCTTGCGGCCAAAATGGCCATAAGACGAGGTTTTGGCATAGATCGGCTTGTTAAGATCGAGGTGCTTGCGAATACCGGTCGGCGACAGGTCCATGACCTCGCGCAAGGCCTTCTCGACGGCAGCTTCTGCAACCTTGCCGGTGCCGTGCAGATCGACATAGACCGACAGCGGTTGCGCTACGCCAATGGCATAGGAAAGCTGGATCGTGCAGCGGTCTGCAAATCCGGCCGCAACCACGTTTTTGGCCAGATAGCGTGCGGCATAGGCGGCAGAGCGGTCGACCTTGGTCGTGTCCTTACCCGAAAAAGCGCCGCCGCCATGGGGGGCTGCACCGCCATAGGTGTCGACGATGATCTTGCGGCCCGTCAGGCCTGCATCACCATCCGGTCCGCCAATGACGAATTTGCCGGTCGGGTTGATGTACCAGTTGCAGTTGGCGGCAATCGGCAGCTCGCCAAGCGCTTCACGGATATAGGGTTCAACGACAGAACGTACCTTTTTTGAATCCCAGCTTGCATCCAGGTGCTGGGTTGAAAGTACGATCTGGGTGATTTCGGCAGCCTTGCCGTTTTCGTAACGTACAGTCACCTGGCTCTTGGCGTCGGGACCGAGCTTACCGGCGTCACCTTCGCCCTTATGGCGGGCTTCAGCGAGCTTTTCGAGAATCTTGTGCGAATAATAGATCGGCGCCGGCATGAGGTCTGGCGTCTCACGGCAGGCATAACCGAACATGATGCCCTGATCACCCGCACCTTCCTCACCCTGCCGGTCGGCGGCATTATCCACGCCCTGCGCGATATCGGCTGATTGCGGATGCAGCAACACATCGATTTTTACCGTTTTCCAGTGAAAGCCATCCTGCTGATAGCCAATTTCACGGATTGCCTTGCGGGCTGCCGAGCGGAAACGCGACGGATTGATGAGCGGATGCCCAGCCTCGTCGTGGGCGATTGAGCCGTCCTTGTTCTTCTTCAGGAACGTTTCTGGAACCCGCACTTCACCGGCAATCACCACGCGGTTCGTCGTGGCAAGGGTTTCGCAGGCGACACGGACAGACCACGGATCGACGCCGCTGCGGCGCGCTTCCTTATAGATCATGTCAACGATTTCATCGGAAATGCGATCGCAAACCTTGTCTGGATGACCTTCAGACACCGATTCGCTGGTGAAGAGATAAGAACTGCGCGACACGGGTAACCCCTCTTGAAAATCCAACGGCGCGAATGCTCCGTCATGGAAACACAGTAGCGCCCGGAACTGACCGGGCGCATGCATGTGTTAGCGAAATTGGGAATAAACCGTCAATGCAAATTCCTGCTCTACCAGCCCGCTCTTTGAAAATTTCGTTCCAAAGAGGCTTTTATTCGGTATCGGCAGCGAGCGATTTCACCAGATCGATTATCTTGCGGCGCACTTTCGGGTCCGAAATCTTGGTAAAAGCCCGTGTGAGCTGAACGCCTTCGTTGGAACTGAGGAAATCGACCACATAGGTCGCTTCATTGTCTTCGGCAAAGCCACTCGTGGACGTGTTGCCGGAACCCGGTGCATCGTCAAAGAAGAAGGAAACAGGAACATTGAGCACGGAAGAAATCGCCTGAAGTCGGCTGGCACCGACACGGTTGGTGCCCTTCTCGTATTTTTGAATCTGCTGAAAGGTAATGCCCAGATTCTCTCCGAGTTTTTCCTGACTAAGGCCCAGCATGTTACGGCGCAGCCGGATGCGGCTGCCGACATGCACGTCAATCGGATTCGGCTTCTTTTTATTTTCAACCATACAATTGTCACTCCTCGCGGCTGCGAGCTTTCATTCATACCCTGTTCAAACGAACGGGAACATCATTATGTTTTGGGAGGTAGTCTGGCGTATTCGCGCAAGGAAACGTCGCTGAGAGCTCATAACATATAAACAGAAATACCCTGTCAATTAAAACGCCTGTGGAATGATAATCGAAAGGCCACGCTAGCAGCCAGCAAGGTTAACAGCGCGATAACAGTCTGGAGAAAACCGGGCGCTTTTCCCCAGAATGGCACACGAGCTGGGGATAAGTCGGCATCGATCACACCAATCTCATTGAGTGTAAGATGAGTGGTGATTCGACCGTAAGCATCCGTAACAGCTGAAATACCGTTATTGGCCGCACGGATGAGCGGCAATCCCTGCTCGACGGCGCGCACCTGCGCCTGCCGGAAATGCTGGTAGGGACCGGGTGTATCGCCATACCAGGCATCATTTGTCACGTTGAGGATGGCATCCGCCTTCGGCCCACTGAAACCAAGCTCATCGGGGAAGATAGCCTCGTAACAGATAAGCGGCAGAAAATGGACATTGTTGTTGACCGCAACGGTATGACGCGAGGGGGCGGCAGTGAAACCGCCCGGCATTTCGACCACTTCCTGAAGCCCAAGCCTGCGCAATAGCCCCTCGAATGGCAGATATTCACCAAAAGGCACCAGATGCACCTTATCGGCGGAGCCGACGATCCTGCCCTCATTATTGATTGAAAGAATGGAATTATAATAGCGTGGCGCGTTGCCATCGGCAGAGATCTGTTCGCGCACAGCACCTGTGAGAAGAAGCTGTCCCGCCTGCAATGTCTCACCGATCCGTGTCAGTGCCGAAGGGGTCGATGAGAGAAGATAGGGCACCGCCGTTTCCGGCCAAACAATGACATCGGGGCGCGACTTGCCTTCCAATGGCGGACGAGCGGTCAATTCGATCAACCTGTCGAAGATCGAACGGCGCTCACTATTATCCCATTTCAACGCCTGCGCGATGGAAGGTTGCACGATGCGGATCGTTAACCCGCCTTTTTGCTCGCCAACGGCAGGTGCGCGCGACAGGGTCCATGCGCCGAAACCGACATGGGCAGCCGTAATCAGTGTCGCAAGCGCCAATCCGCACCGCGCAAACCGTCCGCCCGCAAAAAGCGCCGGGCTCGAAAAAACGAGGGTGGCCAAAGCGCTCATGCCGAAAAGACCAACCAAAGCGACAGACTGCATCAGAAGCGGCGTGGGCATTACAGCATAGCCGATAGCGTTCCAGGGAAACCCGGTCAGAAGAAAGGAGCGTAGCCATTCAGCAAGCGCAAAACCGAAGCTGAGCGCAAAGATGCGCCCAAGTCCGTCTGACCAGAGGCCACGCGCAACAAGAACGGCAAAAGCATAGAAAGTTGCGAGAAAGGCTGGCAGTCCAAGCACGGCCAGCGGCAAGGCCCAGGCAAACTGGTCCGCATCGACCAGAAGTGCCGTCCCGATCCACCAAAGACCCGAGACGAAATAACCGAAGCCGAACCACCAGCCGACCCGTGCTGCGGGAAAAAACCGCCTGATCGCTCCTGCATCCGGAGCAATTCGCACACCGTCAATAAGCCAGACGAGAACAGGAAAAGAAACGAAGCCCGCGAGCAGAAAATCATAAGGTGCCTGCGTCAGCGATGCGAAAGCACCACTCAAAAAAGCGACCAGCGCACGACGCCAGCCGCTTGAATAAATTATCCTGCCCGCGATTTTTTCAATCATCGGGCCTCTTTTGAACTTCCAAGCCCCTCGCCCGCAAATCTTGCTTCATTGTGCGCACCACCAGTGGTGTGGTCATGGCTGCGATCGCCCCCCGAAAGCGGCACGATGCGCACCTTCTTCACCCGGCGCGAATCGACTTCCAATACATGGAGTTCGTAACCGGGGATCGCCTGCACGACCTCGCCTGCGACCGGAATCCGGCCCAATACCGAGAAAATGAGTCCGCCAACCGTGTCGACATCCTCACCGTGCTCACCCGCCTCGAATGAGGGACCAATTTTTGTAGCCAACTCATCAAGATCGGCGCGGGCATCCACGACAAAAACACCGTCACCCTCTTTCGACAACATGATTTCTTCGTCATCATGCTCATCTTCAATATCACCGACAACCATTTCGACAATGTCTTCGAGCGAAACCAGTCCGTCGGTACCGCCATATTCGTCGATGACCAGCGCCATCTGGATATGCGCTGCCTGCATACGCGCCATGAGTCCACTCGCCATCATCGACGGCGGTACGAACAAAAGCTTACGCATGAGATCGAGTTCACCGATCGTTCTGGTGAGGTCAAGCCTGCTCATGTCGAATTCGATTGGCATTTGCGGATGGTCCGCATCGACCTTCTTCTGACGCGTCTGACGCGTGATATAATTGAGCACGTCGCGGATATGCACCATACCGCGTGGATCATCCAGCGTTTCGGCATAGACCGGCATGCGCGAATGACCGGATTCCTCAAAAAGTTCCAGCAATTCCCACAAAGGCGTCGAAACCTCGACGGCTTCGATATCGGCGCGAGGGATCATGACATCCTCGACGCGGATTTCACGCAGGCTCAGGATATTGTGCAGCATCGCCTTCTCTTCAGGCGAAAAGGCCTCATCTGGATGGCTTGCCGTGCTGGAAAGCGCGTCTGCCAGATCCTCACGCAGCGACGTTTGCTGGCGCGAGCGCATGAATGGGAAAATATTCGACAGGATCGAACGCTTCTCGGCCGCTACCGGCCGCTGCGTACTTTGCCCTTCGGCGTCCTGATTTTCGCCGCGATTATCACCGGCGGACGGGGGGTGTGATGTGTGATCAGCCATGGTCGTTCGTTGTTAAGGTCCTAATCGCATACAGCATAAGGGTCGGAGATGGCAAGAGCATGAAGGATCTGGCGCTCCCGACGCTCCATTTCCTCCGCCTCAATGTCCGTCTCATGATCATAACCCAGAAGGTGCAGAAATCCATGCACGATCAGATGAGTCAGGTGATTGTTGACAGGCTTGCCCTCGTCAGCGGCTTCGCGCTCGACGGTTTCATAGGCAATGACGATGTCACCGAGCATCGGACCCGGCTGGCTACCCGCCTTGACAGGAAAGGCGGGAAACGACAACACATTGGTCGCCTTGTCCTTGTCGCGCCATTGCGCGTTGAGAAGCTTTATCGAAGCGTCGTCGGTAAAGACGACACTCAATTCGCTTGGCATATGCTTGAGGTCCAGATTGGACCATGCCGCCTCGACAGCTTTTTTTACAAGGTCTTCAAGAACGGTTTCGTCTGGCCATGAACCGGCCTCGATCATGAGATCGATATCTATCGTGTTATCTGGCACTTGTAGTGGCGACCTCCCATTCGGGCAGGTCACATCATCCTTTCATTTGTGCAAAAGCCATCTGCCTGAAGGCAGACGGCGTCTTTTTAAATGCTTATGCCACGCCCAAATTGCAAGAGAACGGACTTTACGCCGGTTTTTTGCCGTCGCGGTCATAGGCCCCGACAATGGCTGCCACCAGCGGATGACGCACCACGTCTTTTTCGGTGAAGCGCACCTTGATAACACCCTCCACATCCTCAAGCACCCGAAGCGCTTCCACCAGACCCGATTTCTGACCGGGGGGCAGATCGATCTGGCTTGGATCACCAGTGACTATCATGCGTGATCCCTCGCCCAGACGCGTCAAAAACATCTTCATCTGCATCGAGGTGGTGTTCTGCGCTTCATCGAGAATAACCGCGGCATGCGCCAGTGTGCGCCCGCGCATGAAGGCAAGCGGCGCGATCTCAATCACACCGGCGATCAAGGCACGTTCGACCTTTTCCGCAGGCATCATATCGTAAAGCGCGTCATAAAGCGGACGCAGATAGGGATCGACCTTTTCCTTCATGTCACCGGGCAGGAAGCCGAGACGCTCGCCCGCCTCCACCGCTGGACGCGACAGGATGATGCGCTCGACAAGGCCGCGTTCCAAAAGCATCGCAGCATGCGCCACCGCCAGATAGGTCTTGCCGGTACCCGCCGGTCCGACACCGAAGACCAGTTCGGAGCGGTCGAGCGCACGCATATAGGCATCCTGCGTCGGCGTGCGGGCAAAGATCGTCTTCTTGCGCGTGGAAATCTGGGCAGCAGACAGCTTACCCTTGTTTTCCAGCGTCGGCAGGCTCAACTGATCGTCAGCGGCGATTGCCATGCGCAATGCACCATCAACGTCGGATACGCTCAGCTCATGGCCCTTCTGCACGCTTTCATAGAGATGATCGAGCGCACGGCGTGCCTGTTCGGTAGCCACTGCTTCGCCCCGGATCGACAGTTGATTGCCCTTGGAGCGGACATCGACACCAAGCTTTTGCTCGATACGGGCCAGATTCTCGTCGAACTGGCCGTAAAGCGCGCTCGCAAGACGGTTATTGTCGAAGGTAAGCACGATGTGGGCCATGTCTGAGGCCCCCGCCGATGATTTTTCCGGTGAGTTGTTCGCCGGTTCGATCACCGGAGTTTTTTGCGCCGGTTTATTTTGCGTATGACTGGTTGGCTTTGCAGATTTTTGGGCAGACTTCTGGGCAGACTTCAGCTTTTCCGTAGCGCTCAACCGTATCTCCTTAAAAGGTTCACGCATTGCAAACAAAATTGCGACAGCATTCTCGGCAAGAGACTCACGCGCCGAAACATCTGCCTGTTAACCATCATGCATTCAGGGCAGTTTTTGCGCAATAAGACTATTGGTGCCGGTAGCGTAAATTTTCACAGGAATAATATCACCGACCACATTGCTGCAGTTTTCTACAACTGCGGGCAGAAGCCAGGGCGAACGACCCATCATCTGCCCCGCCTCGCGGCCCGGCTTTTCAATGAGCACATCCATCTCGCGTCCGATCATCGAATTCTGGAACGCATATTGCTGCTCGGCCAGAAGCGCTTGCAACCGTTGCAGCCGTTCGTCCTTGACCGATTCTTCAACGTGATTAGCAAGATCGGCACCGGGCGTTCCCGGACGCGGCGAATACTTGAACGAATAGGCCTGAGCGTAATGAACCTCGCGCACAAGCTGCATCGTATCCTCGAAATCCTGATCCGTTTCACCGGGAAAGCCGACGATGAAATCGCCCGACAGCGCCATATCGGGACGGACACCACGAATACGCTCAATGAGCCGCACATATTCATCAGCCTTGTGGCGGCGGTTCATGGCCTTGAGAATGCGGTCGGAGCCTGACTGCACAGGCAGGTGCAGATAGGGCATCAATTGCCGCAAATCGCGGTGCGCGGCAATCAGGCTGTCGTCCATGTCGCGCGGATGGCTGGTCGTATAACGCAGCCGCGCCACACCGGGAATGCGGGCGAGACGAAACAACAATTCACCCAGGCCCCATTCGCGGCCATCATCGCCCGCGCCGTGCCAGGCATTGACGTTCTGGCCCAACAGGGTCAATTCGCGCACGCCGCTATCGGCGAGGCGTTCGGCTTCCGCCACGATCTGCTTCACACTGCGCGAGACTTCCGATCCGCGCGTATAGGGCACGACGCAGAAAGTGCAGAATTTATCGCAGCCTTCCTGCACCGTCAAAAATGCGGAGACGCCGCGCTTGCGGACCTCTTCGCGTTTGGGCGCAGGCAGATGCTCGAACTTATCTTCGAGCGCATAGTCTGTTTCGACCACTTTTTCGCCGGAGCGAACCCGCGCCAGGGCATTGGGCAGGCGGTGATAGGTCTGCGGGCCGATGACCAGATCGACATTGGGCGCACGGCGCAGGATTTCCTGTCCTTCGGCCTGTGCGACACAACCGGCCACACCGATGGTCAGCTCTCGCCCATCAGCCTGACGTTTGTCCTTCATCTTGCGCAGGCGGCCCAGCGCCGAATAGAGCTTTTCCGATGCCTTTTCGCGGATATGGCAGGTATTGAGCAGCACCAGATCGGCATCATCCGGCGTATCGGTCGCGACATAGCCGTCCGCGGCAAGGCTATCGGCCATGCGCTGGCTGTCATAGACATTCATCTGGCAGCCATAGGTTTTGACAAAAACCTTGCGCGTGTTGTTGCCTGCCGGTGCTTTCTGGATATCGGTTCTATTTTCGCTCATGCGCGGCTATCTACAGCTTTTATCGTCGCTTTGAAAGGTGACAAACTTGTCGCTTCTATTCTTCCGAAATTTCTCGTCCAAGAAGGGCAGTTTGCAGCAATGCCCGCACCTTGGCTTCCATAGTGCGTGCCAACGCCTTGCGATCGGTTGCCGCTGTCACCACCACCGGCTCGCCAAAACGCACCTCGACGTCAATGGCACCTTCGCGCAAGATACCCTTCAAATGCGGCATCAGCTCGACATCGCCCGGCCATGAAGCAATCGGGCGATGATAGCGCCCCATCGCCATGCCATGCACATGTGTGTAGGCAATCGCCACCGGCTGCACTATCACTTCCGCAACGCCTGCTTCGCGGATCGCCGCGTGGGCTGCACCAAAAAGTGCCGTCTTGAACGGCAGCACACGATTGCCATCCGAAGTCGTGCCTTCCGGGAAAAGCACCATCGCATCGCCCGCAATCAGGCGCTTTGCGATCTCGGAGGTCTGTTCGCCGGTCTTGCCGCGCCGCTCGCGCTCGACGAAAACGGTGCGCTGCAAAATCGCAAAATGGCCGAAAACCGGCCAGCTCCGCACATCCGACTTGGCAATAAACGACACCTGCCCCACTGCCGACATCACGATGATATCGCTCCATGATGTGTGGTTGGCAACCAGCAGCAGCGGACGCCCGCGATGTATTTCCCCCACCGTGCGAATGCGAAACCCGAACAGCCGCGCCGCTATGCGATGAAAGAGCTTCGGCAGGCTGCGCTTCCAGCCATTTTTGAGTTTCAGAAACACATATTGAACCGGGATCAACGTGAGACAGAGCGCCACCATGGCCGCAACCACGATAAAAATGCGGATTGCGCCAATCATTGCGGCGTCTCTGCATTGCGTACCAGATCACGGCGCAGAATGAGTGCTGATGAGCGCCCATCGGCAGTTTCATAGTAGGCCGGACGATCTCCCACCTTGTGAAATCCCAGGCGCCTATAAAGCGCCTGTGCCGCCACATTGGCGGCATCCACTTCCAGAAACAGCGTCTCAGTACGCTCCTGATAGAGATGACGTAATACTGCATCCATCAATGCGCGGCCGACACCGTGTCGCTGCATCTCACGCGCAACGGCGATGGTCAGGATTTCCGCCTCACCCGCCACAAGGCGCGCAAGTACGAACCCACAAACCGCATCGGGCTTGCCGTGCGGGCGCGCCACGAAGCCGAAAACCGTATCCTGCACAATCAGCGAGCGGAAATCATCCGAACTCCAGCCATGATGAAAGGCGACCGCATGAAGGCGCTGGATTGCCTGGCTGTCCTTGACAGCGAGCGGCTCCACGGAAACCGCTCTGTGCGCAAAGCGCCCAAACAACAAGCCCATCATCGTCTATACTCCGGCTGGCTTGCGCGGCAATGCAAACCCCACCTGCGGCTTGGCATCGGGTCCACGCATATAAAGCGGCTTTGGCGCGTCACCCGACGCACGCTTTGCGCCAAGCCGGGCATAAGTATCGATCCGGGCCGTCGGCTCAAGGGACGCCAATGCAAATCCGCCGCCACAGGCCTCATTGATGGATGCGGCAGCAGAACCGGCCAAAACGGTATCGCCGGACAGCGCGCGCGCATAGGCTTCAGCCTCTCCACGCGAAAAGATGAGCGGTTGCGACAATGGATGCAGTCCGGCATCAAAGCCTTGCGCATAAATCTCGCCGCGGTGTGCGTCGAGAAACACCGTCACAGGTTTTCCGGCGGTCTTGTCCTGCGTTTCAAAGGCCAGCGCCTCAAAGGCGGTGATGCCAATGGCCGGGCAATCAAGCGCAAGCGCAAAGCCACGCGCCGCAGAAACACCGATGCGCACGCCAGTAAACGAACCCGGGCCGACATTGACCGCCACGCGATCAATATCACGGATCGAGAGGGCTGCCTGCGCCAACGCGCGCCCGATATGATCCATCAGCACTTCGGCATGGCCTTTGCCGATATTTTCGCTGACTGCGCCAAGCACGCTATCGTGCTCTTTATCCAGAACAGCGGCGGCACACCAGGAGGCTGCGGTATCGAGTGCAAGTATTTTCATAGCGGTTGCGTAAATCAGATTTGGTCTGCCGACAAGCTAAAGCACAGAAAGGTCGGGAAAATTCAGCGCAATGGAGGGAACCATATCCGCTCAAGAGCGTTTCCCGCACAGGTGCAGGAGTGTGCCAGCTTGGCTGCGGCTTTTTAATGGCCCGGCAAGCACCTTATGCATGATCCATTGCGCTGCTCATGACGAACTCCCAATCGTCGCTAGCCGGACCAGATAAAGCCGGCATCAAAAAAGGATATGAGGATAAAATGTCCAAGAAGTCGATGCATGCAACCCGCAACGATCTTCCCTCCAATGCCAAGACGACGGTGATTGCACTTTTGAATGAAAATCTGGCCGCAACCATCGATCTGGCGCTCATTACCAAGCAGGCACACTGGAACCTCAAGGGTCCGCAATTCATTGCCGTGCACGAAATGCTCGACACTTTCCGCGCCGATCTCGACAATCATGTCGATACGATTGCCGAACGCGCCGTGCAGCTTGGCGGTACGGCCCTTGGCACGACACAGGTTGTCGCCAGCGAAACAAAGCTAAAACCTTATCCGACCGATATTTATGCCGTGCATGACCATCTTGGCGCATTGATCGAGCGCTATGGCGATGTCGCCAATCTTTTGCGCAAATCGATCAAGGATGCCGACGAAGCGGGCGATGATAACTCGGCTGATATTTTTACCGCCGCCTCGCGCTCGCTCGACAAAGCGCTCTGGTTCCTGGAAGCGCATGTGCAGGAAAAGAACTGATTATATCTTTCCCCAAAAGCAAAGGCCGGAGAACTTCTCCGGCCTTTGCTTTTTTTCACTCGGCCCATTCGCCGCATCGCATCACCGGCTCACGGCTGCCATCGGCACGCACTCCGTCCACATCGATCTGGTCTGAGCCGATCATCCAGTCGATATGGATCAGGCTCGCATTGCCGCCTTGTGCCGCGATCTCATCCGGTGACAATTTCGCGCCATCGACAAAACATTTGGAATAGCACTGGCCGAGCGCGATATGGCTTGCCGCATTTTCATCAAACAGCGTGTTGTAGAACAAAAGCCCGCTCTGCGAAATCGGCGAGGAATGCGGCACAAGTGCTACTTCACCGAGCCTTCTTGCGCCTTCATCCGTGTCCAGCACTTTTGCAAGCACTTCCTCGCCGCGGCTTGCCTTTGCTTCAATGATGCGCCCGCCTTCAAAGCGCACGGCGATATTGTCGATCAGCGTTCCCTGATGCGACAGCGGCTTGGTGCTTGAAACATAACCATCAACGCGAAGCGCATGCGGCGTGGTAAATACCTCTTCGGTCGGAATGTTGGGATTACAGGTAATGCCGTTCTTGGCCGTTGATGCACCGCCGTGCCATTCATGCCCATCGGCAAGCCCGACGATCAGATCAGTGCCTGGCCCCTTGAAATGTAGTGCACTGAAGCGCTTTGCATTGAGAAAACGCGTGCGCGTGCGCAGTGCTGCATTATGCGCGGCCCATGCGCCGACCGGATCTTCGACATCGACGCGCGAGGCCGCAAAGATCGCCTCGGCCAGCTTGCGGGTGGCAACATCCTGCGTATCCTCAGGAAACATCAGCTTTGCCCAGTCCGGATTGGGATAGGAGACGATGTTCCAGTTGATATCGAAACCGGCAATTTTTTCGAGTGCCGGTTGATAGGCCTTGGAATTGGCGCGATTGGCGCGCGAAACTTTGGATGAGTCCTGTGACGACAAAAGCATTGGATTATCGGCAGCAATAGCCAGACGTGCAGCACCATTTGCGTAGGCTTTTGCCATGCCCTCATAGAGCCAGTCCGAGGCGCGGTCGAAACTTGCATCGGGCGCATTCTCATACCGCGCCAGCGCAATGTCATCATCGGCAAAAAATGGCGTTACCAGCCCGGCACCGGCCTTATAGGCGTGCTTGGCGACCAGCCTCACCAGAGGCAGTGCCACCACAGGTGCTGTGACGACCAGATCCTGCCCCTCACGCAGTTGCAGCCCGACACGAATTGCAACCTCCGCCAGACGTTCGAGTTTAACCGGGTCGATAACGGAATGCTGCGTTGTATCATTGGCCATGGAGTTCAACCTTTTTCATGCTGGTACGTTGCCGCATATTGTATAAATCTGCGCAAATTTAACATCAATGAGATTAATTTTCCCAAGCGGCAACCAAATACGCGGACAACAGCTCAGCGGCATAATTCCACCACTCTTTCCTTCCTACTGCCGGATATTTTCAAACGGTCAGCCCAAGGAAGACCAGCCCTAATGAAGAAACAGTTTTTTATTTTATCAGGAATGACGAGCATTCTTGCCGGTTGCATCGCCATGACACCAGCGCAACAACGCGCAATCGATCAAAACACATGTGTGAACTACGGCTTTCAGCCACACACGGACGCTTTCGCCAAATGTATGATGCGTCTGGATCTATATCGTCAGCAAGCAATTATGAGCGCCCAGCAAGATCTGGAATAAGGAAACAGTCCTTTAAAATCGCACTTCACAACCGGTATAATTTACCACGCTTTTCGCCCTTATAGCGCTATAATGTTTTTCGCGGTCACAATATGAGGGCAAAAGGTTGAATAGGAAGCTTGTTGTTTTGTTGGGATTTGCGGGGCTACTTGTCGGCTGTACCACGATGACGCCGCAAGAGCGTCGTGCCGCAGACGAGAATACCTGTCGCAGCTACGGTTTCAGAGCAAGGACGGATTTCTTTGCCAATTGCCTGATGCGTCTTGACCTTGATCGCCGCGCAGACCGTCGCGCTTTTGAAAACCGCGCTGATTTCTATGACCGTCCGGTCATTTTCTACCAGCCGGCCTATCGTCCCGTAGCCGTCCGCGCCGTAAAAAAATAAGGCGCGGACCAATTAAAGCGCCGATCAAAGCGGTGTTTCGGGACGATCCTGTGCCAGAAGCAATGCACCGACGGAATCAATCTGCTTCTGTTCCACACGAGCATAGCCAAGTGCCTGCGACTGGCTGTCGAGCGTCGAGGCTTCGACGCGCGGCTGATAGGATGCAAGCTGCTGCGATGTCGTATCAACGTTTGCTTGTGCTACAGCTGGCGCAACCCGATTCTCCTGAGCCTGTGGGCCGAAACCGCCATTTTCCGCATTTGTTTCGCCGGTGACAGCTCTTGCCAGCGCAACCTGCACGCTTGGCGCAGCATCGGGAGCCGATTTCGATGATGCCCCCGCGAAAGCAAGTCTGTAGGGATCCTGCGGAACCGGATGCAGAAGCGATCCATCGCGTTTACGCTTTTCGTAGAAGGAGTTACCTCCGGCAACCAGAACATAATGCATGTTCTGGTATGGGAACTTGAGGCCCGCGGTGTGGAAGAACATGGCGTTCTTCAGTTTGGGATGCCGTTTGCCCTTCAGCACCGCATCGGCTGCGGCTTGCACATCCGGCAATGCCTTTGAATTCATTTTGCGACTGAGAACACCGGGCGCGAACTGGTTCTTCTGACCGACGACGCCGCATACCGTGCCGGGATACCGGCCAGAGGCGAGACGGTTCATGACAACCGTACCCACAGCGACGAGGCCGTCCGGGCTTGAACGATTTGATTCGAAGAACATTGCCCGCTCAAGGCAATTGCGGTCTCGCGCCGTGTAGGTGTAAGTCTTGACGCCATTGACTGACTTGACGTGACTTGTCGACGCCGTCTTATCGCTCTTTGCCGAGGAACCGGTCGTCGTGCAACCCGTCACCAAAAAAGGTGCTACAATCAATCCCGCCAGAACAGGCAGCTTCCATTTACCCACGCGCGTCAATGGCACACTCCATAGCTCGGGTTCACTCGCATATCTGAACCCTTCATAATCAGCCGGTCAAAAAGCATAAGCGCACGGCTGGGGTGCAATTTTGAAAATGGACGAAGATCAGTTTCTCGCGCCCGTTACTTCACTTGTCATATCCAAAGTTTTGTAACTTTTAGGCTAAAAAATGACGAAAGAGCAAATTCTGCAATCGCTTCTTTGACGCCTTGCTGACTTGGAGTAAACCATTTCGTATTTTTCAATCGCCGCGCAAATAGTTCAAAATCATTAATATTTTCTTAAATATACATGACCTTGACGAGATGGATGGTATTCGTTGTAATTCAACGGCTTGCAATACGCGTCACAACATTACCTTAATCTGAAAAACTTCTTCCACCAAGGTTTTCTTCTTGAAAATGATCGCCGAAGAACATCAACCGGCACATATTTCTGACTACGTAACGGTTCCATGAACTTTGATGTGGTGAATGTAATATTACGTGAAAACAGCCGGTTTTCATCTTTATGACGAGGCGAATCACTGGTGTTGCTTGGCGCAGATATCAAACAAGGCCCGCCTTCCAGCTGGAAAGCGGACCTTGAATTCAGTGCGGAAAGAATTCAACCGAACGAGTAGCCAGCTCCGCGCACGGTGCGAATGGGATCAAGACCGCGGCTGACATTGATCGCCTTGCGCAGGCGTCCGACATGCACATCCACGGTACGGTCATCGACATAGATGTCCGGACCCCAGACGCCATCGAGCAACTGGCTGCGCGAAAAGACGCGGCCCGGCGACATCATGAAATATTCCAGAAGGCGAAATTCTGTCGGTCCGAGACGAATTTCCTTTTCCTTGCGGTAAACGCGGTGCTGCTGGCGGTCGAGCACCAGCTCGCCCACTTTGAGCACATGCGAAAGCAGGCTCGGATTGGCGCGGCGCAGCATGGCCTTGACGCGGGCCAGAAGTTCCGGCGTGGAAAAGGGCTTGACCACATAGTCGTCCGCACCAACGCTCAATCCCCGCACGCGCTCGCTTTCCTCGCCACGCGCGGTCAGCATGATGACCGGCAGACGTTCCGTTTCCGGCCATTGGCGCAGACGGCGGCAAAGCTCGATGCCAGAAACGCCCGGCAACATCCAGTCTAGAATGAGAAGGTCGGGCACATTTTCACGCAACGCGATTTCCGCCTCATCCCCCCGCAACATTGTATCGACGTGATAGCCTTCGGCTTCCAGATTATAGCGCAGCAGAACGCTCAACGCTTCTTCGTCTTCAACCACAGCGATTTTGGGTACCTGTGACATGCGGTATTTCCTGTTCAAATCCGCGAACGGCAGATCAAATCCCCCAGTATCGATCCTGTGCCGTCGCGCTATTCCTTCATGCTCCCCGCCAAAGCGACAATGGTCGGTCTGCCTCAGCTTGGCGTATCCACGACGATGCCGTGGCTAAGATCGTCCTTGGGGCGTTCCGTGGGCATCTGCAGGCCAGTCACGATATAATAGACCGTCTCGGCAATATTGGTGGCATGATCGCCGATACGCTCGATATTCTTGGCGCAGAACAAAAGATGCGTGCAGGCCGAAATATTGCGCGGATCTTCCATCATATAGGTCAGCAACTCGCGGAACAGCGAGGTGTACATCGCATCAATTTCGTCATCGCGATCACGCACCACATTGATCTGCTGCACGGAGCGCGTCGCATAGGCGTCAAGCACATCCTTCAACTGCGTCAGGGCCAGCTCTGCCAGCGTTTCAAGACCGCGATAAAGCTTGATCGGCTGCCTCGATTCGGAAACAGCAGCAACGCGCTTGGCAATATTCTTACCCAGATCACCGACGCGCTCCAGATCGGCTGAAATGCGGATCGAACCAATGATCTCACGCAAATCCACAGCCATTGGCTGGCGCTTGGCGATAATCATGACAGCCTTATCGTCAATCTCGCGCTCGCTTGCATCTAGAATGAGATCGTCGGAAATCACGCGCTGGGCCAGCGCATTGTCGGCATTGACAATGGCTGCCACGGATTGCTCGACCATGCGTTCGGCATGACCGCCCATTTCGGCGATCTTTTGCGCAAGGAATTTCAGTTCATCGTCATAGGCACTAACGGTATGCTGAGCCATAATAAACCTCGTTATGGAAATCGTGAGAACCCGTCAGCCAAAGCGTCCGGTGATGTAATCCTGGGTGCGCTTTTCGGTCGGTGCCGTAAACATCGTCTCGGTATCGCCCACTTCGACGAGATTGCCCAGGTGGAACATGGCCGTGCGCTGCGACACACGTGCCGCCTGCTGCATGGAGTGGGTCACGATAACGATGGTGTAGTTCTGGCGCAATTCGTCGATAAGCTCTTCCACCTTGGCGGTGGCGATAGGATCAAGTGCCGAGCATGGCTCATCCATGAGGATTACTTCTGGGCTGACTGCAATGGCGCGAGCAATACACAGGCGCTGCTGCTGGCCGCCTGACAGGCCAGTGCCTGCATCGTGCAGACGGTCTTTCACTTCCTCGAAAAGGCTGGCCTTCTGAAGGCTGGTCACGACGATTTCTTCCATATCGGCCTTGTTGCGCGCCAGACCATGGATACGCGGTCCATAGGCCACATTTTCATAAATGGTCTTTGGAAACGGGTTCGGCTTCTGGAACACCATGCCGACACGGGCGCGCAGTTCTACCACGTCGATTTTTGGATCGTAGATATCCTCGTCATCGAGCGTGATCTTGCCAGTGATGCGGCAGCCCTCGATGGTGTCGTTCATGCGATTGAGCGAGCGCAGGAAGGTAGACTTGCCGCAACCAGAAGGACCAATCAGCGCCGTGACCATCTTTTCCGGCACCTCCAGATCAACTTCGAACAGGGCCTGCTTCTCACCATAGAATACACAAACCTTGTCGCCGCGCATCTTTACGGAATTTGCGTTGGCGTTCATCTTTTCTCCTACGGCTTTCTCGAGAGATCGTTCTGTCATCAGATTCATTACTTGCTCTCCCGTTTACCAGCGGCGCTCAAAGCGGCGGCGCAGAATAATTGCTGCAATGTTCATTACGGCCAGGAACAGAAGCAGGACGATGATAGCGCCTGATGTCCGTTCTACAAAGGCCCGCTCCGGTTCGCTGGCCCACATGAATATTTGCACAGGCAAAGCGGTCGCCGGATCCATCGGTGTAGTCGGCATATTGGCGACGAACGCGACCATGCCAATCAGCAGAAGCGGGGCGGTTTCACCAAGCGCCTGCGCCAGACCAATGATCGTACCCGTCAGAATGCCGGGTGCTGCCAACGGCAACACGTGATGGAAGACCATCTGGGTTCGCGATGCACCAAGCCCTAGGGCTGCTGCGCGAATGGAAGGCGGTACGGCGCGAAGAGCTGAGCGCGTTGCGATAATGATGGTTGGCAGCGTCATCAATGTCAGAACCAGACCGCCGACGATCGAAGCCGAGCGTGGCAGGCCAAAGAAATTGATGAACACAGCCAGACCCAACAGGCCGAACACGATCGAAGGCACGGCAGCCAGATTATTGATATTGACCTCGATCAGATCGGTAAAGCGGTTCTTCTTGGCAAATTCTTCGAGATAGATCGATGCTGCCACACCAATCGGTAGCGCCAGAACCAGCACGATCAGCATCATATAAGCCGACCCCACCAGCGCGACACCCAAACCAGAGGTTTCTGGTCGGCTGGAAGCGCCGAAGGTGAAGAGGCCCGTGTTAAAAGCCTGCCGCATGATGCCTTCTTCCGAAAGCGTATTCATCCATCCAACCTGCTGGTCGGAAACTTTGCGGTTTGCTTCGGGCACGGTCAGATCGATCTGTCCTTTGAAGGCGGAATCGATATCTGCACCAACCAGAACCGGAATGGTCTGCGTGGTTCCGATGATCGAAGGATCCTTCATCACCATCTGACGCAGTTGAACGCGCACGCCATCAGATGCGAACTTTCCAAGTTCACGCATGACGGGGCGATTGGTCGGCGACACGCCAAGCTTTTCCGCCAATGCATTACGCACGAGAAGCGGATAATTTGCGGCAATCAGTACGCTATTGTCCGTCTCGCGCTTGTTGGACGGATCGATCACCTGCGCATCGAGTTTGACAGGCAGATAGAGCGTGGTCTGCCCAAATGCCGTATAGCCCTTGGAAAACACCGAAAACAGCAGGGCAAACAGGAAGAACACACCGATTGCAATGGCAATGACGCCATAGATACGGAAGCGGCGTTCGGCAGCGTAACGGCGCTTGATACCGATATCGCGGCGCGGGGGCTTTGCGGATGCAGCGGCACCGTTGATAGTTGCGTCGGTCATTATTCGTACTGCTCCCGGTACTTGCGAACGATATAGAGCGCAAAGATGTTCATGATCAGCGTAAGGACGAAAAGCGTGATACCCAGCGCAAAGGCGACCAGCGTTTGCGGCGAATCGAATTCAAGATCACCCGTGAGCTGACTGACGATCTTGACGGTGATCGTTGTCATCGCCTCGAACGGATTGACCGTCAGGCGAGCTGCAACACCGGCGGCGAGCACCACGATCATGGTTTCACCGATAGCGCGCGAAGCCGTCATCAAAAGGGCACCGACAATACCCGGGAGGGCCGCCGGCAAGACGACACGCTTGATGGTCTCCGAACGCGTCGCGCCAAGACCGAGAGAGCCATCACGCAATGAGCGCGGCACGGCGGTGATAATATCATCCGACAGGGACGATACGAACGGGATGAGCATCACGCCCATGACGAGGCCTGCGGTCAGCACGCTCTGTGCCATGATGAAACCCTGACCTCCAGCGATTGCCGCCGAAAGGTCGCGCAGGAATGGTCCGACCGTAATGAGTGCGAAGAAGCCGTAAACAATAGTCGGAATACCCGCCAGAAGCTCCAGTACAGGCTTGATCACCGTTCGAACACGCGGCGAGGCGTATTCGGACATGTAGATTGCCGAGAACAGCCCAACCGGCACCGCGAAAAGCATCGCGACAAAAGCGATATAAAGTGTACCGGCCAATAGCGGGATAAGACCAAACTGGCCGACCGCGCCACCAGAACCGGCGGCAGCAAAGCGTGGATCCCACACCGTGCCGAAAAAGAAATTCATGGGAGAAATGGACTGGAAGAAGCTTATTGACTGAAACAGAACCGAAAAGACAATGCCGATTGTCGTCAGAATGGCGATGCCGGAGGCTGCAATCAATCCCCATAACACGATGCGCTCAACATTATTACGCGCACGCGTACGGCGCCTGATACCCGAAAGGCCGAAAATCAGCCCCGCCACGGCCAGAACGAGCGCAACGACGCTGCCGATCATTCCGACTGTCTTGCCAGCCTTTTCAAGGAAGATGGCGATGGGGACCATATAATCCTGGCCCTCGCTTGGCAGGGCCACGCCTTTGGACCCGAGCACCTTGCGCACATCATCATAGGATTGAGGTAAGGCCTCAAGCTCGGCAGGTGTCAGTCTTTTCATGCCGTCGGCTAAGCTGCCGATCATGCTGAGTTGCAGACTGCGCGCCGAATAGGCCCCCTCTTCGATCGCATCGGGCATGCGTGCGGTAGCCGCATGATTGAGATAGACGGACGAACCGATAGTCCACAGCACCAGAAAAACAAGTGCGGGCAAAGCCGAAACGAGAAAAACCCACCAGCCGTGATAATGCGGACGGGAATGCATTTTTTCTAAACTTAAGCCTGCGCTAGGTACAGGCTGCGTCTTGTCAATCGCGGTGGCGCGCTGACGGCCGATAAAAAAGCCAACCAGCCCAATGGCAATGATACTGACGAGAACCAGAAAGAAGGACATTCAATTTCCCCGGTTGCCCCTGAAAATGCAGATTGGCCTTGTCGTGCAATAAAGTCATGCAATAAAAGAAATTGGCCAATTCCACGCGGATGCGCTCATCTAAATGATATGCGCGGAAGAAGAAAGCGGGGATGCCGCAACGACATCCCCACCTCCACAACTTGCAACTTACTTGGCAGCCAGCGTGTTGCCATCGTTAAAGGCTTTGCGCTGTTCTTCACGCTCTGCATCGGGAGACGGAACCAGTCCGTATTCAGCAAGCGGACCATCAGGGCCAACCATCTGTTCGTTCAGGAAGAATTCCACATATTCCTTCAGGCCGGGAATGACGCCCAGATGTGCCTTCTTGACATAGAAGAACAGCGGACGCGAAACCGGATACTCGCCCGCAGCGACCGTTTCAGCCGACGGGGTCACGTCATTGACGGTTGCGACCTTCAGCTTGTCGGCATTGTTTTCAAAGAAGTAGAGACCGAAAACGCCAACGCCCTGTTTGTTGGAGTCGATGCGGGCCAGCGTTTCGCTGTAATCGCCATCGATGTCGACAGCCTTGCCATCCTTACGCACAGCGATACAGGCAGCAGCCGAAGCCTTGTCGTCAAGGCCGGACTTCTTGATTTCATCAAGAGCACCAGATTCCTTGCAGCCGTCAGCAAGAAGCTTTTCTTCAAAAACTTCACGCGTTCCATGCTTTTCACCAGGGATATAGGCAGCGATGTCCCAGTCAGGAAGCTTGTCGTTTACCTGGCTCCACTTGGTGTTCGGGTTGTTGACCAGCTTGCCATCGACGACGAGCTTGGCGGCAAGCGCCTTGTAAATGTCAACCGGAGCAAACTTGAAGTCTGGACCTTTTGCATCGGTTGCAAAGACGATGCCGTCATAGCCGAAGCGCACTTCCTGAACATCCTTGACGCCAGCGTCGATGCAGGATTTGAGTTCCGAAGACTTCATGGCGCGCGATGCATTGGCAATGTCGATGGTGTTTTCGCCGACACCCTTGCAGAATTCCTTGATGCCTGCGCCCGAACCGCCCGATTCAATAACCGGCGTCTTGAAATCAGGGTAGGTTTCACCAAAGGTTTCAGCAACGATCTTTGCATAGGGCAGAACGGTCGAGGAACCGGACACCTGAATCTGATCACGCGCCTGCGCTGCGGATACCGACAATACAGCGGCAATTGCAAGCGCTGCAGTCGAGGAAATCATCTTGTTCATGAGCATCAGCTCCTGTTCGAAAGGACATATGACGATGAGCGTCAGTAGCCGTCTACGCGCTCTTTATAACAGTCATATGACAGCCATGTTACAGGATTGTATCAATCATGCCTGCCAGCAATTAAGTGGGATTTCGCATCCCGCGACCCAGACTGAAGAACTTACATGGGAATCAATCTTCTAGCTTGATAAGCAGAGCCTGAACGCTTGCGAATGATTGAGCGCTTAAAAATTGAGATCAGCCTTACGCACTCGGGCGTGAGAGAACATAGACTGCCGATCCAAGCATGAAAATGGTGACAACTGAAGCAAGCAGCGGTCCGGGACGGGCGCTCCACCAGAACAGAAGATAACCCACGCTCATGCCGATGGAGGCATAGAGTTTAGCCCGCGGGGGAATGGCACCGCGCTCTCGCCATTTGATAATTAGTGGCCCGAACCGGGGATCGGCCAGCAGACGTGCTTCAAGTTTCGGTGATGAGCGCGCAAAAAACCAAGCGGCAAGAATGAGAAAAATCGTCGTCGGCATCACCGGAAGCACCGCCCCGATGATCCCCAGCATGACCATGATGATACCCAGCGCCATATAAAGCACCCGCATGACCGCCGAGGTGCGGGGAGCGTTCGTGTCGATCTCGTCTTTGGTGTGGGGGTCGTGCATGGTTTTCCGCCAGATTGTCCCACGCTTATAGCAGGTAATTCCGTGAAAGCGGTATATAAGAGCGGTCAAAGAAATGTCATTGAGAAAAAGGCCGAGGTAAATTTCTAACAGTTTACAGCCATGAATTGCATTCTTGGCCCCACAATGGCCGCATTTCCTCAACTTTGAGCGAGACGCGTTCAACTTACAATACAAATAAAGATTGTAATGGTGGACAGCCGCTCCTCAGAGCTTAAAAATGAAACCTCTCGCTTTCACTAAGCATCCATCACGAAAAAACAACGATAAATAATATTACGGAATTATCTCTTTTCTTTTAAGGAAAAAATGGAATCCATCGATAATATTCCTGATGTATGTTTAGAAAGATAAGTAATAATAGCTCAGTATAGGATATTTTTCCTTATTATTTAGATTTTTCAATGTCTTGGAATATTCTCATTATAATCACGCCAAGGCCGCATTTAGTCACCATTGGGCTAATGCCCTTCAGCGTAACTCTGAAGGAACCAAAGTTAACAGTTAGTGGAACTGACATGAACTTCAAGACCCGTATGGCTACGCTCGCTCTTGCGACCAGCGGCCTTCTCGCCGTAACTGCAATCGAAGCCTCGGCAGGCCAATGCGGCGGTGCCTCCTGGTACGCTCTCACCTCGAAAACGGCTTCCGGTGAACGCATGAACCCCGCTGGTCTGACCGCAGCGCACCGTACATTGCCGCTTGGCAGCAAAATACGGGTCACCAATCAGAGAAACGGTAAATCACTCGTTGTGCGGATCAATGATCGTGGCCCCTTCATCAAGGGACGCGTGCTCGACCTCTCCAAAGGGGCTGCGAGCCGCCTCGGCTTCATCAGTGCCGGGCATACCAAAATCTGCTATACACGCATGTAGATGCCCGAGCGCCTGCATTCTGGCGGGCATCTTTAGCGTGCGATTTGATCTGATTGAATAAGATCTGCGCTCCATCTCTCTTATTTAACGCGCATCTTATCCGAAAACCGTTTCACACTTTTCGGGATGCGCTTCTAACGCCGGTCGAGCCTATCTGTGAACCAGCGCGTGAGATTGATCCAGACCTCGTCTTTTTCGGCGGCATCTTCCACGCCATGTTCGAGATTAGGATTGTCATTCACCTCGATCACTACAACCCCATCCTCCCCCTCCTTCAGATCGACACCATATAATCCGTCACCAATGCATCGGGCAGCCCGCAGGCTAGTTTCCAGAACCTTCATCGGTACATCACCGAGCGCAAAGGAGCGAAAACCGCCTTCCTGTGGCTCGCCGCCCGTATCGTGCTGGATGATCTGCCAGTGGTTCTTTGCCATCATATACTGGCAGGCAAAAAGCGGTTTTCCGTCGAGAACGCCGACACGCCAGTCAAAAGCGGTCGGCATATATTTTTGTGCCAGCAACAGGTCGCTATCCTGAAGCCAAAGCCCGGCCAGCTGCTTGAGTTCGGTAAGATTCTTCGCCTTCTTGACGCCACGCGAAAAAGACGAATCCGGTATCTTGATAACCAGCGGAAAACCGAGAACATCGGCGACCCGTTCCAGATCCTCTTCGCCTGCAATCATAAGCGTTTCCGGCACGGCCACGTCATTGGCCTGCATGCGTTCATGCAGATAGACCTTGTTGGTGCAGCGGATCATCGAGATCGGGTCGTCGATAACCGGCATGTTTTCCTGCTGCGCCCGCCGTGCAAAACGATAGGTATGATTGGAAATCGACGTTGTCTCGCGAATGAACAGCGCATCGTAATTGGCAAGGCGCGACAGCTCCTTGCGACCGATGGGTTCCACATCGACGCCAAGACGCCCGGCAATTTTTGCCCAGTGTTTAAGCGTCGACACCGATGAAGGCGGCATGGCCTCTTTGGGATCGCAAAGCGTGGCGAAAGAATAGCGCGCTGGAACTTTTGGCCTTGCGGCGCGCCATTCGCGTTTCGTATAGCGCGCCAGCGCCTCTTCGAACTGCACTTTGCGCTCATCGTGAAATTTGGCGATGTTGGCAAAGCCGATCTTCTGGATACAAACCCATTCGCCGGGCTTCACAGTCACTTCCAGCGACGGTGCCCGGAACCAGTCGAACAGGAGCCGACCGAAGCGTTCGAAATCCGGGTCTTCTGCAAAACCGAAATGCACATGGACAGTGTCGCACTGTTTATGCGGATACTTTGCAAATGTTTTGTTCAAGGCATCTTCGAGTTCTGGAATGGCATTTTCGTAAAGCTTTCGTTCTGAGAGATCGATCATCGTTTCAACGGAGGGGATGACGCGGTGACCGCGTGCTTCGGCCAGCAGCGAAGCGTAATAGCTGCGGCTTTGGTAGCGATAACAACGCGACAGATTGATGATGCGTGGCCGTAGCTGATCGTTGAACAAAGCTGGATGGGCAAGATAATCGCGATGGGTCATGACCTTGTGCGGCGTCGCACCGTTGTCGATATCGGAAAGACGCCCTACAAGAATAGCGCATATGGTCATCAATCTTTTCCTTTTTCAAAAATAATAGTCGCTCGCAGCCCATCGGCACCAAAGCGTGCAATACGATTAAAAATATGGAAGGGTACCGGCAAATTGGCCGCATCGGCGATGGTCTCACCACGCTCGTCCGCCACCCACGGATCATGAATGAAAATATGGCGTCCGTCCTCGCCATGCGCGAGCACCCAGTGCGGCACTTTCTTGCCGAACATATGGTAACCGCTGATAAGAACGATTACAGACGCACCCCGCCGCAGGGCGCAGAGAATATCGAATAAAGTAAAGTGGCGATATTCGACCGGAATGCCATAGGCTTCCGCTCGCTGGCGAAAATCGGTTTGTGCCAGTTGCATGACCTTTCGTTTTGCGACTGAGCGTACCGATTGCAGAAAAAGCGTGTCCTGTGTCGACACGATGATTGATGCCGCAAGGCCGCGCTCATATCCGGCAACAGCCAGTCCGAACGGCTCGCAACCGCCCGGCCCCGACATCATGTAGATGGTCGTTGCATCGCGCCAGAGCCGAATTTCCAGTACAGGATCAAGGCGTGTCTGCGGCATGTCACGAGCCAGAACCATCATCAGGCAGGCCGCACCGCAGGTAAAATCCGTCGTCTGCTCGTAATAGGGAAAGGACGGAACCGGCGAAAAATCGCCGCGCACCGTCTTTTCAAAGCGAAGAGCGCTGGAATGATCGGCATAATAATCGAGATAGCGGCCGATAGGTCGGTAGCCATGGCGGGTATAAAGTGCGATGGCACGCGCATTGTCTTCGCGCACTTCCAGCCGCAACAACATACGATCATGTTCGAAGGCTACGGTTTCCGCCGCCATCAGAAGAAGTGACCCGATGCCTTTCAGCCCGCTATCTGGCAGAACAGCAAGTGAATAAAACCGCGCCAGTCCGGTCCCTTGGCGAAACAGGATCATCGCATAACCAACAACCGCACCGCCCACCTCGGCGACTATTGTTTCGGCAGTCGGGCGTGCGATCAGAACGCGAAACGAACGGCGGGAAATGCGGTCCGTCTCGAAACAACACTCCTCAATGCGTAAGAGCGCATCAATGTCATCTGCGGTGGCCTTGCGCGTGGTTGCGCCTGTCATCCCGTGGCCCCTTGTCAAAGGGCCTCACACCGTGCCCAATGCCGGCATTTCAGGCCCGACCGAACAAGCCAGAAACCAGCCGTTCAGGACAAAAGAAAAGCGCGCCGACCATGGCAAAATTATGAGTGGTTCAGAGCGAGTTTGGCGCTGGTTACCATCCAACAGAATCAACTATTTGGTGCATTAATTCATTCCGCGCGCGTTAACCATTACTTAAGAAGTTGAACCACCAAGTGGCAATCCGAATTGACTCTCGCCTGTTTCAGTCTTTAACGTTTCGTTAATAAATGAACGAATGTTAATCTTCGGCAAGGGCGTTGAGTATGTTTTGCGTTGTTCGCTCAACCACAAAGATCATGGCAGCAGCCGCTTTGGCGGCTTCGGTGTTGCTGACTGGCTTTAGTGCCGAAGCAGCATCAAGCAATTTCATGCAGACCGGCAAAACGACATCACAGCCGATAGGCCATTATGAGTTCTGCAAGCGCGAAGCTGCCGAATGCAACGTCACCAGCCGCGACACGCGCCCGCTACAATTGACGTCAGCCAATTGGCAAAACATCATCGCCGTCAATCATTCGATCAACGAGCGCATCAAACCAATGACCGATATGGAAATCTACGGCGTTGAGGAATACTGGGCTTACCCGACCACCGTTGGCGATTGCGAGGACTATGTCCTTCTCAAGCAGCGTGAATTGAACGAGGCCGGTATTCCGATTAGCAATCTTCTGATTACCGTTGTTCGCAAACCCGACGGCGAAGGCCATGCCGTTCTGACGGTTCGCACAGATCGCGGCGATTACATTCTGGACAATCTGACCGATGAAGTCATGCGCTGGGATGATACGGATTATAGCTATCTGAAGCGCCAGGCTTCGAACCATAGCGGTCGCTGGGTTTCCATCGAAGCACCCGAAAACCTTCTGGTCGGCGCAGTGCGATAGTAATCATTTCAAACGACTTATCAATCAAAACAGGCGGGAAATCCCGCCTGTTTTGATTCACCGATTCGCCATTAAAAAAAGTGTGTTTCCTCAATAGGATAGAATACGGCACGCTTAAGGCCGAAAAAGAACGGCCCACCAAAGCGGGCCGTTCCATGATCATAGCTTGTAAGGTTGGGCCTTATTCCGCAGGCTCAAGCTGGGGCACCGTATCGATGATAACCGGTGTGCCCTGCATTGCGGCTGTGAGCTTGGTCGTGTCGAGCTCACCTTCCCAGCGCGCAACAACGATGGTTGCAACCGCATTGCCGACCAGATTGGTCAGCGCACGGCATTCAGACATGAAGCGGTCGATACCGAGAATAAGCGCCATGCCGGCGACCGGGACGGCGGGAACCACCGACAGGGTCGCAGCCAGGGTGATGAAGCCCGCGCCCGTGATACCAGCAGCCCCCTTGGAGCTTAGCATCGCCACCAAAAGCAGCAAAATCTGGTCGCCGAGCGACAGCGGAATATCGGTCGCCTGCGCGATGAAGAGGGCGGCCAGCGTCATATAGATGTTGGTACCGTCAAGATTGAAGGAATAGCCCGTTGGAATGACGAGCCCCACCACCGAGCGCTTGCAGCCGGCTTTTTCCATTTTGTCCATAAGCGTCGGCAGGGCGGCCTCCGATGAAGAGGTACCCAGAACCAGCAGCAGTTCTTCCTTAATGTAGCGGATCAAGGCAAGGATGGAGAAGCCATTATAGCGCGCGACGGCACCCAGTACGACCAGAACGAAGAGCAGCGAGGTCAGATAGAATGTTCCGATCAGCATCGCCAGATTGGCGATGGAACCAATGCCATATTTGCCAATGGTAAAGGCCATGGCACCGAACGCACCGATGGGAGCGGCCTTCATGAGGATCGCCACTAGCTTGAAGACAGGGGCCATCAAGACATGCAGGAAATCGGTGACCGGCTTGCCCTTGTCGCCAACCATGGCGAGCGCAACACCGAACAGGACCGAAAAGAAAAGGACCTGAAGAATATCTCCACTTGCGAAAGCACCAACAATGGTGGTCGGAATGATATTTGTCAGGAAGCCGGTAATCGACTGCTCATGCGCCTTGGCGGCGTAATCCGCAACAGCCTTCGGGTCCAGAGATGCCGGATCGATATGCATGCCGGCACCCGGCTGTACAACATTGGCAACGACGAGACCTATGACCAGAGCAAGGGTTGAGAAGGTGAGGAAGTAGAGCATCGCCTTACCGGCTACTCGACCGACTTTTTTCATGTCGGTCATGCCGGCAATGCCAGTCGCAACCGTGAGGAAGATAACCGGGGCGATAATCATCTTCACCAGCTTGATGAACGCATCGCCCAACGGCTTCAGCTGAGTGCCGAGATCGGGATAAAAATGGCCAAGCAGAATACCGGCGGCAATAGCCACCAGAACCTGCACATAAAGATGCTTGTAAAGCGGGATGGGACGGCGCGGCTCTGCGGCGGCGCCTGTCGGTACTGCAATCATGATATCCTCCGTTGGGCCCAGCCCGGATCTTCATCCAGCCTCCCGAGCCTCTCAGTCTGGGAATTCCAACGGTCTGCGCCGCTGCTGCAGTCACTAGGAGCAATCCTCATGCCAAACTAGCAAGGTCAACTTAAGTTATTAAAATAAATAGATTTAATTCAGTTGGGCTTGGAAAACCCTAAAAATCGTGCGATATATCGCACATTCTTCTTTATTAAAAGTGCGATATATTGCACATCTATACGATGAATAAGATCAGCCCATTCGACGACAGCCAAAGCGGGCTGACCGCCTCCAACTTGCGACTATGGGGTTTGTTCGCGCTCGTATGTCTGATGGTTTTCGTGGTCGGCTTCTGGGCTGTCGGCGATATCGCCCGCAACAGGGCCGTGCTTTCGCTGGGCGAACGAACCACGATCGATGCCAATCTCAATACCGCACTGTTGCTGGCGGTGCTGGAAAAGCAGCGCGCGTTGCCGCTGGTACTTTCCAAGGACAAGGCGCTGGAGGCAGCTCTTGAAGATGAGTCCGCCACCGCAGCTTTGAACGAAAAGCTGGAAGTGCTGGCAGAAGGCACGCAGGCTGCGGTGATCTATCTGGTCGGTCTTGACGGCGTCGCCATTGCTGCAAGCAACTGGCGCGAACCTTTAAGCTTCGTCGGCAATGATTACGAATTCCGGCCTTATTTTCAGGAGGCGATGAAAAGCGGCAGCGCCGAATATTTTGCGCTGGGCACCGTCAGTCATCGTCCCGGCCTTTATATCTCGCGCCGCGTCGATGGGCCGAACGGGCCACTGGGCGTCATCGTGGTCAAGCTGGAATTTGATCGCCTGGAAAACGACTGGAAAAATGCTGGCCGCCCCACTTTCGTGACAGATGAGCGCAACATCGTTCTCATCACCAGCCTGCCGTCATGGCGCTTCATGACCATCGGCACAATCGGACGCCAGCAGAGTGCGGCTATTCGGGAGAGCCTGCAATTTGGCGATACATCGCTCTCTCCCCTGCCGCTCTCGG
This sequence comes from Brucella sp. BE17, assembly GCF_039545455.1. Classification (NCBI taxonomy): domain Bacteria; kingdom Pseudomonadati; phylum Pseudomonadota; class Alphaproteobacteria; order Hyphomicrobiales; family Brucellaceae; genus Brucella; species Brucella sp. BE17. The sequence continues at coordinate 2,008,783 of NZ_CP154467.1, read as the reverse complement.
TTAAATCCGGCAATGGCAGCAATCTCTTGCTGTTAAATGCATTGCTGCCCGGTAACACACAGCGCACCGATTTTCTGGCCATCCATTCCACCGTGCCCTCCACCCCATGGCAGATGTATAGCCTTGCACCGCTGCGACCAGTAGTAACCGCAGCCGTGCGCGAAGCGCGCCTCTATACCTTCATCGTTCTCGCGGCTCTGACTACGATTGTCGGCCTGCTTTTACGCCGGCGTCAGAAACTGGCGGCACGCATTGCCCGCGCCCGGCACACGCAGATGCAACTGGAAGAGCGCGTCAAGGAGCGTACCCGCGATCTGAGCCTCGCTCATGACCGCCTGCAAGTCGAAATCAGCGATCACCGGCGAACAGAAACCATGTTGCAGGGCGTGCAGCAAGACCTTGTTCACGCCAACCGGCTGGCCATCATGGGGCAGGTGGCGGCAGGCGTGGCACATGAGATCAACCAGCCGGTGGCGACCATTCGGGCCTATGCGGATAATGCAAAGACTTTTCTTGCCCGCAAGCGTTTCAACGATGCGGTGGAAAATCTCGATGAAATCGCAGCCCTGACCGACCGTATCGGAACCATTACCGGCGACCTCAAGGCGCTCGCTCGCAAGGGCCGTACACCTGCCGGACCGACTGTGCTGGAACGGGTTATTTCCGGCGCGCTCGTCTTGTTGCGCAGCCGGTTTGCCGGTCGCATGGATCAGCTCGACATCAAACTGCCACCGCCAGAATTGCATGTCATCGGACATTCGATCCGGCTCGAACAGGTGCTGATCAATCTGTTTCAGAATGCGCTGGAAGCGGTCGAGCCGCACGGTGACAAGGGGCGGATCGACGTGCGCGTGGAAGAGAAAAGCGAGAGCGTTCTTATTACCATCTCCGATAATGGCCCTGGCATGCCGCAGTCCATACACGACAATTTGTTTTCGCCCTTCAATACCTCCAAGGAAAAGGGACTTGGGCTTGGCCTCGTGATCGTAAAGGAGATCGTCACCGATTACGGCGGCACAATCGCAGTGAATAGCAGCACAGACGGTACTGTCTTTTATGTGGAACTCAAAAAAGCATGACGACAAAATTGCTTCCGATCATTCTGGTTGACGACGACAATGCCTTGCGCCGCGCAACCCGGCAGACACTTGAGCTTGCAGGCTTCAATGTTCGTGATTTTGCTCGGGCAACCGATGCGATCAATGCCGTTTCACCCGACTATGAAGGCGTAATCATTACCGATGTGCGCATGCCGCAAATGGATGGCCTGCAGTTTTTCGAACGCATCAAGGGCATCGATGCCGACCTGCCGGTCATCCTGATCACCGGCCACGGTGACATTCCCATGGCCGTTCAGGCCATTCAGGACGGGGTCTATGATTTCATCGCAAAGCCTTTCGCCACTGACCGCCTGGTGCACAGCGTCCGTCGTGCAGGTGAAAAGCGGCAACTGGTACTTGAGAACCGAAACTTGCGCGAAGCAGCAGAAAATGCCGGAACCAGCCTGCCGCTGATCGGACAGACGCCAGCAATTGAAAACCTGCGCCGGACCGTGCGCGATATTGCCGATATGGATGTCGATGTTCTGATCGCCGGTGAAACAGGCAGCGGCAAGGAAGTGGTGGCGCAGTTGCTGCATGATTGGGGCCGCCGTCGCAAGGGTAATTTCGTGGCACTCAATTGCGGCGCATTGCCGGAAACAGTCATTGAAAGCGAACTGTTTGGCCATGAATCAGGTGCCTTTACCGGCGCTCAGAAAAAGCGCCTTGGTCGTATCGAACATTCAAGCGGCGGCACGCTTTTTCTCGACGAAATCGAAAGCATGCCTGCCGCAACGCAAGTCAAACTGCTTCGTGTTCTCGAAATGCGCGAGATTGCACCGCTCGGAACCAATGAAGTGCGACCCGTCGATCTGCGCGTAGTGGCGGCTGCAAAGATCAATCTCGGGGATCCTGCCCAGCGCGGCGATTTTCGCGAAGACCTTTACTACCGGCTGAACGTGGTGACACTTTCCATCCCGCCGCTTCGGGAACGCCGTGAGGATATTCCCCTCCTCTTCGCGCATTTCCTCACGCGCGCCGCAAAGCGCTTCAACCGCGATGCTCCCAATATTGATACTGGAACTTATGCCTATCTTATGCACCATGATTGGCCCGGAAATGTCCGCGAACTGGCGCATTTCGCGGACCGCGTAGCCCTCGGTGTTCCGCAGGATATGCGCACCGCAATGCCGGTCGAAGCTAACGACCCACTGCCAAAACGGATCGAACGGTATGAGGCGACACTGATCCGAGATACCCTTGCCGCCCATAAAGGCAATGTTCAGGCAACCATCGAGGCGCTCGGCATTCCGCGCAAGACATTTTACGACAAAATGCAGCGCCATGGTATCAACCGGCAGGATTATCGCGGCAACGGTTCGGAAAACCTTCCCGGTTGATACTCTATCATTGTTACGGCAAGCCTATGCTGGATCATGCTGCTGAAATAAGCCTTTCTGCGCCCATGCGATATGAAATGGCACCGGCCAGATGAATGCGTCCTACCTGTTCGACGCCATCAAGATCAGCAAGCGTGCGCGCTACTTTCAAAATACGGTGATAGGCGCGGGCGGAAAAATGCATGCGTTCGCTGGCATCGCGCAAAAGCTTAAGCCCCGCCGTATCGGGACCGGCCACATCTTCGATCAGGCTTGCCGGGCAATGGGCATTGGTCATGGAAGACTCAAGCCCGCGCGCACCATATCGCGCCGCCTGTATGGCACGGGCCCTTGCCACACGGATCGCAACCGTTTCGCTTCTTTCCGACTGCGAAGGCGTAATAAGATCAAGCGCTGAAACAGCCGGCATATCGACACGCAAATCGATACGGTCGAGAAGCGGGCCGGATATCCGCGCCTGATAATCGCTCTGGCAGCGTGGGCCACGTGCGCAAGTATGCCCCGGTTCGCCCGCCATGCCACAGCGACACGGGTTCATCGCCGCCACAAGCTGGAACCGCGCCGGATAGCTGGTGCGGTGATTGACACGCGCAATCATGCATTCACCGGTTTCAAGCGGCTGGCGCAGCGAATCGAGAACCTGCGGCGAGAATTCAGGAAACTCATCGAGAAACAGCACACCATTATGCGCAAGCGAGACTTCGCCTGGCCGTGCGCGCAAGCCGCCACCCACCATCGCCGCCATGGAAGCTGAATGATGCGGAGCGCGAAACGGCCTACGGTCAGAGAGTTTCCCGCCGGAAAGCTCACCCGCTATCGAGGCGATCATCGATACGTCGAGCAATTCACGCGGGCTGAGTTTGGGCAAGATTGACGGCAGGCGTTGCGCCAGCATGGATTTACCCGAACCCGGCGGGCCGACCAAAAGCAGATTGTGATTGCCTGCAGCTGCAATCTCCAGCGCACGCTTGGCCGTCTCCTGGCCCTTGATATCGGAAAGATCGGGTAGCCCTTCGTTCGCGACCCGCATGGAAGGTGTAGGGCGCGTCAGAACCTGCGTACCCTTGAAATGATTGGCCAGCGCGATCAGACTACGCGGCGCAAGAATATCAATATCCGCGCCTGCCCATGCTGCTTCCTGCCCGCAATCATGCGGACAGATCAGACCTTTATCCTCCCGGTTGGCACCAATTGCCGCGGGAAGGACGCCTGCCACAGCAGTAATCGAACCATCGAGCGACAGTTCACCCAAAACAATATAGGATTGAATGGCATCTGCCGGAATAGCCCCTATTGCTGCCATCAATCCGACCGCAATCGGCAGATCGTAATGCGAACCTTCCTTGGGCAGATCGGCTGGTGCGAGATTAACCGTTACCCGCTTGGTCGGCATGGAAAGCCCACAGGCGTGCAGTGCTGCCTGCACCCGCTCCCGGCTTTCGGCCACAGCCTTATCGGGCAGCCCGACAATGGACATGCCCATCTTGCCCGGTGCCACCATGACCTGAACGTCAACCGGCACTGCCTCTATGCCCTGAAAGGCAACCGTTCCAACCCGTGCAACCATGAGCGCCCCCGCATGCTCATCGGCACATCCCAAAAGTGAGAATATGCTTAAATACAACCATGAGATTTAAGCATATTCAAAGGGAGATTTCAAGAACGTTTCAGGAACATTTTATCGTTTGGCTTCAACTGCATCCCAGAACAGGGCTGCAATATTGGTGCCGTCAAAGCGTTCGATTTCCCGAATGCCGGTTGGCGAGGTGACGTTGATCTCGGTCATGTAATCGCCGATCACGTCGATGCCGACGAGAATAAAGCCACGCTCTTTCAAGGACGGACCGATGCGCTCGCAGATTTCGCGTTCACGCGGCGTCAGTTTGCTTTGCTCCGCGCGGCCACCGACATGCATGTTGGAGCGGGCATCGGTTTCCGACGGCACGCGGTTAATAGCCCCCACCGGCTCACCATCGATCAGGATAATGCGCTTGTCGCCGGCACGGACATCCTTGAGGTAACGCTGGGCGATGAAAGGTTCCTTGAACAATTGCCCGAACATTTCCAGCAGCGAGGTCAGGTTGCGATCGCCATCAGCCAGATGAAACACCCCCGCGCCACCATTGCCATAAAGCGGCTTTAAAATGATATCGCCGAATTGGTGGCGGAAATCCATGACCTCCTGTGGGTCTTTGGTAATCAGCGTTTCGGGCATCAGATCGGGAAAATCGGTGACAAAAATCTTCTCCGGGCTGTTGCGCACCCAGGCGGGGTCATTGACCACCAGCGTCTTTGGATGAATGCGCTCCAGAAGATGCGTCGTGGTGATATAGTTCATGTCGAACGGCGGATCCTGCCGCAGCAAGATAACATCCATTTGCGAAAGATCGCGCCGCACCGACTCACCGAGCGTAAAATGATCGCCCTCGATATCGCGCACTTCCAGTTTCTCGACCGCTGCCGAAACCACGCCATCGCGCATGGAAAGCCGGTCGGGCGTATAATGATAAAGCTCATGGCCGCGCTTTTGCGCCTCAAGCGACAGGGCAAAAGTGGTGTCGCCTGCAATGGAGACGGTTCTGATATGGTCCATCTGGACCGCGACTTTGAGAGCCATGATTTTCCTCGCGATTCGAAATTGCTCAGAATTTAGGATGGAACACGGCTGCGATATAGCTTTTTCTGGCACGAACAGCCTGTTCAAGGAAACACGATACAGTGTTCACCATGCCAGCTGCTTTCAAATGAGACCCGCTACCCCATATGATGCCCAAGATTAATTGTTCCAGTCAGAGTAAACATCATGAAAAATATCGGCTTTCTCTCCTTCGGCCATTGGTCGCCATCTCCCCAGTCGGGAACCCGTTCGGCTGGCGACACGCTTCTGCAATCGATCGATCTTGCGGTCGCTGCCGAAGAACTCGGCGCGGATGGTGCTTACTTCCGCGTGCATCATTTTGCCCGCCAGCTTGCCTCGCCGTTTCCACTGCTGGCAGCCGTTGGGGCGAAAACCAGCAAGATCGAGATCGGTACCGCCGTCATCGACATGCGCTATGAGAACCCGTTTTACATGGCTGAAGATGCCGGTGCGGCGGACCTCATTGCTGGTGGGCGCCTGCAATTGGGTATCAGCCGCGGCTCACCCGAGCAGGTCATCGATGGCTGGCGCTATTTTGGCTACAAGCCGGAAGAGGGTAAAACCGATGCCGATATGGGCCGCCAACATGCAGAAGCGTTTTTGCAGGCGCTGAAGGGCGAAGGCTTTGCACAACCCAATCCACGTCCAATGTTCCCCAACCCTCCCGGTCTGTTGCGCCTTGAGCCCTATTCCGAAGGGCTGCAGGACCGCATCTGGTGGGGTGCGGGCTCAAACGCCACGGCCATCTGGGCAGCAAAGCTCGGCATGAACCTGCAAAGCTCAACCCTGAAGGATGATGAAACGGGTGAACCGTTCCATGTCCAGCAGGCCAAGCAGATCCGTGCCTATCGTGAAGCATGGAAGGAAGCAGGACACACACGCACGCCACGTGTTTCAGTGAGCCGCAGTATTTTCGCGCTCGTCGATGATCGTGACCGCGCCTATTTCGGGGGCGGCAGCAAAGAGCAGGACAGCATCGGCTATATCGACGAAAACACGCGGGCAATTTTTGGCCGCTCCTATGCAGCAGAACCTGAAGCGTTGATCAGGGAACTCAAACAGGACGAGGCAGTCGCCGAAGCCGACACGCTGCTTTTGACCGTGCCCAACCAGCTTGGCGTCGATTATAATGCCCATGTGATCGAAGCCATCCTGACCACGGTTGCTCCGGAACTCGGCTGGCGGTAAAATGAACGCAACGCCCGGCGAAATTCGCCGGGCGACATATTTTCGGGAGGAAAGCATGACCGCCGTCAAAACGACCCTATTCGCCGATCATGTCGCCGAACTTGGTGAAGGTCCGGGCTATGACCCGCTCACCGGCCATGTCTGGTGGTTCGATATTCTGGGCCACAAGCTGATCGAGCGCAATTGGGACAGCGGCGCGTTGCAAGAGCATGATCTTGGCATGAAGGCCAGCGCAATGGCCGTCATCGACCGCGAGCGGCAGTTGATTGTCAGCGAGCATGGCTTGTTCATTCGTGAGCGTTCCAATGGAAAACTGACGCTGCATCATCCCCTGGAAGCGGATAACACCGTAACCCGCTCCAACGATGCACGCGTGCATCCCTCCGGCGCATTCTGGATCGGCACCATGGGCAAGAAGGCGGAAAAGCAAGCAGGGTCAATCTGGTGGTATTGCGAGGGCCAAGTGAAAAAGCTCTTTTCCGATATCACCATCACCAATTCGATCTCGTTTTCGCCCGACGGAAAAATCGCTTATTTTGCGGATACGGATCGCAATATCATCTGGCGTGTCGATACGGACCCGGAAACCGGCCTGCCGATATCGGAAAAAAGCGTCTTTCACCATCGTACGGAAGAAGGTGGGGTGGATGGTTCGGTAGTGGATGGCGAAGGCACGTTGTGGAATGCGTGCTGGGGGGCAAATGCAGTGCACACCTATTCGCCGCAGGGACGGCTGATCCGGTCGATTGCCCTTCCCGTAAGTCAGCCTTCATGTCCGGCTTTCGTGGGACCGGATGCGAGCGTGATGATCGTCACCAGCGCGCGCCAAGGCATGGATGACGCGGCAAAAGAGGCCGATCCGCATGCCGGCAAAGTGGTTCTGCTCGATCTGACGCTCGCCGGACGTCATGATCCGCCCGTCAGGCTTTAGAGCATATTCCGATCTGATTGAATCAGATCGGCGCTCTAACTCCTTTTATTTTAAGCATAATCTTATCGATCCTCGTTTCACTCCGATAGGACTTATGCTCTAGCTATTCAACGACATCGGCTTTTCTCCTCCTGCGGGGAGACCAAAGCAGTTTCTTACAAAATTCAGGAAGGCCCCATATGGCCTTCCCAAAACCAGCATGATCACCACCACCCCAAGCGACCCGCGCAACAGTTCGTTCAAATTGGCACCGCTGACGGCTAATATTGCTGCGTAGATCGGCACCTGGAAACTTACCAGTGCAACAGTATCCCAAAGCAGCCGGGATATCTTGCTCGCACCCGCATGACGCATGAACCAGTCACGCCACAGGCCATAGGGGCGTCCAGATACGACCATCAGCAAAGCCCCGAGAAGCCGCGCATGAAATACCTGTTCCCACGTCATTCCTGCAATGAACCGCTCATTGATAATACCGCTTGCCGTGAAGAACAGAATCAGAGCCAGCGTATCGGCAAGGAAAGATCGCCACCTTTCATTTCTGGCTCTGATTGAAGACGTCAATGGAAATCCTTTGCGCAACAGCTGAACGACTGGCGCACATGCTACAACAACTGGTGACTGTTGTGGTCAGATGCTTTCAACGATAACGATCTCGCCATCCGCAACAGTTTGACGGATGGCTTTTGCGGCCTGATATTCGGCAGAATGATAGCAATCGAGTGCTGCCTGCATGGTTGCAAATTCGATGATCACATTGCGTGCGCGGCCTTGCCCTTCAACCGCTTCCGCCTTGCCGCCACGCGCAATGAATTTCGCGCCATAGCGTTCAAAGGCCGGCTTGGCCGTCGAGACATAATCCTTGTAGCGTTCGCCATCACGCACATCGACACGGGCGATCCAATAGGCTTTCGGCATGGTTTTCCTCCCAAGTTAGTGGGAAACTGAGCGCATTTCTTCCAGAATGGCAAGGGCAGCCGCTTTGCGGTCCTGAGCACCGACAATCGGACGCGCGACCACGAGATGGCTTGCACCGGCCTGAAGCGCGTCCGCCGGCGTCATGACACGCTTCTGATCGCCCTTCTCGGCTCCCGCCGGGCGAATGCCGGGGGTGACGACCGCCATATCGGGGCCGATTGCCTTGCGAATGGCGGCCGCTTCGGCAGCGGAAGCCACAATGCCGCCCATGCCAGCTTCACGCGCTTGCAGCGCACGCTTCAAAACCAGCGCTTCAGGAGTGTCGGAATAACCGGCTTCTTTCAGATCGGCCTCATCCATGGACGTGAGCACCGTCACGCCAAGCAGACAAAGATTGGACCCTTTTGCCGCTTCAACCGCTGCACGCATAGCCTTTGGATAGGCATGAAGCGTGAGCATGGAAACGCCCATTTTCGCAACGTTCTCCACGCCCTTTGCAATGGTGTTGTCGATATCGAGCAGCTTCATGTCGAGAAAGACTTTTTTTCTGGCCGCAATCAGGCTCTTTGCGAAATCAAGTCCGCCTGCAAAGACAAGCTGATGGCCGATCTTATAGAAGGAAACGGCATCGCCCAGTTCCTCGACCAGTTTCTCAGCCTCGGTGACACTCGGCAAATCAAGGCCCACGATCAATTGATCGCGCAAATCTGTCGTCGTCATGAAAGCCTCCGCTGTGATTTGCGTTTTCTTCGCACAACACAAGGCCGCACGGAAGAGACCATGGCCGGAAATTATGCAATGATCGCCATTTTCAACGTCCCGGATTAGCCGCCCGCTCGATCAGGCTTTTACAGACCGCCGTCAGCATTCTGGCACTGCGTTCATTCTTGAGTGTGCCGTCAGCATCGAACGCCTCCGCTGCACCACCGACCGAACATTGCTCGGTGATGACCTGCGCGCCGACAGCCATCAACACAGCCCGTAAGTGATAAAGTCCGCGCATACCTGCAAAAGCACCATTGGACGTCGAGCAAAGCCCGACGGTCAGACGGGCATAGGGTTTGAGCGGCTTGTCGCCGTCTTTTGAAATGCGGCTCACCCAGTCGAGCGTGTTTTTAAGAAGCGGCGGGATCGAGGCATTATATTCCGGCGAGCAGATCATCAGGCCATCATGCGAGGCCAGAAGGCGGCCAAGCTTGATCGCGTTTTCGGGAATACCTTCTTCCTTCTCCAGATCCTCGTTCATGATCGGAAGGGAATAATCAGCCAGCGATATCTCGCTAACCTCTGCCCCTTGCGCCGACAGCTCCCTTGAAGCCGCCTCAGCCATATGCCCGGAAAAGGCACCCTTGCGGATTGATCCGGCAAAGATCAGGATTTTTGCAGACATGAATGATCTCCGAAGGGTTAGGATAGTGCGCTGCGATAGACCCAGAGCTGTGCAGGCGGAACGTTGCGCACCACGAAATCATAATGCTGCACGGTGTAATTGCCCTTTCCGGCAGGAACCGGAGGACGCGGACCGTAGGTGATCTGTATCAACGGACGACCGCGCGGGATTCGCGACAGCAGCTCTTCCATAAGCCGGATGCGGTCTTCCATCGGAAAGTTGAGCATGGGGACTGCGGAAATAATGCTGTCGAACTGCAGGTCCTTCTTCTCACCCAGAGCACTGTCGAGATCGAACACATCGCCGTGGATGATGTTCACTGCGGGAAAGGCCTTGTTGAGATGATCGACGAAGTCCGGCGAGTATTCGACCGAATAAAGATCAGACGGCTTTATGCCATGCGCAAGAATTGCCTTGGTGATGACACCAGTACCGGGCCCAAGTTCAAGCACAGGCAGCCCGGATTTGGTATCGATAACGCTCGCCATGCGCCGCGCCGTAACAGAACTTGTCGGCAATATGGCGCCAACCGCTTTGGGTCCGTCTATCCAGCCTTTGAAAAAACGGATTTCCTCATCGAACTTCGCGGCCAGTTTCCTGCCGAGCTGTCCTGCCATTCTCGCTGCTCCCGTTTGTCGTTATCGAACAAGTTTATGCCGCTTCAAAGCAATGAAGCAAGCAAGGAATAGCAGAAACAGAAAAAAGGGAGCCCAAAGGCTCCCTTTTTTATTCCCCTATTCCTTCGAAAAACTCTTTCATCCGCGAGAAGAACCCGGCCGACTTTGGGCTGTTCTCCTTGGACGAAAGTTGCTCGAACTCCTCCAGCAACTCGCGCTGACGCTTGGTGAGGTTCTGCGGTGTCTCGATATCGATCTGAATATAGAGATCGCCCGTCACCTGCTGGCGCAGAACCGGCATGCCCTTGCCCCTAAGTCGGAACTGCTTGCCGTTCTGCGTGCCTTCAGGAACCTTGACGCGCGTCTGTGTCGCATCGAGCGTCGAGACCTCAAACTGGCCGCCAAGAGCCGCCGTGGTCATCGAAATCGGCACCTTGCAATAAAGATCGGAACCATCGCGCTGGAAAAACTCATGTGGCCTGACCGAGAGGAAAATATAGAGATCGCCCGATGGGCCGCCACGCAATCCTGCCTCGCCTTCACCGGCCAGACGAATCCGCGTTCCATCCTCGATACCAGCTGGAATATTGACCGAGAGCGAACGCTCTTCCGTCACCCGGCCCTGACCATGGCACTTGCCGCATGGATCCTTGATAATCTGTCCACGACCGTTACAGGTGGGGCAGGTGCGCTCGACCGAGAAAAAGCCTTGTGCTGCACGCACACGTCCAGAGCCTGAGCACATGCTACAGGTGACGGGCTGCGATCCGGCCTTTGCACCCGACCCCGAACATTCATCGCAGGTGATGGAGGTCGGAACCCTGATCTGCGCGGTCTTGCCAGCATAGGCTTCTTCGAGCGTCACTTCCATATTATAGCGTAGATCGGCACCACGTTCGCGACCGCCGCTGGAGCGGCGACGACCGCCACCCATCATCTCGCCAAAGATATCCTCGAAAATATCGGAGAAACCACCCGCACCGCCAAAGCCGCCTCCGCCGAAACCATTGCCCATACCGCCATTTTCAAAGGCGGCGTGGCCAAAGCGGTCATAGGCTGCGCGCTTCTGCGGGTCTTTCAGCGTTTCGTAAGCTTCACCGATTTCCTTGAACTTGCGCTCGGCTTCAGGATTATCCGGATTTCTATCCGGATGATATTGCATGGCGAGCTTGCGGAAAGCCGATTTCAGCGTCTTGTCATCCGCTGTTCTCTCAACGCCCAATGATTCGTAATAATCGATCTTCATATGTCCGTTACCCCGGCGGCTGGACCGGACTCCCAACCGGAGCCATCTTATTCTTGTTATATTGTCGAAACTGGCAAAAGCCCGGCCTATAGAAGCCGGGCTTTTACATCAGTGACAGAAATTACGACTTCTTCTTGTCGTCGTCGATTTCTTCGTAATCGGCATCGACAACATCGTCGCTTGAAGCGGACTGCTCGCCACCTTCAGCGCCTTGTTCTTCCGCAGCCTGTGCTGCTTCGTACATGGCCTGACCAAGCTTCATAGAAGCTTCGGCAAGGGTTTGCGACTTGGCCTTGATATCTTCGGCATCGTCGCCTTCGAGCGAAGTCTTCAGTGCTGCAATCGCGTCTTCGATAGCCTTCTTGTCATCAGCCGATACCTTGTCGCCATATTCAGCAAGCGACTTTTCGGACGAATGAACAAGGCTTTCACCCTGGTTCTTGGCTTCGACCGCTTCACGGCGCTGCTTGTCGGCTTCGGCGTTGGCTTCGGCATCCTTGACCATCTGATCGATGTCGGCATCCGAAAGACCGCCAGAGGCCTGAATGCGGATCTGGTGTTCCTTTCCAGTACCCTTGTCCTTGGCCGACACGTTGACGATACCGTTGGCATCGATGTCGAAGGTGACTTCGATCTGCGGCACGCCGCGCGGTGCGGGCGGAATACCGACGAGGTCGAACTGGCCGAGGCTCTTGTTGTCGGCAGCCATTTCACGCTCGCCCTGGAAGACGCGGATCGTCACAGCCGACTGATTATCCTCAGCGGTGGAGAAGGTCTGCGACTTCTTGGTCGGGATCGTCGTGTTGCGGTCGATAAGACGCGTGAACACGCCACCCAGTGTTTCGATGCCGAGCGACAGAGGCGTTACGTCGAGAAGCAGCACGTCCTTGACGTCGCCCTGCAACACGCCGCCCTGAATGGCCGCGCCCATGGCGACCACTTCATCCGGGTTCACACCCTTGTGCGGCTCCTTGCCGAAGAACTGCTTTACGACTTCCTGAATCTTGGGCATGCGGGTCATGCCGCCGACCAGAACCACTTCGTCGATTTCGCCAGCCTTGATGCCTGCATCCTTGAGTGCTGCCTTGCAAGGCTCGATCGTGCGCTTGACGAAATCATCGACAAGGCTCTCGAACTTGGCACGCGACAGCTTGATCGCAAGGTGCTTTGGACCGGTTGCGTCCGCTGTGATGAAGGGCAGGTTGACTTCGGTCTGCTGCGCCGACGACAATTCGATCTTGGCCTTTTCTGCGGCTTCCTTGAGGCGCTGCAGAGCAAGTTTGTCGCTCTTAAGGTCGATGCCGCTTTCCTTCTTGAACTCGGCAATCAGATATTCGACCAGACGCATGTCAAAATCTTCGCCGCCAAGGAAAGTGTCACCATTGGTCGACTTCACTTCAAAGACGCCATCGCCGATTTCGAGAACCGACACGTCGAAAGTACCGCCGCCAAGGTCATAAACCGCAATGGTCTTGCCTTCGCTCTTGTCGAGACCATAGGCAAGGGCTGCTGCCGTTGGTTCGTTGATGATGCGCAGCACTTCAAGGCCGGCAATCTTGCCGGCATCCTTGGTGGCCTGACGCTGAGCGTCATTGAAATATGCGGGAACCGTAATGACGGCCTGCGTCACGGTTTCGCCGAGATAGGATTCAGCCGTTTCCTTCATCTTCTGAAGGATCATCGCAGAGACCTGCGAGGGGGAATATTTCTTGCCGTGGACTTCGACCCAGGCATCGCCATTGTCGCCCTTGACGATATTGTAAGGGACGAGGTCCTTATCCTTCTGCACCATCGGATCGTCGAAACGGCGACCGATCAGGCGCTTGATGGCAAACAGAGTGCCTTCCGGATTGGTAACGGCCTGACGCTTCGCAGGCTGACCGGCGAGGCGCTCGTCACTTTCCGAAAAAGCAATAATGGAAGGCGTCGTGCGCGCGCCTTCGGCATTCTCGATGACCTTCGCGCTCTTGCCGTCCATAACGGCGACGCAGGAGTTGGTCGTTCCCAGATCGATACCAATAACTTTAGCCATATTTCTCTCCATTCAGCAAACCGCCAGGACCTCTACCGAGCGTTCCATGGGCGGCTCCCATCGGTTTTCACAATGCCCAAACAGACCGGGGCCTAAACAGGCTGGGCCTGTTCACGCTGGCCTATAACAAGGCCAAACCTTTCTCAAGGCTGGGCTCGCTTCAAGGTGTGATTTCTGAAGCCATTTTCAAGACGCTCCAGCCTATAATCAAAGCCCTTTGCGTGGCGTATATAAGAAAGGCAAATTTTTACTGCAAGTCACAACAGATAAACGGGCATAAATTCCTGCCCCGTCGTTTTTACAGGATGGCGGAACCAGACCTTACACATCCACGGAACCACCATCCTTTCTGGCACGATAAATTGCATCGATAAAGCGCTGATTGGCTCTGGAGTTCTCCAGCGAAAACAGTGCCACGCCTTCTCCCTTTGTGGCGCGCACAAAATTCTCGGCCTGAAGCTTATAGTGGTTTTCATCGCCAAAAGACCATTCGCTCGTCTGATTGTGTCCGACATCATGCAGCGTGATGCGGCCATGGTCATATTTGCCCGTATTAAAGGGTGCGTGAACCTCGATAAAGCCCTTGTCGCCGTGGAAAACCATTGCCTGGCGTGCTGCAAGCTGGGTTGCCACATAGAAGGTTAAATCAAAACCATCGAAGCGCGCTGCGACATTTGCATAGCGGTCAGTACCGAACTTTGGATCGTATTCGACCGAAGCTCGAACCGAAAGTGGCTCCTTGCCTGTCACCATGCGTGTGACGACGGTCGGATAGACGCCAATATCGGGGAGCGCGCCGCCGCCAAGTTCAGGCTGGTTGCGCATATTACCGGGATCGACATTGAAATAGGAAAATGCACCCTGCACATGGCGGAGGGTTCCAATGGCACCTTCTGCCAGAAGATAACGCAGCTTGATCCATTGCGGATGGTAGAAGACCATAAAAGCTTCAGCGATCACAACCTTATGCTGGTCGCGCGCCGCAATCAGCTGGTCGATATCTTCGGCGTTCAGCGCAATCGGCTTTTCGCACAGCACATGCTTGCCCGCTTGCGCTGCTTTCAGCGTCCATTCGACGTGCTGCGCTGTCGGAAGCGGAATATAGACACCATCTACTTCGTCACTGGCCAGCAATTCTTCATAGGAACCAAAGGCCAGTGGCGCGCCAAAACGGTCCGCCACCATACGCGCACGCGCCGCATCTCGGCTGGCAATGGCATGAACGACGCCATTATCAGAGGCTGCGAGCGCAGGAATGACCTGTGTGACGCCAATTTTTGCGGTCGAAAGAATGCCCCAACGAAACATGCCGTTCCCTTCATCAAGATTTGCCGTCAAACCGGCTATTCCTATCGGATTTTCACGTTATCCGTCGATAGCACGACACACCACTAGACAGTTTGCTTCAAACAGAAATGATACGTGAAAAGCCGCGATATCAGTCATGGCTGATATGGCTTGTCATTCAAACAGTGTCATGCTTTTTGCCTTCTCATGCAAAAAACATCTTCTGTCAAAAAAGTGCTTGGCATATTCGCCATCGCAGCCCTGGTGGTAGCTGGCTTCGGCCTCATTGGCCTTGCGTTCATATATGGCGCTTATGGGGTGATTTTTATCGATGGTGTCGCGAGTATTATCCTGCTCATGATTTTCTCGATTGTCTTCTGGCGCACAAAAATCGACTGGCTCAAACCGGAAGCCGCTGCCATCATGATTTCCTTCTTCTCGTTTATCGGCATGTGCGTCGATTCACGCGGCAATCCGATCTATAATCAGCCACTGGTCTGGCTGTTTGGCAGCAACGGTAGCCATCTCAACATTCGCGAGATCGTCAGCCATGGCGGCGGCAGCACCGGCGTGAATTACGAATTTCAGATCGTCAATCTTTACAGTGCCATCGAACGCTCGATCAGCGGTTGGCTCGTGATGCCCTTCCGTTTCGTGGAATATATCGTCGTGCTCAGCCTGCTGGTGACGCTGATTACAGTAATCCGCAAACGTCGGGGCGCCGACTGGCTGCCCGTCAATGCAACCGATAAAGGCAGCACATGGTTGCCCGATAACACCAGAAAATGAGTTTAGAGAATAAGCTTGCCTAGTTGTCTATCCCGGCCTCAAAGGAAACCAACATGAAACGATATTCACTACGCGCGATGATCTTCTCCCTTGTTGCGGTTTTGATACCGACAGCATCTTTCGCTCAAACAGCCGATGATAGCGACACCAATGCGGCCATCGAAAAGATGAACGCCTATGTCTCGCTTCTCAACCGAACCATTCGCGCCTCGGAATCGCTTAATCGTTACGAGAGCTGGGTCAATATGAAAAAAGGCCCGACCGGCAAGGAACGTATCGTCTACGGTCTTTA
This sequence comes from Brucella sp. BE17, assembly GCF_039545455.1. Lineage (NCBI taxonomy): Bacteria > Pseudomonadati > Pseudomonadota > Alphaproteobacteria > Hyphomicrobiales > Brucellaceae > Brucella > Brucella sp. BE17. The sequence goes on along the minus strand of NZ_CP154467.1, from coordinate 1,993,015 downwards.
CTCGCTCTACGATGTGCGCAAGGAAATCGAGACCGCGCAGGAAGCAACTGCCGCCGATCCCAAAATACCGGAACTCGATGCGGCCATGGTGAATTATATCGCCGCCTACCAGAAGCTTGCGCCGGTGATTGAAAAGGCCAACAAATATTACGAGCGCAAGGACTATATGTCCGACAAATACGCGGAAGCCAAAGTCTTTCACAAGCAGATTGTGGAAGCCGCTCCCGACTTCCTCAAAGAACGCAAGCGCGTTGATGCGCTGGTGACGGTCGAGAAGGGCAAGCTTGATCTGGCCGAACTCGCAGCCCTTGAAAAGACGCATGGCAAAAAAGCCAGCTGGCACGTGCGCAATGTCATGATACGCGCCAATGCGGTCATCGATCTGCTGCCCGATAATGACAAGCCCGTCGTGGATATGGATGCTTTCGGAAAGGCCATGGATGCCTATGCGGGTGCGGTGCGTGAAATGGACGATTACGCAACCGAAAACCCCAATTCCTTCCACGTTTTCGAATCGCGTCCGGCAAGCCTGCTCGGCAAGCTGCGTGGCTTGCAGGAAAAGCTCACCAAGACCAAAGGCGACGCCCGCAAAGGAAATGCGGCTTCGGATCTTCAGTGGATCGTCAATGATTACAACCTGATGGTTTCAACGTCGCAAAGCGCGACAATCTTCTCGAAAGAATAATTTTTAAACCAAAAAAAGCCGGGCGCATGACCCGGCTTTTTTTATGCCTACTGCCAAGCCGTTGTCAGGTCAGTTTCGGATGCCGGTCCACCAGCGTCTGCCTGCGCGTCTTCAACGCCTCGATATCATTTTCAAGTGATGCGATCTTTTCATCAATATCCTCCACCCGCTCCTCGATATGCGCATAGGCTTCCCTGAGCAGCAGCTTGGCTTCCTTTTTATTGGAGGCACTTGGCGTGTCACCACGAAGCGGCTTGTTTGCCGTTTCGCTGAGGAAGAAAGCGGTAATCAGGCCGATAATCGACGCAGCCATAAGATAATAAGCCGGCACATAAAGGCTGTTTGTCGTCTCGACCAGCCAAGCAGCAACCGTCGGTGTCAGACCGGCAACGATGATCGAAATATTGAAGGCCGCAGCCAGGGCGCTATAGCGTATACGGGCCGGGAACAGCGCTGGCAAAGTGGAAGCCATCACGCCGGTCAGGCAGTTGAGGAAAATCGCCAGCAAAAGCAGACCTAAGAAAATTTTGGGCGTATTGCCGCTCGTCACAAGCTGGAACGCAGGCAGCGACAGAAACAAAAGCCCCAGACTGCCGATGAGCAGAAATGGCCTTCGTCCGAACCTGTCGCTTAAAAAGCCGACCACCGGCTGCACGAACAGCATACCGATCATCACCACAATGATGATCAGCACCCCGTGATCCTCCGAATAGCCAAGGCTTTGCGAAAGATAGGTCGGCATATAGGTGAGCAGCATATAATAGGTGATGTTGGTGACCAGAACCATACCTATGCAGACCGACAGAGCGCGCCAGTAGTTTCTGACAATTTCCGTAAAGGAAACCATCGGGCGATCCTTGATCGCGTCCTGATCTTCCTGCTCCATGCGTTCCAGCTGCTGTGTGAAGGCAGGTGTTTCTTCCGCCGCATGGCGAAGATAAAGCCCGATGAGACCCAAGGGGGCAGCAAGATAGAACGGAATGCGCCAACCCCAGTCGAGAAAATCGCCCTCACCCATCATGGTGCTTAAAAACACCACCAGACCCGCGCCCATGACAAAGCCCGCAATAGAGCCGAAATCAAGCCAGCTCCCCAGAAAGCCGCGGCGGCGGTCGGGCGCATACTCGGCCACGAAAATCGCAGCCCCCGTATATTCACCGCCCACCGAAAAACCCTGCACGAGCTTGCAGATCAAAAGCAGGATCGGCGCCCAGATGCCGATCGTTGCATAAGACGGGATCAGGCCGATGCAAAATGTGCTTGCGGCCATGATGATGATGGTGAGCGAAAGTACTTTTTGCCGCCCGAACCTATCGCCCATGACGCCAAAGAAAAGGCCGCCCAGCGGGCGCACCAGAAACGGCACCGAAAATGTCGCAAGGGCGGCGATCGTCTGAATGCCGGGGGCGGCATTGGGAAAGAACACCTGCCCCAGAGCATAAGCGACAAAGCCATAAACACCGAAATCGAACCATTCCATCGCATTGCCAAGCGCTGCGGCGGTGATCGCCTTCTTCAGCTTGACGTTATCGATGACCTTGATGTCCTGAATTGTTAAGGGTTCAACCTGCGTTGCACTGCCTGAAGTTTTGCCTCGCGCCATTCACTCCGCCTTTGCGTTTCATGATTGAACGATTTTTCCATATAATGCTCACATTTAACGGAAAACAAGCCGGATATATTTAAGCACGTCATAATAAATATAAATTGCGGTCATACTCTTTTGAACAAAATAAAAACCCGCCAGATGGCGGGTTTTTAACTTCATCAAATTTGCAATCACCCGCGCAAGGTCCCGCCCGTCTGCTTTAAGACACTGGCGATGATCTTGCTTGAAAGTGCATCCAGATCTTCATCGGTCAATGTGCGATCCTGCGGCTGAATGAGAACCTCGACCGCAACCGATTTTTTGCCTTCACCGAGCGAAGCGCCGGTGAAAATGTCGAAGACCTGAACGCTGGCAATCAGCTTCTTGTCGGCGGACGAGACGGCGCGTACGACATTGCCAGCTTCCACGCTATCATCAACCACGAAGGCATAATCGCGCTTGAGGCTCTGCAACTGCGACAGGCTGAGCGCCGGTTTTGTGCGGGTGCTCTTGGCTTTCGGCTCAGGGATCGCATCGATATAGACTTCAAAGCCGCATAACGCTCCCGACACATCAAGCGCTTCCAGCGTATCGGGATGAAACTCGCCAAAATAGCCGAGCACGACCTTTGGACCGAGTTTCAGCGTTCCAGAACGCCCCGGATGCAACCATTCCGGCCCACCTGCTTCGATCTGGACACGATCAACCGGCGCACCTGCTGCTTCCAGTGCGGCCATCGCATCGGCCTTCGCATCGAACACGCCAACGGGTACCGCATTGCTGGCCCAGAAACGCCCCGAACCTTCCACGCCTGCCGTGCCACGACGAATGCCACCGGCCACGCGACGCTGTTGTTCCGGCGTATCGCCTTCATAAATGCCCGACACTTCAAACAATGCCGTATCACCAAAACCGCGATCCGCATTGCGTTGCGCGGCCAGAAGCAGGCCCGGAAGCAGACTTGGGCGCATATCAGACATGTCGGCTGCAATTGGATTGGCAAGCTTCAGTTCCGGCGCACCACCACCAAACGCCTTGGCTTGTGCTTGCGAAATGAAGGAATAGGTCACCGCTTCCATCATGCCGCGCGAGGCAAGTGTGCGACGCGCAAGCCGCGTGCGGATTTGCAACGTTGTCAGAATACGGCCATTGACCGCGCCGTGATTGGGCAAAGGCTGGGGCGCGATCTGGTTGATGCCATGAATACGCATGACTTCTTCGACAAGGTCGGCCTTGCCTTCGACATCATTGCGCCAGGTCGGCACCGTTGCCTTGATAACTTCGCCGTCCCCTTCGACGCCAAAACCAAGGCGTTTCAAAATATCCAGCGAAACGTCATAAGGCACATCGATGCCGGTGAGGCGCTTAACTTCAGAGACGGGGAAGTCAATCACACACAAGCTTGGAGCGGTATAACCAACCACATCGAGAACGCTCGGCTCGCCACCGCACAATTCCAGCACGAGCTTTGTGGCGATTTCCGCCCCCGGAACCATCATTGCGGGATCAACGCCGCGCTCGAAACGATAACGTGCATCGGTGACGATACCAAGCTCGCGGCCCGTGCGGGCAATGCTGCGCGGGTCCCAAAGGGCGGATTCGATCAGCACATCCACCGTGTTCTCGTCACAGCCCGAATGTTCGCCGCCCATGATACCGGCAATGGATTCAGGGCCATTATCATCGGCGATCACATACATGCCCGGCTTGAATTTATACTCACGCTGGTCGAGACCCAGAATGGTTTCGCCCTCGCGGGCTTCACGCACGGTGAGGTTGCCCTTGACCTTGGCCGCATCGAACACATGCAGCGGACGGCCGAGATCAAATGTCACGTAATTGGTGATATCCACCAGCGCATTGATCGGGCGCAGGCCGATAGCTTTTAGGCGCTGTTGCATCCATTTGGGGCTGGGACCGTTCTTGACGCCCTTGACCAGACGCAGCGCAAAACCGAGACAGAACGGGTTCTGCGCACCCTGATCGAGGATGACTTTTACCGGCGTCTCGCCTTCGCCTTTGACGGCTTCAGCGGCAAGTGGTTTTAGCGTACCAAGACCGCTCGCTGCCAGATCGCGCGCAATACCGCGAATGCCCGTGCAATCGGAACGGTTGGGCGTGAGACCCACATCGATGATCGGATCATCCAGACCCATGTAGCTCGCAAAGCTCGTGCCGACCCGCGCATCGTCGGGCAGATCGATAATGCCATTATGCTCGTCAGAAAGTTCCAGCTCGCGCTCGGAACACATCATGCCAAAGCTCTCGACACCGCGAATTTTGCCGACCGCAAGCGTCACATCAAGGCCCGGCACATAATCACCCGGGCGTCCCAGAACGCCATAAAGACCAGCACGCGCATTGGGCGCGCCGCAGACGACCTGAACCGGCTGCCCCTCGCCCGTATCAACCGAGAGCACCTGTAACTTGTCGGCATCGGGATGTGGAGCGGCACTCAAAACCTTGGCGATCTTGAAGGCTTTGAAAGCGGCGCGGTCATCGACCTCTTCCACTTCCAGGCCAATATCGGTCAACTTTTCAACGATCTCATCGAGCGTGGCGTCTGTTTCAAGATGGTCCTTGAGCCAGGAAAGCGTGAATTTCATCTGTTTGTTCCTTGCCTCGTCTCTTTACGCGCTCAGGCCGCCGAAAAGTGTGGGAATATCAAGCGGGCGGAACCCGTAATGGTTGAGCCAGCGCACATCGGCGTCGAAGAAAGCGCGCAGGTCCGGCATTCCGTATTTCAGCATCGCAATACGGTCGATACCCATGCCCCAGGCAAAACCCTGATAGACGTCCGGGTCATAGCCCGATGCGCGCAGCACATTGGGGTGCACCATGCCGCAGCCGAGAATTTCCAGCCAATCGGTGCCTTCACCGAATTTCACATGCGGGCCGGAACGGTCGCACTGAATATCGACTTCAACAGACGGCTCTGTGAAGGGAAAGAAGCTCGGGCGCATGCGCATGGTGAGCGACGGAACTTCGAAAAACGCCTTGCAGAATTCTTCCAGCACCCATTTCATATTGGCAACGTTAGCCGACTTATCAACAACCAACCCCTCGACCTGATGGAACATCGGTGAATGGGTGGCATCCGAATCCATACGATAGGTTTTGCCGGGAATAACAATGCGGATCGGCTCGTCGCGGCCTTCCTTGTCACGAATGGCGGCAAACTTCTCCATCGTATGCACCTGCACCGGCGACGTATGCGTGCGCAACAGCTTGCGCCCACCCTGCTCATCCGCATTGAAGAAGAAGGTGTCGTGCATCTCGCGGGCCGGATGGCCTTCGGGGAAGTTAAGTGCCGTGAAATTATAGTAATCTGTTTCGATATCCGGGCCTTCGGCAATCGAAAACCCCATATCGGCGAAAATCGCGGTGATTTCGTCAATGACCTGACTGATCGGGTGAATACGCCCACGTGAGGCAGCACTTTCGCGAACGGGAAGTGTTACATCGAGTTTCTCGCGCTCAAGGCGTGCGACAACTGCCTGCTCGCGCAATTCGCTCTTGCGCTCGTTCAGCGCTTCGGTGACGCGGTTTTTCAAACCGTTGATCGCCGGTCCCTGAACCTGACGTTCTTCCGGCGTCATCGCGCCCAGAGTCTTCAGTTTTTCGGAAACCGTACCCTTCTTGCCGAGCGCTGAAACGCGCACCGCTTCTATCGCCTGCTCGTCGGAAGCGGTAGCAATTTCGCCAAGGATCGTCCGTTCGAGTTGTTCAAGATCGCTCATTATCTGCTTCCCTGTCGTGTCTGAAGACACTCCACGCCTCTTGTATTTACTTCCCTCTCGTGCCCTACGGCACTCGACGCCTTTTGTTTATATCCCTGTCGCGCCCGCAATCGCGTAGCCCGAAAGAAAACCCGCGCCAGCCGAGCCAGCGCGGGTTCCCAAAATTCACGATATCACTTCGGGAAGGGCTGGCTTAACGAACAGCGCCTTCAAAAGCGTTCGGCGTCTCGGTGTTCTTGAGATATTCGAGCGCCTTCTTTGCCGATGCAATCAGCGCACCGAACGCATCGGGCTCATGGATTGCGATGTCGGACAGAACCTTGCGGTCGATCTCGATACCAGCCTTGGCCAGACCGTCGATGAAACGGCCATAGGTCAGGCCCTGTTCGCGAACGGCAGCATTGATGCGCTGAATCCACAGAGCGCGGAACGTGCGCTTACGATTCTTGCGGTCGCGATAAGCGTACTGCTTGGAACGATCGACAGCAGCCTTGGCTGTACGGATGGTGTTCTTACGACGACCGCGGAAACCGGCAGCCTGTTCGAGAACTTTCTTGTGCTTGGCGTGAGACGTAACGCCGCGTTTAACACGTGCCATGGTATGATCTCCTTAAAAGGCGCGGCTCAGAGGCCGTTCGGCAGGAACTGTTTTACGATCTTCGCGTCAGCGTCGGATAGCACCATGGTGCCGCGAGCATCGCGAATGAACTTGTTCGAGCGCTTGATCATGCCATGCTGTTTGCCAGCAGCTGCGGCCTTGATTTTGCCGGTGCCGGTGATCTTGAACCGCTTCTTGGCGGCCGATTTGGTCTTCATCTTGGGCATTTTGCTACTCCTTGTTTTACTTCCCCCTCGTGCCTACGGCACTCGACGCCTCTTGATTAGGCATCCCTGCCGCGTATTGCGGAGAAGGAACTGATTTAACTTTCGGACTGACCAAGCCCGAAAAGCATATGAAACCGCCACGGCATGCCCTGCCGGTCGGTTCGAGGCGGCTTATAAGCGCAAACCCTGTAAAACGCAACGGTTGAATCGCACTTGCCGCATCAAAACGAAAACCGCCCGGAGGCGGTTTTCAGGAATGCATTGGAAGCGCGAATCAGCGTGGCGCGAGAACCATCATCATCTGGCGGCCTTCGAGCTTGGGCTCGGCTTCCACCTTGGCGATTTCGACGGTTTCTTCCTTCACGCGCTGGAGAAGCTTCATCCCCAGTTCCTGGTGCGCCATTTCGCGACCACGGAAACGCAAGGTAAACTTGACCTTGTCGCCTTCATCAAAGAAACGCAGCGCTGCTTTCATCTTCACCTCATAATCATGGGTGTCGATGTTCGGTCGCATCTTGATTTCCTTGATTTCAACCGTCTTCTGCTTCTTGCGTGCCTCGGCGGCTTTTTTCTGATTCTGATATTTCAGCTTGCCGAGGTCTACGATTTTACAGACCGGAGGTTCCGCATTCGGCACGATCTCAACGAGATCAAGCCCTGCTTCTTCAGCCATGGCGATTGCATCCTGAATGGATATATCACCATGATTCTGGCCTTCGGCATCGATAAGCTGAACCCGGGGAACCCGGATATCACGATTGGAGCGCGGTCCGTCTTTCTGGACCGGCGTCGCTCTGAACGGTCGGCGAATGGTCGTTATCTCCTGATTGTTGACGTTCATACGGCGTGAATTCTGTCGCCTTTAACGACATCTTTCCATCAAACCGCAGTTAATCAGGGAAATGTCGTCAAGCAGGCGGCGAAGTCAATAGCATCTTTGGTTGGAAAAATCACCCCCACCCCTCAAACGATAAAATTTGAAGGACCAAGCGACATATCGGACACATTTCCTTGAATTTCAAGTCAGCACAGTCCGGTGGCTTTCCTCCCGCGCCAAGACATGGCAAAACGCGAATAGCAACAAGGAGACTGATATGAGCGTGGCGGGACCGGAGTTTCTGGATGTGGACGGCACAAAAATCGCTGTTCGCCTTACAAAAGGAGCCAAAACTCCCGGCGTTGTCTGGCTTGGTGGTTATCGTTCCGACATGCTGGGCACCAAAGCCGTCGTCCTTGATGACTGGGCCCAAAAGACCGGCCACAGCGCATTGCGTCTTGATTATTCCGGCCACGGCGAATCAGGTGGTGATTTCAATCACGGTACGATTTCGCGCTGGCTTGCCGAAAGCCTGGCCGTCTACAACCACTATGCTCAAGGCCCCCAAATCCTCGTCGGCTCATCCATGGGCGGCTGGATTGCGCTTCGCATGGCGCAAGAACTTCAAAAACGGGGCAAATCACCAGCTGGCATCGTGCTGATCGCCCCCGCCCCCGATTTTACGGCGCTGCTGGTCGAGGCGTCGCTTACGGAAGCGCAAAAGCGCGATCTCGAACAACAAGGCTATTTTGAAGAACCATCAGAATATTCGCCCAACCCTTATGTTTACACCCGCGCATTGATCGAGGACGGACGGGACAATCTGGTGCTCAAAGGCATCATCGAAACCGGCTGCCCGGTGCATATCCTGCAAGGCATGCAGGATGCGGATGTTCCTTATAAACACGCCACACTGCTTATGGAGCATCTGCCGGTTGATGACGTCACGCTGACGCTGGTGCGTGACGGCGATCACCGGCTGTCACGCCCACAGGATCTCGATCTTCTCATTCGTACGGTCTCAGGGCTGGCCGAACATATCAGCCCAAAAGCATAGAGCGGATCATGCGCTTTTCGGTTTTCGCTTCATCGACAGTCGCGGCAATTGTCGGCTTTGGTGGCACGCTGGCGCTCATCATCGCAGCCGCACAGGCACTGGGTGCCACGCAGGCCGAAACAGCAAGCTGGGTCACCGCCATCTGCATCGCGGTGGCAGGCGCTTCCGCATGGCTTAGTATACGCTACAAAATGCCGATCATCGCGGCTTGGTCCACTCCGGGACTGGCGCTGATCGGTGCAAGCAGCGGCTTTAGCATGGCCGAGGCCGTGGGCGCGTTTATCGTCACCGCACTGGCGCTGATTGCAACCGGCCTTATCCGACAGCTTGCGGTTCTCGTCTCACGCATACCCGCCTCGGTGGCATCGGGCATGCTGGCGGGCGTTTTGCTCGGATTCGTCATTGCCGCCGCCAAAGCCGCACCGATAGACCCGCTCTTCATACTGCCAATGGTCGGATTATTTTTTCTAATCCGCCTGTTCAATCCGTCGATTGCCGTCATTGCCGTTCTGGTGATCGGCATGGTTTTCGCGCTGTTAACCGGCCGCTCGCCATCACTTCCGACACCGGAAATCTCAACACTCACCCTTGTTTGGCCGGAATTTCACATGAGTGCGATGATCGGTCTGGCGCTACCGCTTTATCTGGTGACGATGGCATCGCAGAACCTCCCCGGCTTTGCAGTGCTGCGCGCATCAGGTTATGAACCGCCGACCAGCGCGTGTCTGCGTGTGACCGGAGTATTCTCTGTTCTTTCCGCACCTTTCGGAGCTTCCACCACCAATCTCGCGGCAATATCGGCAGCGCTCTGCACCAATCCCGACGCCCATCCAAATCCAAAAAAGCGCTGGCTGACCGGGCCGGTCTATGCCGCGATCTATGTTGTCTTTGCACTGTTTGGCGCGTCACTGGTGGCTATTTTTGCAGTTCTGCCAGCGACGCTTATCGCACTGGTGGCAGGGCTTGCGCTGACCGGACCTTTTATCAACGCAATGTCGTTGGCCTTAAAGGATGAAAATGAGCGCCTTGCCGCGATCATCACTTTTGGGGTCACCGCCTCAGGCATTGCCTTTTTCGGCGTTGGTTCAGCCTTTTGGGCGCTCCTTGCAGGGCTGGGCGTCACGTTTCTCGAACATTTTCGCAAGAAAATTTCCAGCTAATCATATTGCTTAGCCGTAAACGGAGGAGAATCGGGTGGCGACGTTCTTGAAATGCCGCAATCCTTTCCCCACGTCAAAATCGAGCCGAGAGATTATCGACCGGCCCTGATTTTACGGAGCAGACCATGACAAATTCCGCGTTGATCCGCCCCGCATGGACGCCAGCGACAATTGCGCTGATGGTGCTGGGTTTCATCTTTTTCTGGCCGCTCGGCCTCGCCATGCTGGCATACATTATCTGGGGCGACCGCCTCGGTGATTTCAAACGCAGTGTAAACGAGAAGACCGATTCCGTGTTCAGTTCTTTCCGCAATTGCAGCAAAAGCGAGAGCTTCGGCTTTACAGGCAGCACCGGCAATGCCGCTTTCGATGACTGGCGCCGCGAAGAGCTGGAGCGTCTAAATGAAGAACGCCGCAAGCTTGAGGAAGCGCGTGCCGAGTTTGAAGCCTATGCTGCCGAATTGCGCCGTGCACGCGATAAGGAAGAGTTCGACCGCTTCATGTCCGAGCGCCGCGCCAATAGCCGCAAAGCGCCGACCACAACGCGCAGCAGATCCGGCAAGAGTGATATCACCGATCTTTGATCACCAATAACAGCCTGAAAACTCTGGGAACGGCGCGAATTGATCGCGCCGTTTTTCATGCCGTTTTTCATTGTGCCCAAATTTATTCTGGCTTTTTTCGCGAATCGCTTATTCTTTAGTGATGGGCCTTTCATTTCTTCGACATTTCAGTGGCAAGGGGGCTTCCACTGGTGCGACGACCGTCCGCAACGAGCGTATTCACGCGGTCGGTGGGCGTGAATTGCCATTGCGTGTTTTTGAGAATCCCCGCGCCAAACGGCTGACCCTGCGTATCGAGGCGGGCGGCAAGGGTTTGCGTGTCACTATTCCACCCGGATTGCCTGAGCGGGAGGTGCAAAGCTTTCTCAACCGGCATGAAGGATGGATCGAGAGCCGGATCGCAAAACTGCCCGACCAGCCGGGCCTGCGCGCAGGCGTCAAAATCCCCATTCGCGGCACCCCGCATCTGATCATGCACCAGAGCGGACGCGGCACGGTGGATGTTCTGGATGGCCATATTTTGCTCGTTCATGGCGACCCCGCTCATCTGCCCCGTCGGGTTGCTGATTACCTCAAGCGCGAGGTCAAGCGCGACATCGAAGCCATGGTGGCACGGCACACGGCCACTGTTGGACGCAAGGCCAAGGCGCTCCGCTTCAAAGACACCAGGAGCCGCTGGGGATCATGCACGTCAGATGGCGTGCTTTCCTTTTCATGGCGCATCGGCATGGCACCGACACCCGTCATCAATTATCTCGTCGCCCATGAAGTGGCGCATCTCATCGAGATGAACCATGGGCCGGAATTCTGGAAACTTTGCCAAAAACTTTGCCCCGATACCGAACGCTGCAAAGCATGGCTGAAGCGCAATGGCAGCGCATTACAGGCTATAGATTTTACATGAACCCCTCCATTCTTTCTGCCGCCCAAATGCTGTGGGACTACCATTGCATTTACGATCCTGTTCCCGCCTGCGACGTCATCGTCGGGCTTGGCAGTTACGATCTGCGTGTAGCCGAACGCGCTGCCGATCTTTATCTTGAAGGTCTGGCACCATGGCTGATCTTTAGCGGCAAGAGCGGTAACTTTACCCAAAATCGCTATCCTTCAAGCGAGGCGGAAGCCTTTGCTAGAGTAGCGATTGCCCGTGGCGTGCCGGAAAAGGCCATCGTGCTGGAAACGCAAGCCACCAATATCGGTGAAAATATCCGCTTTTCGCTTTGCAAGATGGTGCCTGGAGTGGTCAGCCCGATTTTTGTGACCAAGCCGCAGACCCAGCGCCGCGTGCAAGCAACCGTCCCCAAGCAATGGCCGCAGGCTAAAGCACGTGTGACCGCGCCTTTGACCCCTTTTGAGGATCAGCCAACAGCAGACTTTCCGCTGGACATGTTGATCCATGAAATGACTGGCGATCTGGAACGCATTCTGGATTATCCCGCAAAAGGCTATCAGATCCCGCAAGCGGTTCCCCTAAAAGTCATGGAAGCGTATGATTACCTGATTGCGCAAGGATTTACCGGCCACGCGATCGGCTAAACCGGGAATCGCTTGAGTGGAGCGTTGTTTTGTGCGACTGAAACGCCATGGTTCTGGATATCAAGATATGCGGGCTGAAAACGCTCGATGCCGTTAACGCCGCGCTGGACGCAGGCGCGACACGTATCGGCTTGATCTTTTTTCCCAAAAGCCCTCGTCATCTCACGATCACCGAAGCCGTCGCCCTGCGAGAGGCTGCAGAAGACCGGGCCAAGGTCGTCGCGGTCACCGTCGATGCCGATGATGCGACACTCGATACAATCGTCGCTTCTGTTAGACCCGACATGCTGCAACTGCACGGACACGAAACGCCGGAGCGCGTGCGTATCGTCAAGGCCCGCTATGGCTTACCGGTCATGAAGGCTTTTGCCATATGCGAGGCATCCGACCTTCAGGCGATAGAACCTTACAAAGGCATTGCCGACCGCTTTTTATTCGACGCCAAGCCGCCGAAAGGCGCTGAACTTCCCGGCGGCAACGGTGTTTCCTTTGACTGGAGCTTGCTCGACACGCTTGACGAATGCGTCGATTACATGCTTTCCGGTGGTTTGAATGCGGGCAATATCGCCGAGGCGCTGCAAAAGACGCAGGCACCGGGCATAGATATATCGTCCGGAGTGGAACGCGCGCCCGGTGAAAAGGATGTGCGTCTTATCGAACAGTTTTTCCAGGCTATCGCTGATACCAGACAATAGCTTGCCCATAACGGAGCGGAACGTTGAACAAGCCGGTTGAACCCAATTCCTACAAGACAGGCCCGGATGAAGAAGGCATGTTCGGCATTTTTGGTGGCCGCTTTGTCGCCGAAACGCTGATGCCGCTGATCCTTGAATTGCAGGATGCCTATGAGACGGCCAAGACCGACCCCGAATTTCAGGCGGAGCTTTCCAATCTCTCGACCCATTATGCCGGCCGGCCTTCAAAGCTCTATTATGCCGAAGGTCTCACCAAGCATCTGGGTGGCGCAAAAATTTACTTCAAGCGCGAAGACCTCAACCATACTGGCAGTCACAAGATCAACAATTGCCTCGGCCAGATATTGCTGGCCAAGCGCATGGGCAAGACGCGCATTATTGCTGAGACCGGTGCCGGACAGCATGGCGTGGCGTCGGCAACCGTTGCCGCCCGTTTCGGCCTTCCCTGCGTCGTCTACATGGGGGCGACCGATGTGGAGCGCCAGAAACCCAATGTTTTTCGCATGAAGCTGCTGGGTGCCGAGGTGAAACCAGTATCGGCTGGCAACGGCACGCTCAAAGACGCCATGAACGAGGCGCTGCGTGACTGGGTGACCAATGTCGATGACACCTATTACCTGATCGGCACCGCAGCCGGTCCGCATCCTTATCCTGAACTGGTGCGCGATTTCCAGTCGGTGATCGGTACCGAAGCCCGCAGCCAGATTCTCGAACAGGAAGGCCGCCTTCCCGATGTGATTGTGGCAGCCGTTGGCGGCGGCTCGAATGCCATTGGCCTTTTTCACCCTTTCCTTGACGATTCGTCCGTGAAGATCGTCGGCGTCGAAGCAGGCGGTCACGGCCTTGACGGCGATGAGCATTGTGCATCGATGAATGCGGGCAAGCCGGGCGTTCTGCATGGCAACCGCACTTATCTCCTGCAAGACGAAGACGGCCAGATTCTCGAAGGCCATTCGGTTTCGGCGGGCCTTGATTATCCCGGTGTCGGGCCTGAACATTCATGGCTACGTGATACGGGCCGCGTTGAATACGTGCCGATCCTCGACACGGAGGCACTGGAGGCTTTCCAGCTTTGCACACGCACCGAAGGCATTATCCCGGCGCTTGAATCCGCGCACGCCATCGCACAGGCCGTCAAAATGGCGCCCACAATGGGCAAGGATCAGGTGATGATCGTCAACCTGTCGGGCCGTGGCGACAAGGACGTGCACACTGTCGGGCAATTGCTCGGCATGGAGCTTTGAGTTTTTCATGAGCAACACCGTTGCCAACACTTCGTTTTACAAGCCGCGCGCCGCATGGTTCGACGGGCTGACGGAGTGTGGTCCGGCGACAATCAAGCTCAACATCATTGAAGCCGATCCTGGCAACCCCTTGGCCGAGGCCGCTGTCGGCATTGCCCGCAGGCAAATCGCTGCGGTTGCGGGCAAGCTCGAACAGACACCGCATCTCGGCGCAGGCTTTGCCATCCTTCACCAGGGTGAAGAAAGCCTGTGGCTGCTTCTGCACTGGTGGGTGGAGGGCGGTATTGCAACCCGAATTCTCTGGCAGTCCGAACTCGGCGACACAATAAAGTTCGTACCTGCACAGCCTCTGCTGATGGCTTGTGTGTGGGAATTGGGAATCATCGACTTTGAACGGCGCGCATGGATCGAGACCGCAATGTCCGGCTTGTCCAGCGACGATTATCTTTCGCGCATTTTGCCACGAGGCACAGTATGACCACACGCATCGACACCAAATTCGCTCACCTCAAGTCCGAAGGACGTCCAGCACTCGTCACCTATTTCATGGGCGGCGACCCGGATTATGCGACATCGCTTGCTGTCATGAAGGCCCTACCCAAAGCAGGGGCTGACGTGATCGAGCTTGGCATGCCGTTTTCCGACCCGATGGCCGATGGTCCAGCCATTCAGGCTGCAGGTCTACGATCTCTGGAAGCCGGTCAGACGTTGAAGAAAACCCTGCAAATGGCGGCAGATTTTCGCGCGGAAGACGATACCACCCCTATTGTCCTGATGGGCTATTACAACCCGATCTATATTTATGGCGTCGAGCGCTTTGTGGTTGACGCAAAGAAATCCGGTATCGATGGCCTGATCATTGTTGATCTGCCGTCGGAAATGGACAAGGAATTGTGCATTCCGGCCACCGAAGCGGGCATCAATTTCATCCGCCTCACGACGCCCACGACAGATGACAAACGCCTCCCAAAAGTGCTGCATAATTCATCGGGCTTTGTTTATTACGTCTCAATGAACGGGATTACCGGGTCAGCCATTGCCGACACAGCGCTGGTGGCTGATGCCGTGCGCCATATCAAGAAAAGCACCGATCTGCCGATCTGCGTCGGCTTTGGCGTCAAAACGCCGGAGCAGGCAGCAGCCATTGCGGAAGCCGCCGATGGTGTGGTCGTGGGTACGGCTATCGTCAATGCGGTGGCAGGCGAGCTTGACGAAAATGGCAACGCGACAGGCGATCCCGTGGCAGCAGTTTCAAGGCTTGTCGGTGCGTTGGCTGCAAGCGTTCGCGCAACACGCCTTGAAGCCGCCCAATAAATAGTCCATTTAACCAGCTCGTCCGAAATAAAGAAACGGAACCAAACGTTATGAACTGGATCACCAATTACGTCCGTCCAAAACTCAATTCGATGCTTGGACGTCGTGAAATGCCGGAAAATCTCTGGATCAAGGATCCATCGACCGGCGAAATGGTGTTTCACAAAGACCTTGAGAGCAACCAGTTCGTGATTCCGGGTTCCGGACATCATATGCGTATCAAGGGCAAGGACCGTCTGCGCTTCTTCTTCGACAATGGTGAATATACCACACTCGAAACGCTCAAAGTTCCGACCGATCCGCTGAAATTCCGCGACGAGAAGAAATATATCGACCGTCTCAAGGACTATCGTTCGCGCACCGGTATGGACGATGCCATCATCAACGGGCTTGGCACCATCGAAGGCCTGCCCATTGTCGCAACCGTTCAGGATTTCGGTTTCATGGGCGGTTCGCTCGGTATGGGCGCCGGCGAGGCGATCATTCAGGGCTTTGAAAAGGCAATTGAACTCAAGCGCCCGTTGGTTCTGTTCGCAGCATCGGGCGGCGCGCGCATGCAGGAGGGTATTTTGTCCTTGATGCAGCTTCCGCGCACCACCGTTGCCGTGGAGATGCTCAAAGAAGCCGGCCTTCCCTATATCGTTGTGCTCACCAACCCGACCACCGGCGGTGTGACGGCTTCTTATGCCATGCTGGGCGATATCCATATTGCTGAACCGGGCGCTCTGATCGGCTTTGCCGGTCCGCGCGTGATCGAGCAGACAATCCGCGAAAAACTGCCCGAAGGGTTCCAGAGTGCGGAATATCTGATGGAACATGGCATGGTCGATATGGTGGTTTCGCGCCTTGAACTGAAATCGACCATTGCACGGCTTTTGAAGATCATGACGCGTCAGCCCGCCAACAGCGATGAAGTCGCCCCCATCCCGCCGGAAGCCGACAGCGAGGCCGCATAATCGTGACAGGACAAGCGGATGCCGTCATCGAACGGCTGATGCAATTGCATCCCAAAGGTTTTGATCTTTCCCTCGACCGCATTCGCGGTCTTCTTGAAAAGCTCGGCAATCCGCACCTTAACCTGCCGCCGGTCATCCATATTGCCGGGACCAATGGCAAGGGATCGGCATCTGCCTTCTGCCGCGCCATTCTCGAAGCCAGCGGCTTTGGCGTTCACGTCCACACTTCGCCGCATCTGGTCAACTGGCATGAGCGTTACCGTCTTGCCGCACCGGGCAGCGGCAAATTCGTGTCCGACGATGTGCTGGCCAAAGCAATCGAGCGCGTGGAAACCGCCAATGCTGGCCAGCATATCACTGTCTTCGAGATATTGACCGCTGTCGCCTTTTTGCTGTTTGCCGAGCATCCCGCCGATGTCGTTATCATGGAAGTAGGCCTTGGCGGGCGTTTTGACGCCACCAACGTGATCGATGAACCTGCCGTTTCGCTCATCATGCCAATCTCGATCGATCATCAGACCTATCTTGGCGACAAGGTCGAGCTGATCGCGGCTGAAAAGGCCGGGATCATCAAGAAAGATTGCCCCGTGGTCATCGGTTATCAGCCGAGCGACGCCGCGCGCGAAGTGCTGATTTCCACCGCCGACCGGCTTGATTGCCCACTTTCAATCTATGGTCAGGATTTCCTCGCATTCGAGGAGCATGGCCGCATGGTTTTCCAGAACGAGGACGGGCTGATCGATCTGCCGTTGCCACGTCTCACCGGCCGTCACCAGCTCGCCAATGCCGCAGCCGCGATCGAAGCGGTGCAAATGGCAGGCTTCACAATTACCGAAAAGGCGGCAGAAAAAGCACTGATGGTCGTAGACTGGCCCGCACGCATGCAGCGCCTGACCCATGGTGCGCTGTTCGACCTTGCGCCTGAGGCTTCCGAAATATGGCTCGATGGCGGGCATAACCCGGGCGCGGGCGTTGTGATTGCCGAGGCTTTCGGCGATCTGGAAGAGCGCTCCACACGGCCCTTGTTCCTGATTACTGGCATGATCAATACAAAAGATCCGACCGGCTATTTTGAAGCTTTTACCGGCATGGCACGCCACGTCTTCACCGTGCCAATTCCTTCCAGTGACGCAGGCATCCGCAATGATGAGCTGGCCCTCGCAGCGCAAAAGGCCGGGATTTCAGCAGAGCCGGTGCATTCGGTCGCTAATGCGCTGAAAATCCTGCGCGATACATGGGCGCACGATGAAACGCCACCGCGTATCCTGATTGGTGGCTCGCTTTATCTTGCGGGCGAGGTTTTGCGCGATAACGGAACCCCGCCTGCATAGACCACAAAAAACCCGGCACCAAGGCCGGGTTTTTATTAGAAATGCGGTGCCAATTAAGCGGCAGAGGCCTTGATCCAGTCAGCAAGGCGGCTCTTTGGAGCGGCACCCACCATATTGGCGGCAAGCTCGCCATCCTTGAACAGCAGCAGCGTCGGGATCGAACGCACGCCGAACTGGGCTGCCAGTTCAGGGTTCTCGTCAATATTGACCTTGGCGATCTTGACCTGACCAGCCATTTCCGCAGCAATTTCGTCCAGAGCCGGGGCGATCATCTTGCAAGGACCACACCATTCAGCCCAGAAATCCACCACAACCGGCTCGCTGGATTGCAGAACGTCCGACTGAAAATTGCTGTTATCGACCTTAACGGTTGCCATGGGGCTATCCTCATATCTGTTTGGAAGCAAAAGACTCATCGAGAAACTGCTGATTTGACTATATCATGTGGCGCGTCAGCCGCCATCCGTCAAGTTCTGGTTGGTCACCTTTCCTTGAGAGTTCTCCAGCGTCAATAAAGCATCCCCAAGAATCGCGTCAGGCAAGGGCAGTAAAAACGGCCCTTCCGTGAACAGCAATGCCGCCTCCACGTCACGTCCCGGATAAAGGGGGGCAAGCAATTCGCGATAAAGTGCCAATTGCGCACGATAGGCAAAAGGCACGGCTTCAATAGTCTTTGGCGGCGGGCGATTGGTCTTGTAGTCCACGATCATCACACGGGTTTCGTCGACGCTGATGCGATCGATCTGACCTGATACGGCATGATCTTTTCCGCCAAGAGTGATCGTACCCATGATTGCCACTTCCCCGCGAGAGCCTTGCGCGAAAACCGGCGCGAATGTCGGATCGTCGAGAATCCTTTCAACGCTGGCCCAGGCGTTATCCCTTTCGTCCGCTGGCCAGTCGGCGGCGATTCGGGCGAGATAATCCTGTGCCAGCTTTTTACGCTCGCTTGCTGCCACTTCCGGCAGATATTGCAACAGCATGTGAATGGCCGTGCCACGCCGAAGAGCGAAGGCCGATGTCTCCCCCCCTGCCCCCAGAACGGGCGAAAGCGTATCAAGTGGAGGTTCCTCATCCACCTCAATGAGTGCAGACGCCCCGGAAGGCGCAAGCGGGCGCGGCAGACCTGGTTCAGGCTTTATCGGCACAAAATATTCCGCAGGAAGCGAGGGAAATCTGGTTTCTTCAGGCGCTTGCGGCTCGTCAATCTCCGTAAGACCGCGCGGTGTGTTCCGATAACGCCGTGCTGCCACGCCTGAAACCGGATGCACAAATGTTTCAGCCTTGGTCGTCAATGCGTCCTCGACCAACCTGTGCCAGGTCTCGCCGCTTTCGCGAGAACCGCGATAGCCGCAGACGATAAGCCTGTCTTCCGCACGCGTCATGCCAACATAGAGAAGACGGCGATATTCTTCCTCGGCGCGGGCTTTCAGACCTTCGATCTGCGCGGATAAAAAGCCGGTCTGGTAGCCGGTATTGGGTTGCCACAAAAAGCCTTTGACCGGCGGTCCGTCATTTTCAAAATCAAACGGGATCAGCTTGGGCGCACGGCTTCCGGTCCAGACAGCACTGCCTGGATCGACCAGGAACACCACGGCACCCTCAAGTCCCTTGGCGGCATGCACCGTCATGATGCGCACCTCGTCGCGCCCCTGATCAAGCTCGCGCTTGATTTCAGGCGAAGAGGCATCAAGCGTTTCGAGAAAGGCCTGAAGCCCCGGCAGACCGGCTCGCTCGAAAGACAGGGCATAATTCTGGAACTCGTCGATAATATCGCCCGCTTCCGGTCCCAATCGCGCCAGAAGTTTGCGCCTTGCGCCATCCGCACTCAAAATACGTGTATAAAACTCGAAGACCGGCATGGTGTCCGCCATATTGCGCCAGCGGCTCAGCGTCTTGTGCGTAGCAATGAGCGCAGGTTCTTCAAGCGAAGCATGATAAAGCCGCTCGAACAGCGTCTCACCAGCGCCACGTGGATGGGCGAGTGCAAACAGCCGGTCATCATCCCAGCCGAACAGCGGGCTTTTGAGCAGGGACGCCAGCGAGAGATCATCCGATGGCTGCAACACGAAACGCCCCAGTGCCATCAGGTCCTGAATGGCGATGTGGCTTGTGAGTTTGAGACGGTCAGCACCGGCAACCGGCACATGACGTTCTTTGAGCGCCCGCGAAAGCGCTGGCATGAACTGGTCGCGCTTGCGCACCAACACCATGACATCTTTCGGGGCAAGCTTACGATTCTGGCCGGGTATGGTTTCGCCACGATCAAGCCAGTAGCGAATGGTTGCTGCAATCTGTTCGGCAAGTTTTATGGCGGGCGCCTGAAGATGATCGACCGGCACCCGCCAGTCGTCGGGCTCCTCCACCACTTCCGGCGTCAGCATATCCCAGATTTCCACCTCACCCGGCTCATTATCGCGAATCGCGGAATGAACCGTTGCGCCGGACAGGCCACGATGGGCGTCGGGACGCGCAAACACCTCATCCACGGCTTGCAGCACATCGGGTGCGGAGCGGAACGAGAAATTGAGGCTGACGCGCTCGAATTTGAGTTCTGCATCGTCGGCTCTCAAACTGACCGCTCTGCCCTGCGCTGCGAAATCTTCCGGCACGGCCCCCTGAAACGAATAGATCGACTGCTTCTCATCGCCAACAGCAAACAGCGTGCGGTTTAGATTACGCTGACCGAGGCCGGAGAAAAACTCTTCCGACAACATGCGGATAACCTGCCACTGGTCGGGGCTGGTGTCCTGCGCTTCATCGACCAGAATATGATCGATGCCACGGTCGAGCTTATATTGCACCCATTGCCCGGCCCCGTTTCGCGCCAGAAGCGCCACGGTACGGGTGATCAGGTCTTCAAAATCAAGTAAGCCCCGCTTGCGCTTCAAATCATTATAGCGCTGCAACAGATTGTCGATCAGCGTGAGTGCTGCCAGATTAAGCCGGATCAGGCGCAGCTCCTTGATACGGTCCAGCCCTTGTTCGACGCGCCCGGCAGCAGTATTAAAATACTCTTCGAAATCCGGCAGCAGCTTTTTGACCGCCGACGACCCCACATAGGAGCCGGATTTTGCTTCTCCGGTGGTTTTCAGAAAAGCGGCTCGCAGTACGGCTTCCTTATCACGCAAGGTGCCGACCTTGTCATAGCGTTTTAGCTGCAACGCAAAATCATGCGCACGGGCCGCACCCTTCTGGATCGACAGAATGAGGTCAAGCGCATCATCGGAAAATTCCGGCACCGGCCATAACTCAGCCATCAGATCGGCTTCACGCAGATCTGGGCTAAAACGAAAAGCGCGGTGCAAGCCGTCGTTACGTTCGGATGTATCTCCTAGAACCGAAAGATAGTGCTGCAAAGGATTGCGGCGGCTGACCGCCTCGTCCAACAACGCTTGTAGCCCCATTTCACCCGCTGCCTGCATGACATCGGCAAAGGCGCTCGCCAGTTCCTCGTCGCCGCCGCCATGGGCGGTTTCGAGCAGGGTGCGCCGCGCTTCACCGACAAGGGCTGACTGCATGAGGTCATCCATCATCTCGAAATGACCGGCTATATTCGCTTCAAGCGGAAACTGATGCAGGATCGCTTCACAAAAAGCGTGGATGGTCTGGATTTTAAGCCCACCCGGTGTTTCAAGTGCGCGCGCAAAAAGCCGCCGTGCCACGGCAAGCCGCTCCGCCCCCGGACGCCTACCTTCAAGCTTGATCAGCCGCTCAGTCAGTTCACCATCCGGCAGCACCGCCCATTCCGACAGGCGCGCAAAGACGCGGTTCTGCATGACGGCAGCTGCAGCCTTGGTATAGGTCAGGCAGAGGATTTTCGACGGATCAGTGCCTTCAAGCAGCAATCGAATGACGCGCTCGGTCAGAACATGCGTCTTACCAGAACCGGCATTGGCCGACACCCAGACCGATGCTTTCGGGTTGGCAGCATTGGCCTGTGCGGCAATCGTTTCCTGCGGGATGATGCGTTTCTTTTTCATTCTCCGCCCTCCCCGCCGCTGTCGCCGCCAGCCGACCATTCCAGCACCCGCGCCAGATGATCATAGTCACCGGTCAGTTCTGTTTCACGAAAGGGAAGCGCCCGTGAAAGATAACCCTTAGCCGGATTCTGATAGTCGCTCAGCAATTGTGTGAGACGTTGCCATGCCTCCTCACCAAGTGCCACGGCAGTCTTTTCAGATAGTGGGCGCCCCACTTTCAAAATCGATTCCGGTCGCACCTCGCCGCCTGCCCTGAGCCTCACATACGTCAGATCAGACGCCTTGACCGCCCCTAGTTCGCTGAATGCACCACGAACCAGAAGAGCTGCCTCAAGGGCCAGCTGTGGCGACAAAAGCACATGCGCCTGACGTGGCGATGGTGTCGAGCCAGTCTTGTAGTCGATGACCTCCGCTGTGCCGTCGCGCATCAGATCGATACGGTCAGCGCGACCCGACAGCGTTATGCCAAGGCCTTCGACCTCGCGCTTGGCCGACGCAATCTCTGCAAAACGTGTCTCGATATTCCAAGCCCGCTCGCGCTCCCATTCAAGAAATTGCGGAATGAGTGCTGTAAAGCGTGGCCACCACACGGCCTCGATTTCAATAGGCAGGTCCATATCGGCAAAGAGTTTTCGCCCGACTTCTTCCAACTGGTGGCCAGCATCCGTTGCCAGAATATCGACCCCTGCTTGGGTAAAATGTCCCAGAATATCGTGAAACAAGGTGCCGCGCTCTGCCGCTGCCGGATCGCGGATCAATGGCTCAAGCGGACGGATTTTGAGAATTTTCCTGGCAAAGATCGCATAGGGATCGCGGCGCAGGGTCTCGATTTCCGTGACCGAAAAATGCCTTGGCCGCGCTCTGACAGGCGGGGCGGGTTCCGGGCGTCTGACGAAAGCCACATCAGGCGCCTGATCGATCTCGCGCGCCCATTGGATGAAACGCGACCCGCGTGCGCGCATATCCGCGCTCACATCCGCGCCCAGCACGGTTTCAAGCCGTTGCAGCCAGCGCGAGGGCACCGTCGGTGCATTGTCTGAACGCTGTGCTCGCGTGAGGACGACATGATCCATGCCGAGCAGCATCTGGAAATCATGCGCGGCAAGGCCGGTACGCCGCTCGGGCGGATCAAGCGCAATCATCGCCTTCATCGGCCGCGACATGAAGGGGTCGTTGCGCGTCTTTGCAGGCCAGCTTCCCTCGTTCAAACCGCCCACGACAACCGTATCGACCGTTTGCAGACGCGCTTCCAGCGCACCCCAGATGAACACACGCGGATGCCCGCCCGGATGCGGTTTTACCGTTTCGCCCGACATCAACGCTTCGAGAATAGACGGCCATTCGAGCGCCTCGAAATCAAGCCCTGCCTCGCTTGAAAGCAATTGCCGCAGAAACGAGGCGAGTTTTTCGCCGTGCTCGCCGGAATAATAGCGCGTAACGCTGCCAGCTTCATCGCGGGCCAGATTTTCCAGCGCTTCGACGGAGGCGCGTGTGATCTCGGTTGTTTCCGTGCGCCGATTGATGATCGCAAAAGGTGCCAGGGGTGCAACGGCTTCGCTAAGGCTGACGCAAAGATTTCGTGCCGCTTCGATCATGTCTGGCGTAACGGTCGCATGCCATGCCGGTTGCCACGGCTGGTTTGCGCTGTCTTCCATTCGACGGTCAAAAAATGCAGGCAGGTCGATGATTGACGCGCGTCCTGTGCCGCCGCGAAAGGCGACCAGCTCCAGCGTTTCTGCCGCAAGTCTTCGTTCGATACGCTTGCCGCCGAGCCTGAGCATCGGGTGTTTGACCAGTGCCAGAAGGGCAACTGGATCACCGGGGTTGAACACGCATTCGACCATAAGGCGCAGCAGCGTTGCGGTCTCGATATCGCGCAGATGTCGCCCACCGGAATCATCGGCATCGATGCCAAAACGGGCCAGTTCGCCCACTACGCGCCGCGCAAGATTGCGATCTGCGCTCACCAAAGCCGCGGTTTTGTTTTCATCGCTGATGGCATCGCGAAGAGCGAGCGCCACCGCCAGCGCTTCCTCGCGCTCATTGGCGCTCTCGATCAGATCAATCCGGCTTGCCGTTTTTCGCAAGGCTTGCGGTTGCAGAGCCGCATCGTCTCTCAAAAGGCTCCATCGATCGGTGGTTTCAGCTGGGCGCAGCGCTTCACTCACCAAACGTTCCAGCACGCGCTTCTCAACCGGCATATTTTCGAGATGCTCGACCTCATCACGCGCAATACCAACGGCCTGAAGCAGCTTGAAAAGGCCGTATTGCGGGTGGCCAAAGGTCGACGGATTATCATCCGCAGCGCCCAGCATGTTCCATGCTTCCGTATCAAGATCACGATCCAGTCCGGGCAGCACGATCGCCCCTTGCGGCAGGTGGGCGATGGTAGAAATCAGCTCTGCGGTTGCAGGAATTGAGCCGGTTGAACCCGCAGCAATCACCGGACCAACAGGTGGATGATCGCGCAAGCGCTTAGCCTCGCTCCATATCAGCTCATTGCGATGCTTGGCCGGATTGGAAAGCTTGCGCTCACTCAGAATATCCGGCCAGATTTTTGTGACAATATCCAGAAAACCCAGCGTAACCTGCCACCAGTCGGCAAGGTCTTCGGGCGCAATGGTTGAAAGTTCGCTCCATTCGGCATTATCCGTCTCGACCTGATCCATAAGACCCGCCAAATCACGTGCCAGCCATATCGCATCAGACGTGGTGGCGGGAACCGAGACATCGTCGACGCCGAACAGTGCGCGTACATGTGCGGGTAAGGATTCCCGCCATGGACGAATGAGACGCGCCAGCAGCAACAGCCGCTCTGCCTTGCCAATCGGCGGGTTGAGGTCGAAAATCCCGGTGCTGCCCGCATTGAAGAAGGCGGCGTCTTCATCGACATCACCCAACGGTCGGATTGTCGGTAGAATGGCACTTTTAGCCGGATTCATATCGACCAGAATAGAGCGCAACGCGCGTGCGGCACGACGTGTCGGCACATAGATGGTGGCATTGGCCAGCGCCAGCGGATCGGAAGGGTTAACCGGAAAGCCTTCGATCAATCGTCCGTCCAGAAGTGCCTTGGCAAAAGCGGACAGAAAAGACGTACCAGAGGGAATGGAAAACAGTTTGGGTGTTCGCAAATCAGTTTCCCCTTATGCCAAAGCTGAAAGTGCAGCCTCCGCCTCGCCAATTGCTTCCGGTGTGCCAACGGTGAGCCAATGCCCAGTCATCGGCATACCATACAACCGACCTGATGCAATCGCCGCATCAAAATAGCGGTTGAGCGAGGAAACACCGGGTTCTGCGTCAGCAAAAATGCGTGAATGCAGGATCGCAACCCCGGCATAGATGACCCGCTCACCGGAAACATCGCGGGCGCGGCCCAAGCGCCCCTCCCCATCTGCAACAAAATCACCTTTGCCTTCAAAACCTGTGGCCTGCTCAAGGCTTGCTGTCATCAGCAAAATATCCATCTGGCTATCGTCCCAGGCATCGGCAAGCGTCAAAATATTCGGCTTTGCCTCATCCCCAACCCAGAATGTATCGGCATTGAGAACATAGAACGGCTTATCACCAAGCAGTGGCAGCACATTAATGATACCGCCAGCCGAATCGAGCAACAGGTCACGCTCGTCGGAAATGGTAATTTCGGGCGAGGTGCGATTTTTCAGATAATCAATCAGTTTGTCGGCTAAATAATGTACATTGACGATTGTGTTTCTGACGCCTGCCTGTGCCAAAGCATCAAGGCCCCAGTCAATCAGTGGTTTTCCGGCAACCTTTACCAAAGGCTTTGGGATGGTTTCGGTGATTGGACGCATGCGCTTGCCAAGCCCTGCCGCAAGCATGATGGCCGTATCAGGCATTTTCATTCTGTGCCGTTCCTTCCCCAATCAGCCCATGCTCGTCAAACCAATGCGCCACCGGCGCCATGACCGGGTGTTTTAACACGCGACCGAGATAATCATGGATGCGCGGCAAATGGTTTAGATAATCCGGCTTGCCATCACGCTCATCAAGCCGCACGAAAAGCCCCAAAAGCTTCGCGTTGCGCTGCGCACCCATGGCGGCATAGGCTTTGCCGAACAACGTCTCATCAAACGCATGGCCGAACTTCAAGCGCTCGTCGCAATAGGCGCTGACAACCGCCTGTTCCAGTTCCGGCAAAATTGTCACCCGCGCATCGAGCGCCAGCGATGCCACATCATAAGCGGCAGGCCCGATCATCGCATCCTGAAAGTCGATTGTCCCGATCTGATCCTTACCGGTTTTTTCCGGGAACCAGAAGAGGTTCGGCGAATGATAATCACGCAAGAGCAGACTCTTTTCGCAATCGGCGATGGCGTCGATCACCTCGTCCCACGCCGTTTCATAGGCCTGCTTTTCAGCATCGGTCAGGGGTCTGCCCATCATGCGCGGCGCGTACCATTGCCCGAAAAGGCTGACCTCGATCATCATTGCGTCACGGTCAAAGCCCGCAATGACATGATCGGGATATCCATCCAGCGGCACGCGATCCGGCCACGCGACGCCATGCAAATGCGCGAGAAAACGACCAGCCGCTTCATAACGTTCGCGGATAGGCTCGCCGGACTGAGCGCGTATGCCTGTTGTACCGAGATTCTCCAGAATGAGAAAACCGGTGTCAAAATCGGCGGCGCGCATTTCCGGCACGCGAAAGCCATGCGTGGCAAGCAGCCCGTCGATGACCGCGAAGGCCAGAATATTTTCCGCCAGATGCGCGATCTGGCGATAGGATTTGCCATTGCGCAGCGGCGGGTCATAGGGCATTTGCGGTGCGTTCATCAGGATTTCAATGCCGTGCCGGCTGCGAATGATTTCATATTTGCGCGGAGAGGCATCGCCTTGCAGATAGCGGCGAATTGCATCGCTGCGGTCATGCTTGTCCAGAAACGCCCTTATGGCAAGCGAACGTTCTAGCCTAAGGATTGCTACTTGAGGCCCCGAAATTGCAATGCGTCGCCCTGCCCCTTCATGGCTCAGATGAACCGCAAAAGTGACGTCCGGCAAAAAGCCTTCCGCCTGTTGCGGCCATTCGCAAAGCACAACGCCCTCTTGCAGAAATTCGGCAAGCCCCAGCTCATCGAGTTCCTCACCATGCGAAATGCGATAGAGGTCAGCATGGGCAACCGGTATCCGCAAGGCCTCATAGCTTTGCACCAGCGTGAATGTCGGGCTTGGAACGTCCAGTGCTTCATCATCGGCAATGACGCGAATGATGGCACGCGCCAACGAGGATTTTCCTGCTCCAAGGTCGCCCGAAAGCGTGACGAAATCACCCTTTTGCAGGGCAAAGGAAAAATCTTCGCCAAATCGTTGCGTGGCCGCCTCGTCGGGGAGGACGAATTCAATATTTTTCTGGGCGCTCATCAGCACCATTTACCTTATTCAGCCGCCGCACGGAAGCTGCGTGCTTCGGATGGAAAGCGGCAGATCACGGTTGTGCCCCTACCAGCATCGGTTTTGATATCGACCTTGCCGCCATGCAGTTCGACAAAGCTTTTGACGATCGAAAGGCCAAGCCCCGCGCCGCGTCTGCGCCCACCATTGGGATAGGACTGAAAACGCTTGAACACCATTTCCAGCACGTCATGCGGCATGCCCGGACCGTCATCATGCACAGCAAAAACCAGATCGTCACCATCGCGCACGACCTGCAACCGTACCGTCGAGCTTTCGGGCGCATAATCCGCCGCATTCGACAGGAGATTGAACAGAACCTGACGCACACGGTTTGAATCGGCCTTGAACACGTCAACATCGTCGGCGATGTCGATATCAAGCCCGATATCGTGATCATGCAGGCGCTCGGTGGCACGTGCGGCGGCAGCCGACACCACCTCGCTCACCGAAACCTCGCCAATCTCCAGTTCCATGATGCCGGCATCAACGGTGGCAAGATCGAGAATGTCATTGACGATGGTGAGCAGGACCGAGGAAGACGTACTGATATGATCGAGATATTCGATCTGCCGCTCATTGAGCGAGCCGAAAGCCGGTGTCTGCAACAATTCAGTAAAGCCGATAATATTGGTCAGCGGCGAACGCAGTTCATAAGAAACATGCTGCACGAAATCATTCTTGATCCGGTCGGCAAGTTCCAGTGCCTCGTTCTTTTCCTTTAATGCCCGTTCGACGCGAACCGTATCGCTGACATCGATAAAGGTCAGCATGGTCTGCCCTTTTGGCAGCGGCACGGTGGCAAAGGACAGGATGATGCCGTCATCCAGTTCCACCTGTCCTGTTCGGCCATCGCGCGTGTCCAGAAAGCCGGTCACAGACGAAACGAAATCATCCCAGACGCTGCCACCGCGTTTATTGCAAAGCCGTGCGATGCTGGAAATATGCGTACCTTCCACGACCATGGCGGCAGGCAATGACCAGAGTTGCGCAAAAGACGGGTTTGACAAACGCAAGCGACCATCCGAACCGAACACCGCGACAGCTTCCTCAAGATGATCAAGCGTTTCGCCCTGCACCTTGATCAGTGTATTATAGCGGCCTTCGAGCTCGTATTTCTCCGTCAGATTCTCAAAAAACCATGTCACGCCGCCCTGCGGATGCGGATTGGCGACCACACGAAGGCTGCGTCTGTCGGGCAGGTGCCACATATGCTGCTGCGGTTCCACAGCACGATAGGCGGAAATCATGGAATCCTTCCATTTGCGCCATTCCGGCTGCTCGGGCAACTTTCCTTCCGAACGCAGACGGTCAAAAATCAGCGTATTGCTGGGTCTGGTCTCAAGCCATGCCGTATCAAGCGACCAGAGTTTGGCAAAGGCCTGATTGAAGAACTGAAGCTTCATGTCGGGATCGAAAATCGCAACGGCCGTCGAAAGCTGATCCAGCGTTTCCGAATGGCTTTTCAACGTGCGATTCAGCTCCTCGCGGATTTGCTCGATTTCACTCAGATCGAAGCCCAGTCCTGCGGATCCTGTTTGTGTCCGCACATCGGTCACATCGAACATGCGGCGGTCACCACGTACCACGGTACCCAATTGCTCGTGCAATACTGGTTCGGCAAAACGGTCGCGTGAAAGCCTGAGCCGCGCCTGCGCACCGAAAAGCTCGCGATTGTCAGCAAGCGCCTGGCTGGGTTCATCAACGCCAACTGCCTGCGCGTAGGCGTGATTGACCCATTCCAGACGGCCACTGGCGTCACGCAGCCACACCGGCTGCTCAATATGCTCAAGCAGACGCCGCAGCAATTCGATACGCTCGGACAACTCCTGGTTGCGCGCCTGAAGTGTTGCGCGTTCGGCCTGCACACCGTCGAGGCTGAAGAAGCGGGCAACCGCAAAGCCGCCAGATATCTGGCCCTGCACATCGAGCAAGGTACCCTGATTGGTCTCGATCGTCAGGTTAAAGCCGGACGCGTTTTCACGCAGTCGGGCAATGGCGTGTTCGAGTACTGCAACCGATTGCGGACGCAGCCAGCGACCAAAAGCCAGAAAAGCCGAACGTTCCTGCGGAACGCCACTATTTTCCGACAATTGCCCGACCACATCGGTATGCACACTGTGGTTATCCCAGACAACGATGCGCTGATCCTTGAGATTGAGAAGCACTTCATTGCGTTGTGCGCTCAGGCTTAAATCGGCGAGCCGGGAACGCAAGACTTTGTTTTCATTGGCAGTGCGGGTGCGCTCACGAATGACCCAACCTGCCGAAAGCAGCGCCGCGCCCATGGCACCGACGAACATGGAGAACTGGATGACCTCAAATGCACCCACGCTACCACTGCCAAAAGGAAGGTCGATGCGCGCGCCTTGTGCGAAGGCGGGGGCTGCGGCGATAATAGCCCCTACCGATACGGTGCCCTTGAAGAATAAGCGGCGAAGAGGCCTTGCAACCCTTACAAGGCCAGCTGCAAAATTGCGGGCTGTCCCGATTGCGGGTTTGCACCGGGCTTTATCCGGTAAGCCGACCTCTCGCATGTTTGCCTTTTCTCCACCACCCCAGCTGCGCGGCCATCACAATGCACACACAGCCAAATTACAGAATATCTCATTGTTCGATCTGGTTTCGCGCCTCGCTAACGGTCACCGGAACCAAACGAATTCCGGAAACGAAGCAATTCATTGCCTCCCGCCAGAACTGGCTAAAAACACAACACAAACACCCAGAAAAATACATTGTTTCACACATGTCCGTGCAAGAAACCGATCCGTATCAGCCTCGGAAATGCCTGTGATTCGCCTTCACAATACCCTTACCGGGAATCCACGTGAAGCATGTGGCTTACAAAAAGAAAGGCTGGGCAGTTTGTGAACCGCCCAGCCTCAATATTTAGTAGGTCTTTCCGCTATGGTTAATACCTGTAGTGTTCCGACTTGAACGGTCCCTGTGGAGTGACGCCGATATAAGCGGCTTGTTCATCGGAAAGCACGGTCAGCTTGGCACCCAGCTTGTCGAGATGCAGGCGAGCGACCTTTTCATCGAGATGCTTTGGCAGCACATAGACTTCGTTCTTGTATTGATCGGCGCGAGTGAAAAGCTCGATCTGGCCCAGCACCTGATTGGTGAAGGAGGCCGACATGACGAAGCTGGGATGCCCGGTTGCATTGCCAAGATTAAGCAGGCGGCCTTCTGAGAGAAGAATAATACGCTTGCCATCGGGGAATTCGACCAGATCGACCTGCGGCTTTACATTGGTCCATTTCAGATTTTTCAGCGCAGCCACCTGAATTTCATTATCGAAGTGGCCGATATTGCCGACAATGCACATGTCCTTGAACTTGCGCATGTGATCGAGCGTGATCACGTCCTTGTTGCCGGTTGTGCTGACGACGATATCGGCGCTTGATGCCGCATCGTCGAGTGTAACAACTTCAAAACCGTCCATTGCCGCCTGCAATGCGCAGATCGGGTCGACTTCCGTCACCTTCACGCGAGCGCCTGCACCGGCAAGCGATTGCGCCGAGCCTTTGCCGACATCGCCATAGCCGCAGACAACCGCGACCTTGCCCGCCATCATCACGTCGGTGCCGCGACGAATACCATCGACCAGCGATTCCTTGCAGCCGTATTTATTGTCGAATTTCGACTTGGTGACGCTGTCATTGACGTTGATGGCCGGAAAGGGCAGGAGGCCTTTTTTCTGCAACTGATAAAGACGGTTGACGCCGGTGGTGGTTTCTTCCGTCACACCCTTGATGGCTGCGCGTTGCTTCGTGAAAAAGCCGGGTGTCGCGGCCATGCGCTTCTTGATCTGGGCAAAGAGTACTTCTTCCTCTTCGCTTTCCGGCTTGGAGAGCACATCTTCGCCCGCTTCAGCGCGTGCACCGATCAGGATATACATGGTGGCATCGCCGCCATCATCGAGAATCATGTTGGAGGGTTCGCCATCCGGCCATTGGAAAATCTGATCTGTATAAGTCCAGTATTCTTCCAAAGTCTCGCCCTTGATGGCGAAAACCGGCGTGCCGGTCGCTGCAATTGCTGCGGCTGCATGATCCTGCGTCGAGAAGATGTTGCACGATGCCCAGCGCACATCCGCGCCCAGTTCCTTGAGCGTTTCAATCAGCACGGCGGTCTGAATGGTCATGTGCAACGAGCCGGAAATGCGTGCACCTTTAAGCGGCTTGGATTTGCCGAACTCCTCGCGGGACGCCATCAGGCCTGGCATTTCGGTTTCGGCAATGTCGAGTTCCTTGCGGCCCCAATCGGCGAGGCTAAGATCCTTGACAACAAAATCCTGATTTGCGGTCATCATATGCTCCGGTGAGATGCAATTCCGGCACAAGCATGAAGGAGGCGCGGAATCGCGTTATAAAAATCGCGCCGCAATGCGTTTCAATGCGTTTTAGGGCAAAATGCATCCGGCCTGCATTCTGACTAGCAGATCGCAAGCTCCAGCACAACGCAACATAAACAAATCTTTATACGTGCATACCGAAAAGAGGCGAGACCATCAGCTTTCTTCGCCAAATTTGTCTGCAATCAGCGCTTCGAGAGCGGCCATCACCTCTTCCGCCTGTTCGCCCGAAGCGCTGATCTCGATGCAGCAACCGGGGGAGGCGGCAAGCATCATCAGCCCCATGATTGAGGTGCCGCCGACCGTCATCCCATCCTTGGACACACGGACATGCGCGTCATAGCTATCGACAAGTTGGACGAATTTGGCCGAAGCGCGCGCATGAAGCCCCCGCTTGTTGAGGATTTCGAGCGACCGGGAAAGTGCTATATCGGCATCATACTCGCCGGTAACGGTGACAGTGGAGTGCATAAGTTACTTTCCTGTCAGGACCTGACTGGCGACATTGATATATTTGCGCCCCGCATCCTGTGCTTCGCGAAGGGCAGCCTTTATATCGCCGCCGCTACGTACACTGGAAAGTTTGATCAGCATTGGCAGGTTCACACCGGCAATGACCTCTATCCTGCCTTCCTGCATCACTGAAATAGCCAGATTGGAAGGGGTACCGCCGAACATATCGGTCAGAATGATGACACCATTTCCATTACCGGCGCGCTCGACAGCATCGACAATATCCTGCCGACGCTGTTCCATATCGTCTTCCGCACCGATGCACACGGTCTCGAAATTGTCCTGCGGGCCCACCACATGCTCTACGGCATGAAGAAACTCTTCGGCCAGCCTTCCGTGCGTAACAAGCACGAGTCCGATCATACTATAAAAGCTCCCGTCGCGCGCCCGCCGCATCGTCCTGAGTGACGACCAGATGGCACATGCTTTGTTTTAGCGTGATTTTCCGAAAACCTGTGCGATTTTCAGGATCATGCAATAGCCGGAAACATGCCGGCGAGCTGTGCATCTTGGCAGGGCAAATCCTGATAGCAAGTGAAAAATCTCCACATTGCCTTGAAAAATGCAAAATGCCGCAGAGCTATGCAAGAATGCGTGCACTCGTCACTCAAGGTCAGCTTTTTTGTGGTAGCCAGGGCTCGTAGAACAATGTGGCCTCGATTGCCCGCGAAAGCGCAATGGAATCACCATTGGACCAAAGAGCCGGCAAAAGCAGTCGCGGTAACGTAACGCCCTCGAAGTTCCAGACACCGCCGCCGGGATAGCGTTCGGCTTCAGGGGCAGTGACAAGTTCAATCACCAGGTCGAGCGACGTCGAAGCAATGAAAGGCACCTTGAACAATCCGGCTCCCCGGATTTCCACACCGCCAGCAAGAGCTGCCGGCACGCTGGCAACGAGCTTGCTCCCCTGCACACGCAGCAAGGTTCGATCATCGGCGACCAGAAAGGCTTTTTCGCTGCGAAGGCCCGCCCGTTCGATCAACATTAGCGCAAGCTCGGTTTTACCGGCACCAGAGCGCCCCATGATCATCACACCGCAGCCCTTTAACTGTAGGGTTGTGGCGTGCACGCCGCTTTTTTCCTGTTCGGGCGTCATGATCCGGTTGGCAGGTCAATGATAAAGCGCGCACCGTTAACCGTTTCCGGTTGAGCCGGGTCGAAGATGTTCTCCGCCATCAGCGTGCCACCATGCGCTTCGATGATCTGGCGGCTGATCGAAAGGCCGAGACCCGAATTCTGGCCGAAAGCTTCCGAGGCCGGGCGATCGGTATAAAAGCGTTCGAAAATACGTTCGATATTCTCTGCCGGGATACCGGGGCCATTATCCTCGACCAGAACCCGCAAACGAGCGCCGTCTCCAGCCAGCGTCACAATAATACGACCGGTATCCTCGGGCACGAAGGAGCGGGCATTTTCGATGAGATTGCTGATGACCTGCCCAAGCCTTAGGTCATGACCGGCAACAGTATAGCCTTTTCGCCCGGCTGGAGGTTTGCCCACATTGAAGACGATCTCGGTGCCAACCTTGTTGCGGCGCACTTCGCGCGCTGCATTGACCAGATTAATGAGCAACACCTTCATATCCACACGGTCGATATGTTCGCGCGCAAGTTCTGCGTCGAGCCGCGATGCATCGGAAATATCGGTGATGAGGCGATCGAGACGACGCACATCATGCTGGATGACATCGAGAAGCCGCTTCCGCGAATCGTCACTCTTTGCGAGCGGCAACGTTTCCACAGCGCTGCGCAACGAGGTGAGCGGATTTTTTAACTCATGACTGACATCGGCAGCGAAGCTTTCAATGGCTTCGATACGTGTATAGAGCGCATCGGTCATATCGCGGATCGATGTGGAGAGGTGTCCGACCTCGTCCTGACGTTCGGAAAAATCAGGAATCTCGACGCGGCTTTTAACACCATGACGAACGCGGTCGGCTGCGGCCGCAAGCTTGCGCAAGGGACTTGCAATCGTCGAGGCGAGGAACAGCGACAGGATCACCATTACCAGCGCCACCACGCCAAAGACGCGGAATACCGCCATGCGCTCGGCCTGAACGATCTTGTCGATGTCATCGCCTTCGGTGGAGAGCAGCAAAACACCTAAAATAGCACGCGAGCGCTGGACTGGAACCGCAACCGATACCACGAGCTCGCCTTTTTCATTGCGCCGTTGCGCCGTCTGCGGCGAGCCGGACAGCGCCTTGACGATTTCGGGAAAAGCCAGCCCGTTGCCGCCCGGTTGTTCCTGATAGGTCGAACCGCCGCCATAAAACAGGGCCATCATCCAGTTACTGAAACGCTCCCAAAAATCGGGGGCATCTTCTTCAATCGGCGGCAGATCATAGCGCAGCACCGGGCCGGCAGAGGGGAAGCTCGTCGAATAGAGCGCGCGCGAATCAAGCAACATATTGGCATAGCGGTCATAGATGCGCGCCCGTGTGCTGGTTGGCGAAATCAACCGGCGCAGCAACGGAGAAACCTTTTCGGGATTGATCGGAAACTCCCAATTGTCGGGCGAATCAGGCGAGGGCGTCAGGCTTTGCCCGGCCTGAAGCTCCAGGAGCTTTTCAGGGTCGATCAGCAGCGAATTGGTATCAATCGTCGCCGAAGCCGAAATTGCGGCTGCGATAATCTTGCCCTGTGTCAGGAGACTTTCGATCTTGGCATCGATCAGTCCTTCCCGAAACTGGTTCATGTAGAGAATGCCTGAAACCAGTACTCCGAGCGCTGCAAGATTGAGAAACAGGATGCGTCGCGTCAGGCTTGAAAACAGGTACTGGCCCAGAAACTTGCGGAAAGGCGCAAAAAAACGCCGCCAGAATACCGAGCGTTGCCGCCGGGCCCTGCGCTCCCGCCAACCAGCTTTAGGCCTTGCAAGGCCATCGTTCCGGGTCTCTGCGACCATCTTATCCTGTTACTCAAATTAACCAGTGCCGGACCCGTGTATGTGCCCGGCACCTTTGCTATCGATCACTCACGCCTCGCGGAAGCGGTAGCCGACGCCGTAGAGCGTTTCTATCATTTCGAAACTATCGTCGGCTTCCTTGAATTTCTTGCGGAGCCGCTTGATGTGGCTGTCAATCGTCCTGTCATCCACATAAACCTGATCATCATAGGCCGCATCCATCAGCGCGTCACGGCTTTTCACAACGCCGGGGCGCTGCGCCAGCGAATGCAGGATCAGGAATTCCGTAACGGTGAGGGTGACGGGTTCGCCCTTCCAGGTACAGGTATGGCGTTCCTGGTCCATGACGAGCTGGCCGCGTTCCAGTGATTTCGCCTGCTGGCCGGTCGACTTCGCCGTGCCATCGCGCGCTGCGACCCGGCGTAAAACCGCCTTGACGCGCTCCACCAGCAAACGCTGAGAAAACGGCTTGGTGATGAAATCATCCGCCCCCATCTTAAGCCCGAAAAGCTCGTCGATCTCATCATCCTTCGAGGTGAGAAAAATGACGGGCAGATCGGATTTCTGACGCAGGCGGCGCAAAAGCTCCATACCATCCATGCGCGGCATCTTGATATCGAAAATCGCAAGATTAGGCGGGCGAGCCATCAGACCGTCCAGCGCCGAAGCGCCATCCGTATAGGTTTCAACCCGGTAGCCTTCCGACTCAAGCGCGATAGACACGGAGGTCAGAATGTTGCGGTCATCATCGACCAGCGCAATCGTCTGCGTTGCCGAGGCTTCCTTCATGCGGGCCTTCTCCTTATTCATACCGTCCGGTTAAACCGGCTTTTTGCAGTTCTGTTGTGGTGGCGAGCCTGATTTTGCAACTTGCAGGCTCAAAGCGCCGATACTGTAACCCAATGCTATAACAATGGGGCCGCATTTGCAGTACAAATTAGGTACAAAATGTGGCAGCCGCGCAAGAAGCTTTAAATTGGGTTTTGACGAATCACAAATTGGCTCATACACGCACTGGTTGTTTGTGATAAATAATACACGCAAAAAATAGACAATTAAACGATTTAAAAGAAATTCAAATTTTTTAAATCGATTAAATATTTGAATTCTCTCAGTTAATCTGTTTCTGACTTCGCATCCCTGCATCATTCAGAAAGTGGCGGGGCATTTTTATTTAACGAACCACACCGCGGAGACACCATGAGAGAGACCGGCATTCACAATACGGCCGCTTCCATTTCCACTTCAGGACTAAAGGAGCTCTCCGCAGTCTTTTATAACTTTGGACCGGCCAAGCTTTATGAGGAAACCATCCGGCGCGGCGAAGCAGAACTGACCGCACAGGGCGCATTGGTGGCACGCACCGGCCAGCATACCGGTCGTTCGCCCAAGGACAAATTCGTTGTGCGCGACGCCAATACGCAAGATCAGGTTTGGTGGGACAACAACAAGCCGATGACGCCTGAGGCCTTCGCGCTTCTTCATGCGGATTTTATCGAACACGCCAAAGGCAAGGAGCTTTTCGTTCAGGATCTCGTCGGCGGTGCTGACAATGACAACAAGCTCAATGTGCGCACGATTACCGAATATGCCTGGCATTCGCTGTTCATCCGTAATCTGCTGATCCGCCCTGAGGAGGCAACACTTGCCGCCTTCGTCGCAGAGATGACCATTATCGACCTGCCGTCCTTCAAGGCCGATCCGACACGCCATGGCGTGCGCAGCGAAACGGTAATCGCCGTCGATCTCACAGCCAAGATCGTCTTGATCGGCGGTACATCCTATGCCGGTGAAATCAAGAAATCCGTGTTCACGGCCCTCAATTACATTCTGCCTGCCAAGGGCGTTATGCCCATGCATTGTTCGGCCAATGAAGGCCCGAATGGCGACACCGCCGTGTTCTTCGGCCTTTCGGGGACCGGCAAGACCACGCTGTCCGCTGATCCAAGCCGCACGCTGATCGGTGACGACGAACATGGCTGGGGCGAAAACGGCGTCTTCAATTTTGAGGGCGGCTGCTACGCCAAAACCATTCGTCTCTCCGCCGAAGCGGAGCCGGAAATCTATGCCACCACGCAGCGTTTCGGCACGGTTCTGGAAAATGTCGTGCTCGATGAGAACCGTCAGCCGGATTTTGATGACGGATCGCTGACCGAAAACACCCGTTGCGCCTATCCGCTCGATTATATCCCGAATGCTTCCAAGACCGGCACTGGCAACCAGCCGAAAAATATCATCATGCTGACAGCAGATGCGTTTGGTATCATGCCGCCCATCGCAAAACTCACGCCAGCGCAGGCAATGTATCACTTTCTGTCAGGCTATACCGCAAAGGTTGCCGGAACCGAAAAGGGCGTAGTTGAACCGGAAGCCACTTTCTCGACCTGCTTCGGTGCACCCTTCATGCCGCGCCATCCGTCGGAATACGGCAACCTGCTGCGCAAGCTGATCGCCGAACACAAGGTCGATTGCTGGCTTGTCAATACAGGCTGGACCGGCGGCGCATACGGCACAGGCAATCGCATGCCGATCAAGGCCACGCGCGCGCTGCTTGCTGCAGGCCTTGACGGATCGTTGAATAACGCCGAATTCCGCACTGATCCGAATTTCGGCTTTGCCGTTCCGGTTGCAGTCCCCGGCGTCGACAGTGCCATTCTCGACCCGCGATCGACCTGGGCCGACAAGTCAGCTTATGACGCCCAGGCCAAGAAGCTTGTCGACATGTTCGTCAGCAATTTCGAAAAATTTGAAAGCCATGTCGATCATGATGTGAAGGATGCGGCACCCACAATCCAGATTGCTGCCGAATAACAAAACTATCCTGAGGAGGAGAGAAGGCCCGGCTGAAAAGCCGGGTTTTCTTTTGTTCAACGCGGCCAAAATATTGTATGGCTTTGCCCATGGAAGAAAGCCGCAATATTATCCGCATCACAAAACGCCTGAGCATCCGCGAGGATGACCTTGAGGAGAGCTTTATCCGCGCATCAGGCCCCGGCGGGCAGAATGTCAACAAAGTCTCGACCGCTGTTCAATTGCGCTTTCATGCCGCCCGTTCCGGCCTGCCGGAAGAGATATTGGCGCGGCTTTTCAAACTGGCCGGACAGCGCAGCACCAAGGACGGCGATATTCTAATCGAGGCCAATCGTTTCCGCATGCAGGAGCGTAACCGCGAGGATGCACGCGAGCGGCTAATCGCTTTGATTGCCAAGGCCGCCGAACCACCACCGCCGCCACGTAAGAAAACCCGACCGACCAAGGGGTCTGTCGAAAGACGCCTCAAAGCCAAATCCGGACGTTCAGAAGTCAAGAAGGGCAGGGGCAAGGTCTCGTTCGATTGAAACCGATCAGATTTTCCTGAGCGCGACTTCCTCAATCAAGTGATCGCTACCCTTGCGAAGGATAAGATCAGCGCGCGGCCGGGTGGGAAGAATATTTTCGCGTAGGTTCTTCATATTGATATTGTTCCACAGGCCTTCACCGATTGAACGCGCCGCTTCCTCAGATAGCTGCGAATAACGATGGAAGAAGGATTGTGGATTGACGAAAGCCGTCTCGCGCAGACGCATGAAGCGGTCAATATACCATTTGTGAATAAGATCGGCTTCCGCATCGATATAGATCGAGAAGTCAAAAAAGTCCGACACGAACGGCACCATCTTGCCGTCTTCGGGCAGATCACGCACCTGAAGCACGTTGATGCCCTCGAAAATCAGAATGTCGGGCTTGTCAACGATCTGGTATTCGCCCGGAAGCACATCATAGGTCAGATGCGAATAGAGCGGCGCCCGAACCTGGGCCATGCCAGCCTTGATGGCGGATAAAAACCGCAGCACCGCCCCAACATCATAGCTTTCAGGAAATCCCTTGCGCTCCATCAGGTTTTCAGCCCGCAAAAACTCATTAGGATAGAGAAAGCCGTCAGTCGTCACCAGATCGACCTTGGGGCTTGAAGGCCAGCGAGCGAGAAGCTCTTTCAAAATACGCGCTGTTGTGGATTTTCCCACGGCAACTGAACCGGCAATGCCGATGATGAACGGCGTCTTGAAACGCTCTTCCATATTGAGGAATTGCTGGCGCTGGCGAAACAGCAACTGGCTTGCTTCCACATGCGCATAGAGAAGTCGTGACAGCGACAAATAGATGCGCCGAACTTCATCAAGATCAATAGGATCACCCAGCGAACGCAGGCGTTTGACTTCTTCATAAGTGAGGGTGAGGGGGGTGTCCGCACGAAAACCCGCCCATTCTATCGCCGAGAAGAAACGATAGGGCGAGTAGCGCGATGGCGTCAGCTGGTCCACTTTCTCCCACATAGTGTCGCGGTCCTCCCTCAACGCAAATTCTGCACTCAGAGCTTTTGGTTCCATTTGCATTCAGGCTTTACGACTGGCCTTCTCCTCAAGGCCCGTCTGCGCCGTGCGACGCTGCAACTCCTCAAGAACCTCATTGAGCGGCACGTCCGCAATCTTGAGCACCAACAGCAAATGATAAAGCAGATCAGCGCTTTCCGTGACGATTTCCGCGCGGTTGCCTTCGACTGCGGCAATCACCGTTTCCACGGCTTCTTCACCGAGTTTTTTGGCGGCCCTGGTCTGGCCCTTTGCAACAAGGCTGGCCGTATAGGACGATCCGTCGTTCACGCTGGCGCGTTGCGCAACAATGCGTTCGAGGTCGGCGAGCGTGAACTGGCTCATCAAAATTCCTTCAGATTTTTAGCGAACCGGATCGAGCCGCATTGGAATACCGGCTTCAGCCATATAGCGCTTTGCCTCGCCGATCGTATAGGTACCAAAATGGAAAATCGACGCGGCAAGCACTGCCGTGGCATGGCCATCGCGAATACCTTCGACCAGATGATCGAGATTGCCGACGCCGCCCGAAGCAATCACCGGAACCCGTACGCTGTCGGCAATGGTGCGGGTCAGCGCAATATCATAGCCCGCCTTAGTGCCGTCGCGATCCATGGAGGTCAAAAGCAATTCGCCAGCACCAAGGCTCACCACCTTCTGCGCAAACTCCACAGCATCGATGCCGGTAGTCTCACGCCCGCCATGGGTAAAGATTTCCCAGCGATCTGCTTCACCGGCACCCGAAACCTTCTTGGCATCAATCGCCACCACGATGCACTGATTGCCGAATTTGTCGGCGGCTTCGGCGACAAAATCCGGGTTCTTGACCGCCGCCGTGTTGATCGACACCTTGTCGGCACCCGCCAGCAGCAGCTTGCGGATGTCAGAAACCTGACGCACGCCGCCGCCAACCGTCAGCGGCATGAAACATTGCTCAGCTGTACGGGCGATAACGTCAAAAATTGTCTCGCGATTGTCCGAGGACGCCGTGATGTCGAGGAAGCACAGTTCGTCGGCACCCGCCGCATCATAGGCGCGGGCCGCTTCCACCGGATCACCGGCATCGATCAGATCAACGAAGTTGACACCTTTGACAACACGACCGTCTTTAACATCGAGGCACGGTATCACTCTTGCTTTCAGCATTGTTGTCCTCGATCTGTCGCGTCTCTTTTTAGCTTTGCCTGTCCTCGCGGTCCGGCCTGCGCCGGACTGTTCGCTGCGGGTAGGCGATGGCGACCGTCTTTGACATCGAGGCACAATATCACTCTTGCTTTCAAGGTCATTTTGATGCCCTCAGAACGGACAGCGCTTCCGCTGGATCAATACGCCCATCATAAAGTGCACGACCGGAAATCGCGCCTTCAAGTTTTTGCGCATCAGGTGCTGCAAGGCGCTTTATATCATCCATGGAAGCAAGGCCACCGGATGCTATGACTGGAATGGAAACGCTGTCGGCAAGTTTTAAAGTCGAATCCCAGTTGATGCCAGCCAATACGCCATCACGGTCGATATCGGTATAGATGATGGCGGCAACGCCTGCGCCCTCAAATTTTTGCGCAAGCTCGATCACGCCAAGCTCGGATGCTTCCGCCCAGCCTTCAACAGCGACATAGCCACCCTTGGCATCGATGCCAACGGCAATCTGGCCCGGAAATTTTTTGCACGCCTCAATCACCAGCGCCGGATCGCGCACGGCGATGGTGCCCAGGATGACACGCTTCAAGCCCTTGGACAGCCAGCTTTCGATATGTTCGAGTGTGCGAATGCCGCCGCCAAGCTGTACCGGATTTTTGGTGGCTTTGAGGATCGCTTCCACAGCTTTGCCATTGATACTCTCGCCCGCAAAAGCGCCGTTGAGATCGACCACATGCAGCCATTCAAAACCCTGATCCTCAAAGGCCCTGGCCTGGGCTGCGGGATCTTCATTATAGACGGTGGCCTGATCCATGTCGCCAAGCTTCAGGCGCACGCATTGACCGTCTTTCAAATCGATGGCGGGAAAAAGAATCATATTCTCAGGGCTTCCATTTCAGGAAATTGGCAATCAGCGCAAGGCCGAGCAACTGGCTCTTTTCGGGATGGAACTGCGTACCTACCATATTGTCGCGACCGACCGTTGCCGTGACATCGCCACCATAATCGGTGACTGCCAGAACGTCCGTCTCGTTTGTCGCAGCGAACATATAGGAATGCACGAAATAGGCATGCAAGCCGTTTTCGCCGGTATCGATTCCGTCAAAGATCGGGTGTGAATGTTTCACGTGAATCCGATTCCAGCCAATTTGTGGAATCTTGAGAGATGGGTCGGACGGCGTCATTTCGCGCACGTCACCGGCTATCCAGCCAAGACCTTGCGTCACTTCCTTTTCCAGTCCGCGTTCGGACATCAACTGCATGCCGACGCAAATACCAAGGAAAGGCCGCGCTTTATTCAGCACCACATCATTGAGCGCTTCGACCATGCCGGGGACGGCATCAAGGCCACGCCGACAATCGGCATAGGCGCCAACACCGGGCAGCACGATGCGGTCCGCAGAGGCCACACGATCGGCATCGGCGGTCAGTTCGATTTCGGCATCAATGCCGCTTTCATGGGCGGCGCGTTCAAAGGCCTTGGTGGCCGAGCGAAGATTGCCGGAACCATAATCGATAATTGCAACACGCATTGTCAGTTTTCTCCGCGATGGCCCACAAAGCCAATCGTCGAACCAGTGGAAGAATAAGCGGGGCGGGCGACCTGATGTGTCCATTCGGGCGCGGGTGCATGGGGGTGGACTGCACGCGGCTCTTTGCGATCATGGAAATAACGGATTTCCGCTTCTTCCAGATTGGCGGCATCGATTATCGCTTTTTCCGCAAACCCGTGACGCCTGTATTTGGCAATTTTCCAGTTAGCGCCTTCGAGTGCGACAAAGATGGAAACCAGCAAGGTGATAAGTGGAACGGCATTGGCAATACCGAGCATTGAACCGCCAAAACCCAGCAAGATCGTAACGCCGAAAACAGCCGCGGCCTCGAACCACAAACGCTGGAACAACAACCACACAACGGGGAGGATGAGTGCAAGCACATGGAATCCATCGCGCACGAACACGGCATTCTCAGCATTTTGAGAATCAACTGGTTCCAGCACGACGAATTGCGCCATAATTTATCCCTTCAGCGAACCCTTGGTCGAGGGAATTGCGTCCTTCTGGCGCGGGTCGGTTTCAAGCGCTGAACGCAGAACCCGGGCCACCGCCTTGAAGATCGATTCGGCAATATGGTGATTGTTGGCACCATAATGATTGTTGATGTGTAGCGTGATGCCGGCATTGATCGCAAAGGCTTGAAAGAATTCGCGCACCAGTTCCGTATCGAAAGTACCGATCTT
This sequence comes from Brucella sp. BE17, assembly GCF_039545455.1. Taxonomy (NCBI): domain Bacteria; kingdom Pseudomonadati; phylum Pseudomonadota; class Alphaproteobacteria; order Hyphomicrobiales; family Brucellaceae; genus Brucella; species Brucella sp. BE17. The sequence goes on along the minus strand of NZ_CP154467.1, from coordinate 1,950,604 downwards.
GGCTGTGGTGAAATTCACGTTCCAAACGAGATAGGCGCGACCGGACACATCGACCGCAGCCCCCGTCAGCGTGTCGTCCATGGCCAGATCCATCGAGGCATAACGCATGATGCCACGACGTTCACCCAAAGCTTTGGCAAGAGCTTGCCCCAGCGCGATGCCGGTATCTTCCACTGTGTGGTGATCGTCGATATGCAGATCGCCCTTGGCCATGACGCGCATATCAATCAGCGAATGGCGCGAAAGCTGTTCGAGCATATGATCGAAAAATCCAACGCCGGTTGTGATGTCGGATTTTCCAACACCGTCCAGATCGACGGAAACAGCAATACTGGTTTCCTTGGTGGCGCGTTCGATACTGGCCTTGCGAGTGCTTTCAGCAGACATAGCGTTCCTCATGACAATGCTAAGCCGCGTTCTAGAACAGCTTGCGCGCTTTGCCAAATGCTTTTGCTTGATCAAGCCTGATTGAGCGGTGAAGTGATTTATCGGTTTGCATTTCAATCGCAGCTTCTTAAATATTCAGAACGAAACGCGATTCACCTCCTTTAAAAGGCGAGCACGTTTCAATTTCACATGCAGGGATCTGCGCAATCGCCGTTCGGGATTGCACGGATCGCCAAAGGAGTGATCCATGATCGAACACAATCCCACGACAATTTACGGCACCACCATCGTCACCGTGCGCAAGGGCGGCAAGGTGGTGATTGCCGGTGACGGGCAGGTCTCGCTCGGCAATACGGTGATGAAGGGCAATGCGCGAAAAGTGCGCCGCATCGGTAAGGGCAATGTCATTGCCGGATTTGCAGGTGCCACGGCTGACGCCTTCACGCTGCTCGAGCGCCTTGAAGCCAAGCTTGAACAATATCCCGACCAATTGATGCGCGCCTCCGTGGAACTCGCCAAGGACTGGCGTACCGACCGCTATTTGCGCAAACTAGAAGCCATGATGCTGGTCGCCGACAGCAAGGTGACGCTGGCGCTCACCGGCACAGGCGACGTGTTGGAGCCCGAACATGGCGTCATGGCCATTGGTTCCGGCGGCAATTATGCGCTCGCAGCAGCCCGCGCGCTGGTCGATACCGAAAAGGATGCCGAGGAAATCGCCCGCAAGGCGATGGAGATTGCAGCCGATATCTGTATCTACACCAACCACAGCATCCTTGTTGAAAGTCTCGACGCTGAATGAGCACGCTCACGCAGGCTTCCCCTTCCAAAGCACATCGTTGGGGCCTTGGTGCTCTGATTGTCCTAGCCATCCTCGGAGTGCAAGCTTTCTGGCTTTATCTCGACGGGCGAATTGTCATGTGCGAATGCGGCACCGTAAAATTATGGTCCGGTTCGTTGATGAGCGAAAACTCCCAGCATATATCCGACTGGTATACGCTCTCGCACATCATTCATGGCTTTCTGTTCTACTGGCTTTTGACCATCATTGCACCCAAAGCCCCGCTGGGTCTGAGGCTTGCTATGGCAGTCGGTATCGAAGCTGCGTGGGAACTGATTGAAAACTCGAATTTCATAATCGAACGCTATCGCGCCAATACATCCTCTGTGGACTATTTTGGCGACAGCATCATCAATTCGGTTTCCGACACCATTGCAGCTCTCATCGGCTTTCTTCTTGCTGCCAGATTGCCTACCAAAATCACCGTCGCGCTTGCGCTGTTCTTCGAAGTTCTGGCGCTGATCGTCATTCGCGACAATCTCATACTCAACGTGATCATGCTGCTGCATCCGTTCGAGTCCATCAAGCAGTGGCAAAGCGGACTATAATCATGAGTAATTTTTCTCCCCGCGAGATCGTTTCCGAACTCGACCGTTTCATCATTGGGCAGAACGACGCCAAGCGTGCGGTTGCGGTTGCTCTGCGCAACCGCTGGCGCCGCCAGCAGCTGGAAGGCCAGATGCGCGAAGAGGTGATGCCGAAAAATATTCTGATGATCGGACCGACCGGTGTCGGCAAAACGGAAATCTCCCGTCGTCTGGCAAAACTTGCCGGAGCGCCTTTCATCAAGGTCGAGGCTACGAAATTCACCGAAGTGGGTTATGTCGGTCGTGACGTGGAACAGATCATCCGCGATCTGGTCGAGGCAGCAATCGGGCTTGTGCGCGAAAAGAAGCGCGAGGAAGTTAAAGCCAAGGCGCATATCAATGCCGAGGAACGCGTTCTCGACGGTCTTGTCGGCAAGACGGCCAGTCCCGCCACCCGCGACAGTTTCCGTAAAAAACTGCGCGAAGGCGAGCTGGACGACAAGGAAATCGAAATCGAGGTGGCTGATACGGGTGCAGGCCAGAATTTCGAGATCCCCGGTATGCCCGGTGCCAATATCGGCATGATCAATATCGGCGATATTTTTGGCAAGGCCATGGGCGGACGCACCAAGACGCGCAAGACCACGGTCAAGGAATCCTATTCCATCCTGATCAATGACGAATCCGACAAGCTGCTCGATCAGGACCAACTTGTGCAGGAAGCGCTGCGTTCGACCGAAAATGACGGCATCGTCTTTCTCGACGAAATCGACAAGATCGCCTCACGCGAAGGGGGAATGGGCGCAGGCGTCTCGCGCGAAGGCGTACAGCGCGATTTGCTGCCACTGGTTGAAGGCACCACGGTTGCCACCAAATATGGACCGGTAAAGACCGATCATATATTGTTCATCGCATCAGGTGCTTTCCATGTCTCGAAACCGTCCGACCTTCTGCCGGAGTTGCAGGGCCGCCTGCCGATCCGCGTGGAGCTTAACGCGCTGACGCGGGAGGATTTCCGCCGTATTCTGACTGAAACCGAAGTCAGTCTCATCAAGCAATATATTGCACTGATGGCGACAGAAGAGGTGACATTGGAAATCACCGATGATGCCATTGATGCATTGGCCGATATTGCCGTCGACCTCAATTCGACCGTCGAGAATATCGGCGCGCGCCGTCTGCAGACGGTGATGGAAAAGGTGCTGGACGATATTTCGTTCCATGCACCCGACAAGTCGGGATCGGAATTTAAAGTCGATGCAGACTATGTCCGCAAGACCATTGGCGATCTGGCGAAAAACACCGATCTGTCGCGCTTTATCCTTTAAACAAATGACAGAGCCTGATTTGGGATACTTGGCGGTCTCTCAAATCAGAATTATGTGGCGGTAAAAAATTGTTATTTTCTACTTTACAAATTAAGTATAGAATATCCTTTTAATAAGGAGAATTGCGATGAAAAATTTTAGACGCATTTTATGCACTACACTTATTTTTGCATCCGCGATGGGGTCTAGTATAGTTTATGCTCAAGCTTGGATTTGCTTAACTGATCCTTTCGAGGCCCCGCTTTGCCCTGGTTTATGCAAGAATTCTTTTTTACCCTATGATGTATGCATGTGAAATGAATCGCTCTATCGAGTGACCGGAAAGCCACGGCTCCGTTTCCTTTCTTATCTTGGCAAAGAAACCCCTCGACTTCCATCGGGGGGTTTTTTAATTTGCGCCAAATTTTACATATCCTTTACCATGTCGGGGCGGTTTGCGCACAATGACCAGTCGATTGAACCGTGTTGCAGGCATCTGCCTCGCCATCGCTTTTTCCTGCCAGAGCGCTTTTGCAGCCATTACGGTCCCGCTAGGAAACCGGAATGCCGAACAGCCGCCCATTCCGGGCGCTTCGGCCAAGCGCACGCGTGAACTCAGCACCACTTACGAGAAAAAATACCAGAAGATTTATAATCTTCTCAAACGCGATGCATCGCTGCGCTCGAAAATCCGTGCGACGGCGACAGCCTACGGCATCGACCCTATCCATATTGTCGGCGCAATCGTCGGCGAGCACACCTATAATGTCGATGTCTATGACCGGCTCCAGACTTATTACGTCAAGGCAATGTCCTATGTGAAGCAGGGCGTAACGTTTGGCTATAATGGCGAGAGCATTGGCCAATTCGTCAAGCGGCCTGAATTTTCTGAATGCCTGAAATACAAGAACAGCTATGCACTGTGGTCCTGCCGCGAGAGTATATGGAACAAAAACTTTCGCGGAAAATCGGTTGGCGGAAAATCTTATCCGAACAATCGTTTCAGCGCCGTGTTCTTCCAACCCTTCTATGCAGGCCAGACTTTTGGTCTTGGCCAGATCAACCCGCTGACTGCGCTTCAGATGTCGGATATGGTCAATCGGGTCTCCGGCCTGCCTAAACTCAATGCCGAAGACGGGAATACGGTCTATAAAACCATCATGGATCCCGATCTGACGCTGCCCTATATTGCAGCAACGCTGAAACAGTCGATCACGGCCTATCGCCAGATCGCCGATTTCGACATTTCCAACAATCCGGGGCTGACGGCAACGCTCTACAATACCGGCGGCGCCGATGCCCGCGCACGGGTTCTTGCCAATGAAAATGCAAAGCGCAAGGCTTCGGGACAGAAACCTGTCATGCCGCAGGAAAATTACTATGGCTGGCTGGTTAATTCGAAGCTCGATGAACTGAAGGCGCTATTTTAGAGGCGCGGTTTTATACCCCGGCGGCGTTTGCGCGCCGCTTCTATTTCTTCACTTAAATGTTTGATCGTCTCCCGATCGATGAGGCGGATATTGCGTGCCAAAAGATTGGCAAGCTCGGTTGCCTGTGGCGACAAGCCTGACGTATCGATCACCACGCGTGGATGCGAAACAGCCGCAAGGTTCTGCAACTCCTCCGCCTCGTCCCAGATAATGTTGAAGAAAGTAATGATGCGTTGCAGCATATCCCATGTCGGCTGGCCGCGACGGCCATGTTCGAGCGCCGAGAGATAAGCAGGCGAAACCCGTAACGCTGCCGCCATATCCTTTTGCGTCACATTGCGCTCTTCGCGAAGTTCGCGCAGTTTTTTGCCAAACGGGGTCATCGCAGCATTCCGCCTGTCTGTGTCTGCTTACGCAGGCGCACATAAAGCGCGCCATGCCCGCCATGATGATGCGCCGCATCTTCATAGGCACTGACCAGAAGCCGGAACAACGGCGTCGAAAACCAGTGCGGCACCGCCTGTTTCAAAACCCCTTCGCTGCCAAGCGAACGCCCCTTGCCGGTAATCACCATGACATGGCGCAATCCGCGTCCATGCGCATTCAATAAAAAGCTGTAGAGCAGTTCATAAGCATCGCTTTGCGTCAGACCATGCAGATCAATGCGCGCCTCGATATCCACGCGTCCCTTGGAAATCTTGCGATGGGTTGGCTTGTCGAGCGGCCGGATTGGCAGGTCGCGTGGTGCTGCAGTTTTTTGCTTGGGTTGGGAGGGCGGCTTTTCAGACGCGGCCTGCTTCAGCGGCTTTTTTTCAATTTCCTGCGCCATTACAGAGTCGAAATCCGGGAATTCTTCTGCTTTCGGCTTTCTTGCGCTGAGCGGTTTGGCGGTCCTTGCAACAGATTCCCAGAGAATGCGATCCTCTGGCCGCAGATAATCCCTGCCCTCTTTGTCGGTGTTTCGCCTCATGCACACGCCCCCAAAAGCCCACGCGGCACCAGTGCATAAAATTCGACTTGATCCTTGATGCCGCCGGCGATTTCTCCTGCCGCATTGCCCGATCCAGCAAAGAGATCGCCACGCGCTGGCCCGACAATCGCCGTACCCGTATCCTGCGCGATCATCAGTCGCGAGAAGGCCGCATTCTCAAAGGCCTTCACATCGGGCGCATGCACATGGATTGGGGTGCCAAATGTATGAAGCAATCGATCAACCGCCATCGAGCGCCCCGGCGTGAGCGGCACTTTGGCCGCAGCGATCTGTCCGAGTGCGGGATCTACAACCGGGGCTTCGCGAAAAAAGATATAGGAGCGGTTCTGCCAGATGAGATCATCGGCCCGCTCCGGGTGCTCATTCAGCCAGGCGCGGATACTCTGCATTGAAATTTCAGCGGCTGCGATCTCGCCTTTATCCACCAGAATGCGCCCGATGCCGGTAAAGGGATGGCCGGTTTTAGCTGAGTAAGTGATGCGCGTGAGCGTGCCATCATCAAATTTCAACCGCGCCGCACCCTGCACATGGGCGAAAAAAGCGTCAACCCGATCCGCGACATAGGCTATTTCCAGCCCGCGTCCTGCGAGAGCGCCCTGTTCGATTGCCGCACGGTCCTCAAATTCAGCCAGGCCGTCCGCTGTCGCCTTGGCAAAGGCAAAAGAGGGATCAAAACCAGTCGGCCGGTTTTCATCGGTGATTTTGACGAGCTCGTCTGGCTTTTTGAGAAACGGAACGTTGAACTGAGCATCCGGAGTACGAGAAGCTTCAATTTCTGGCTCATAGAAGGCGGTTACAAAACCTTGCGCCTCAATTCGGCAGGGAATGAAATAGTGCTCAAAGAAAGCACGTGCGCTTAAAATATCGGGATTATTGAACAAACGAGCGGCGGTGAATGCCGGTTGAAGCGCCTCAAATGCAATACCGAGCCTACCGCTTTTATAGCTATTCTGCGCTGCATATTCGGCGGAACGGCGGAACGCGGCAAACGCGGCAGCCTGATCGTCGCCGTTCCATCCCGGACAATCGGAAAAGCTTACCGGATTGAAGATTTTGTCCAAACCTGTCACACGCGCCAACCCGGTTCAAATAAAAGGCTGTCTTCATAATAAGGAGACAGCCTGTCGATTTTAATCGTCGGCTTCGGTTGCGACAAGCTTCCAGTTGGGATCTCGCGACCCTGTATCACGGGCGAAAGTCCAAAGATCCTTGATCTCCACCACGTTTTCCGGGTCGCCGTCGATCAGCTTGTCTTCCTTATCGAGTGTGGAAGAAATCATCTGGCTGATGATGTTGATCGTCACATGGGCTTCCGAGCCCTTCATTTCGGCAGAAGCAATCTCGGCCTTCTCAATGCCGACGAAAGAAGAGCGGACGCTTTCGCCACGCTGTTCACGCTCGTCTATAGCCGCAACAAACCCCTCGTAAACCTCCTTGGAAAGAAGGTTTTTCAGACTCGTGCGATCGCCATTGGCAAAAGCCATCACGATCATTTCATAGGCAACCTTCACACCCTCGACGAATCGCGCCGGATCAAAGGTCTGGTCTGCCGCATAGATGGCACGAAGGCCGTCATTGACCGGCGTGCCGACGGGCGCAATTTTGTCGAAAGCCGCAAAGTCTTTTTCGGTGGAACGCCGGGGCAGGGCGACGACATTATCCGTTTCACCTGCTGGGGCACCCGAATCCGCACTACGCGCTGACGTATAGGGATCGAAAGGGGGCTTTTCATTTCCGGTACGGCGGCCAAGAACATTTCTCAGCTGGAGAAAAATAATCACCGCTACAATGAAAAAGAAAATCGTGCCAATGTCGAAAAATTCCATACCGCCTGCCATTTATTGACGGAGAAGGCAAAAAAGCCCGATCCAGTCGTGAATAATTGTTCCATACATATAGATCGGCTTGCCCCATCATTCAAATCCAGATCGCGCATACCTATCTTAATTGACGTGATATAATGTCCAAATTCGTTCCGATCCATAAAAAGCTACATTTAAAGCTATATTCGGAGCCTTTACGAAACCTTGAAAGGCCTTGATTGACGTGTCCCCTTCTCTCGCTCCACTCGCCCTTCTGGCTATGCCCTTTGTCGAGATCGCCGGTTTTGTGATCGTCGGCAGTCATATTGGCGTGCTGGCGACCCTGGGATTGGTGATTTTAAGCGCCATGCTCGGTTTTTTCCTACTGCGTGTGCAGGGCATAGGACTTCTGAAACGAATCCGCGAGGAAAGCGCGGCAGGCCGGGTTCCGAACCGTGAAATGGTCCACGGTGCCATGCTGGTCATGGCGGCGTTTCTGCTGATCGTTCCGGGTTTCGTAACCAGTCTTTTCGGCGTCCTGCTTTTCATGCCCTTCATACGCGATATCGTATGGGACCGTTTTTTACGCGGGCGCATGGTCGTTGCCACGTCCACCACCTATTCGCGCGGCTATGGAACGCATCAGCCCCCGGTTCAGGATCACGTGATTGATCTCGATCCGGAAGATTATACCGCCAAACCCAATGAGAATTCGCCGTGGAAAAGAGATCGCAAGGAGAACTGACTTTGCGCGTTTCCGGCTTGAAAGCCTTTCTTGCCTCATCTTCGCTCACATGCTAGCCAAGCATTCCGGCCTCAGGGCTCCCGTATCAAACATCGAGAAGAAGGCATACCGATAATGAGCGATAAAGCCGCTGCGGGCGAAATCAAGAATGGCAACGGCGCAAGTGCCGAACCGGCTCTCAACATTCTGGCGCAATATGTAAAAGATTTGTCCTTTGAAAGCCCAGGCGCGCCTTTGTCGCTGCGCCCGCGTGAAAAGGCTCCGTCGATCAATATCAATGTCAACGTCAACGCCAATCCGCTGTCCGAAACGGATTTCGACGTCGTTCTGACGCTGGAAGCTAAAGCTGTCGACGGCAAGGATGTGCTGTTCAACACGGAACTCGTCTATGGCGGTATTTTCCGTATTCAAGGTATTGCGCAGGAACATATGCTGCCCCTGCTGTTCATCGAATGCCCGCGTCTGCTGTTCCCATTCGCACGCCAGATCATTGCTGACGCCACGCGCAATGGCGGTTTCCCGCCACTGATGATCGATCCGATTGATTTCGCACAGATGTTCCAGCAACGCATGGCTGAAGAACAGGCCAAGAATGCTGTAAAGAGCTGATAGCTGATTATCTGGAATTATTAAAAAAAGCCCGGCATCGACCGGGCTTTTTTCATGAAAGATATTTTTTCCAGATTGCCTTATCGCCCATCTTGTCCACCAATGCATGATGAGCGGCGCGCTCGGCCTCGGAGAGGCGGGACGGCAAAGGTTGGGGACGGGCAATGATCTCGATTGCCGTATCGCGATCGTTTGTTTGCTGATTACGTGAAGTATTTTCCACACTCAGACCAAGAGCGGTCTGCTTGCCACCCATCAGCTCGATATAGACATCGGCCAGAATTTCGGAATCGAGCAGGGCCCCGTGCAATTTGCGGTGCGTATTATCGATGCCATAGCGCTTGCACAGCGCATCAAGCGAATTCGGCCCCATCGGATGCTTACGTCGGGCAAGCGCCAGCGTATCCAAAATACGGTCGACGGCAATTTCCGGCCTGCCAATGCGCGCCAGTTCCGCATTGATAAAACCAAGATCAAACATAGCGTTATGCGCGACCAGTATCGCACCATCGAAAAATTCGCTGAACTCATCAACAATTTCCGCAAATGTCGGTTTATCCAGCAATTGCTCATTGCTGATGCCGTGGATGGCCAGTGCATCGGGATGCACCTGGCGACCCTGCGGATTAATGAATTTATGGAAGGTATTACCGGTCGGGAATTTATTGATCAGTTCTACGCCACCGATTTCAATCACCCGATCCTCCAGTCTTTCCAGACCGGTGGTTTCCGTATCGAAAACGATCTCACGCATGGACGAACCTCATCATCATTTCGGTATTCATAACACGCCCGATTGTCTTATTCGGCGTGTTCCTGCGGCTTTCCACGTAATTTCTCGATCAAATCGGTAATCTGTCGACGCATATCATCAAGACCTGTGCTCGAATCGAGCACAAAATCCGCCCGCGTCCGCTTTTCAGCATCCGGCATCTGACGCGCAAGAATGGCGTCTAACTTTTGCTCGCTCATGCCGGGCCGCGCCAGCACACGCTGACGCTGTACCGCTGCCGGTGCTGAAACCACCACAATTTTATCGACACGTGCTTCACCGCCGGTTTCAAAAAGCAGTGGAATATCAATCAGCGCCATATCCGCGCCGCTTGTTTCAGCCTCACGTAAAAAAGCCTGCTCCTCTTCGCGCACCAGCGGATGGACGATAGCCTCCAGCTTTTTCAAAGCTTGCTGATCGCCCAAAACAGCCGCAGACAGTTTTTCCCTGTCCACGACAGTTTCATCCACCGTACCGGGAAAAGCCGCTTCAATGAGCGGTGCAGCACGGCCTTTATAAAGCCGGTGCACAGCTTCATCAGCACTATGAACCGGCACACCCACTGCCGCAAACATGGCGGCTGCAGTAGTTTTCCCCATACCGATTGAGCCGGTGAGCCCGATCACAATCATAGGGACCCGGCCTTTTTAATATCGTCAAGAATATGGTCGCGAAGCGCTTCGCTGACCTCAGGCCGCACACCAAACCAGCGTTCAAAGCCCGGCACCGCCTGATGCAGCAACATGCCAAGACCGTCCACTGTTTTAAGCCCCGCTTGTTCTGCCTGTTTGAGAAACGGCGTTTTGAGCGGTACATAGACAATGTCGGTGGCGACCGCATGTTTGGGCGCGTAAGCAAGATCGAGCGGAAAAGCCTCCTCATCGCCGTGACCGCTCATGCCAAGCGATGTGGTGTTGACGATGAGATCCGCCTCTGCCACATGGGCTTCAGCCTCATCCCAGCCACTGGCCGAAACGGCAGTGCCAAAATGCGCAGATAATTCCTCGGCACGGCTTAGCGTGCGATTGACAACGGTAATGCGCGAAAACCCGCGTGTGATAAGCGCATGGACGATAGCGCGACTTGCACCGCCCGCGCCCAGAACCAGCGCCGTATCCGCATTATCCCAACTCGGTGCACCGGCGTCGAGGTTGGAGGCAAAGCCATAGGCATCCGTATTGCCGCCCCATAATGTGTTATTTTCAAACCACAGCGTATTGACCGCACCAATGGCTTTTGCCGCGTCATCGAGCTTTTCGGCAGCACTAAAAGCTGCTTCCTTATGTGGTATGGTGACATTGCCCCCGGCAAATCCCTGTTGCCCAAGTGAAAGCACAAAGGCGGAAAAATCTTGCGGCGCAATTTCGATGGCGTCATAACTGCCTTCAATCCCCAATTGCTTCAGCCAGAAGCGATGGATCAACGGCGAGCGTGAATGCTTGATCGGGAAGCCGGTCACAAAGGCTTTGTGTGCTGTCGTCATTTCAACCATCGATCAGTTTTTCCTTACGCAGTTTGGCCAGCAACGGTAGCAACGGCAGACCTACAATGGTGAAATAATCGCCTTCGATCTTCTCGAAAAGCTGGATTCCCGGTCCTTCGATCTGGTAAGCGCCGACGCTTGAAAGGGCAGCCTCACCAACCTGACCCAGATAGCGGCCAATGAAAGCCGGATCGAGCGCACGCATGGTCATATGCGCGACCGAAACATGCCGCCACAGGGTTTCGCCGTTTCTCACCAGCACAACACCGCTGTTGAGCGCATGCGTACGACCGGAAAATTGCAGCAATTGCCGACCGGCTGCTTCCATATCGGCCGGCTTGTGAAAAATTTCATCACCGAGCGACAATGTCTGGTCGCAGCCGATAATCACGGCATCCGGATTTTTCTCACTGACATCAAGCGCCTTGGCTTCCGCCAACACCTGCGCCACATCTTGCGGTGTGGCACCCGTTTCATAAAGCGGCGCTTCAACGGCGCGCTCGTCAATATCCGCGCTTGCGGTGGAAAACTTCATGCCCGCATTTTTCAACAAGGCGGAACGGAAGGGACTTTTGGAAGCCAGAACAAGCTTTTCCGTCATGATCAATATCCTTCTTTCTTGTCCGTTCGAGATCCGCTTCGCAACAGAGCCAGAATCGCCGCCGCTGTTTCCTCGATGGAGCGGCGCGTGACATCGATCACCGGCCAACCGTGACGGCTGCATATATTGCGCGCATAGGTCAATTCCTCTGAAATTGTAGCGCGATCCGTATATAATCCCGTATCGAGTGATGGAACATTGCCAAGCGGGCGATTCTGCCTGATCTGTGAAATACGCTCGGCTGTAGCGACCAAACCAACAATCAGCGGACGCTGCGCGGTAAAAAGCACGTCCGATAGAGGAATGCCCGGCACAATCGGCACATTGGCGGCTTTCACACCGCGATTGGCGAGATAAATGCTGGTCGGCGTCTTCGAGGTTCGCGAAATACCAACGAGAATAACATCCGCCTCTTCGATATCGAGCGGCAATTGGCCGTCATCATGCTCCATGGTGAAGTTGAGGGCGTCGATGCGGCGAAAATAATCGGCATTAAGGACATGCTGCGCGCTGGCGCGTCGATGCGCCGGCGCTCCGAGATAAGATTGAAATATATTGAGCACCGGCTCCAGCACCGAGACGCTCGGTACGCCCAGTTCCGCGCAAGCTTCATCAACAATCACCGCAAGCTTCTGATCAACGATGGTGTAAAGCACAATCCCCGGTTCAGCATCGATATCTTGCAGAACCTTACGCAACTGTTTTTCGGTACGGATCAGCGGATAGATGTGTTCAATAGCGCGTGCATTGGCATATTGAGCGGCTGCCGCCCGCCCCGCAGCGAGCAGAGTCTCTCCGGTCGCATCAGAAATCAGATGAAGATGAAAGTAGGAAAGCGGTCTGGTCACAGTTTTCTTCCCCTCCTGTTGATGTCTGTGCGTAAAAGCACTGCACTTGAAACAAGCCATGGCAGGCTGGGCAAAACTTGGCAAGTCATCCACAGGCAGCGAACATGTGCCGATTATCCCCCCACATCTGTGGACAAGACTCACAATTTGGATAAGCTTTGTATTAATTCCCAGCTTTTCCACAATGGCACATAAACTGCGTCAATAAGTAACCCTTTATCTTAAAAGAGGGAATTGAGTTTTCACCGTTTTCGATCAGACTAGCGGTGGATAATCGCACAGGATGATTGTGGCAGAGTTAAAGCGGGGAAAAATCTCGAACAAATGCTAATCCCCGATACCAACAGACTCTAAGAATCAAAAGATTCCAGAATCTTCCCTTTTTATATGGAAACAGCACTGGATAACTTTCCACGCATATCCGCATAAACAACCTAACAGGTGGAATACGAAGACATGAAACGTAAGGTCCTGAAAGTTATCGATGGCGAAACGGTCTTTCCACCTCCAATCTGGATGATGCGTCAGGCTGGGCGCTATCTGCCCGAGTATCGAGAAACACGAAAAAAAGCCGGAAGCTTCCTCGATCTGTGTTATTCGCCCGATCTGGCAGTCGAAGTGACGCTTCAACCAATTCGTCGTTATGGCTTTGATGCAGCCATTTTGTTTTCCGATATTCTGGTTGTCCCGCACGCGCTTGGGCGTGATCTTCGCTTTGAAGAAGGCAAAGGGCCTTTGATGACTCCGATGGATGCCGATGAAATATTCTGGCTTGAAACCGAAGGCGTCGCCAAACGGCTGGAGCCGGTCTATGAGACGGTTCGGTTGTTGCGGGCACAGTTGCCTGCGGAAACAACGCTGTTGGGCTTCTGTGGCGCGCCGTGGACGGTTGCGACCTATATGATCGCCGGTCACGGCACTCCCGATCAAGCGCCCAGCCGTCTTTTTGCCTATCGTCACCCGGAAGCTTTTGAGAAGCTGCTGAATGATCTGGCTGATGTGTCTGCCGAATACCTTATCGAACAGCTTCATGCCGGGGCAGATGCCTTGCAGATTTTCGATTCCTGGTCCGGCGTTCTGGATGAAGATTGTTTTGAGCGTTTCTGTGTGCGCCCGGTGGCACGTATCGTTGAGAAGGTAAGGGCAGTTTATTCTGACGCCCGTATCATCGGTTTTCCAAAGGGTGCCGGCATGCTTTATGCTGGTTATCGCGAAAAAACCGGCGTTAATGCACTGGGGCTAGACTGGTCGGTTCCGTGGAGTTTTGCACAAGACCTGCAAAAAAAAGGCGCCATACAAGGCAATCTCGATCCCCTCCGACTTGTTGCGGGTGGCGGCGCGCTGGATGAGGGGGTGGATGCAATTCTTGAAAATCTGGGGCAGGGACCGCTGGTCTTCAATCTGGGTCACGGTATTACGCCACAAGCACCAGTCGAAAATGTCCAGCGCATGATTGATCGCGTGCGGGGAGCAGCAGCATGACAAACGTCAAACGTGAAAATCGTGGCTCAGTCGTTCTGATGCGTACCATCGTTTCGCTTGCTATCGTTGTCGTGGGAGTTTGGGCATTGTTTCACGTGAATCCGTCCGATGCCTATCTCTGGGTCAAGGCGATCCATGTGATAGCGATCATCGCCTGGATGGCAGGTATGCTCTATCTGCCGCGTCTGTTTGTCTATCATGTCGCGACAAAGTCCGGCTCGGAAGCATCCGAAACCTTCAAGGTCATGGAAAAGCGATTGCTGCGCTTCATCATCAATCCCGCCATGGCGGTAAGTTGGATTGCAGGGCTGTGGATGGCTTGGGAAATTTTTGGCTTCAAGGGTGGATGGCTGCATGGCAAGTTGCTGCTTGTCGTGCTGATGTCCGGCCTTCACGGCTATCTTTCCAAAGCGACGCGCCTTTTTGCTGAGGACCAGAATACGAAATCTGCGAAACATTGGCGAATCGTCAATGAAATCCCAACCGTGCTGATGATCCTCATCGTCATTCTGGTGATCGTGAAGCCTTTCTGATTTACGGTAATTTTTCAAAGAAGCCCGGCAAATTTCCGGGCTTCGTCCTTTTTCCTATTGAATAAAATTTTAATCATCCTTAAGTGGGACTTGCTCATGCTGCTGTTAACCGGTATGAATGAGCACACTTCCCACCATAATAGCAGCCTTCGATGCCGGTCACGCAACGCCGCTGACCAACTTTCCGAACTCACTGCATTTTCTCCTTATATTTCAAAAGAGTTCCTCATCCATGCAGGAAATGAAACTACAAGAACTTAAAAACAAAACACCGGTCGAGCTTCTGGCCTTTGCCGAAACGCTTGAGGTTGAAAACGCCAGCGCCATGCGCAAGCAGGAACTGATGTTCGCGATCCTCAAGAGCCTCGCCGCTCAGGACGTCGAAATTATCGGCGAGGGCGTTGTTGAAGTGCTGCAGGACGGATTTGGCTTTCTGCGTTCAGCCGACGCCAATTATCTGCCAGGACCGGACGATATTTATATTTCGCCTTCCCAGCTTCGTCGCTTTTCGTTGAAAACCGGCGATACGGTCGAAGGTCCTATCCGTGGGCCTAAGGAAGGCGAACGCTATTTCGCACTTCTCAAGGTCAACACAATCAATTTTGAAGACCCGGAAAAAATCCGTCACAAGGTGCATTTTGACAATCTGACGCCGCTTTATCCCAATGAGCGCTTCAAGATGGAACTGGAAGTTCCAACGTCCAAGGATCTGTCCTCGCGCGTCATTGATCTGGTAGCACCTCTTGGCAAAGGCCAACGCGGTCTGATCGTCGCGCCGCCGCGTACTGGTAAGACGGTTCTGCTGCAAAATATCGCCCATTCCATCACCGCCAATCATCCTGAATGCTATCTGATCGTTCTTCTGATCGACGAACGTCCGGAAGAAGTGACCGATATGCAGCGCTCGGTGAAGGGCGAAGTCGTTTCCTCAACCTTTGACGAACCGGCGTCACGTCACGTTCAGGTGGCGGAAATGGTCATCGAAAAGGCCAAGCGTCTGGTCGAACATGGCCGAGACGTAGTGATCCTGCTTGATTCCATCACCCGCCTTGGGCGCGCCTACAACACGGTTGTGCCGTCTTCCGGCAAGGTTCTGACCGGCGGTGTTGATGCCAATGCGCTTCAGCGTCCAAAACGTTTCTTTGGTGCTGCCCGTAACATCGAAGAAGGTGGTTCGCTCACCATCATTGCAACGGCGCTCATCGATACCGGCTCGCGCATGGACGAAGTGATCTTCGAAGAATTCAAGGGCACCGGCAATTCGGAAATCGTTCTTGACCGCAAGGTTGCTGACAAGCGTATCTTCCCGGCGATGGATATTCTCAAATCCGGTACGCGTAAGGAAGACCTGCTGGTGCCGCGCGCCGATCTGCAGAAGATTTTCGTTTTGCGCCGCATTCTGGCGCCGATGGGAACGACCGATGCGATCGAGTTCCTGATCGACAAGCTCAAGCAGACCAAGGGCAATGCCGAATTCTTTGATTCGATGAATACGTAATTCTTTTTGCCCAAAAAGAATTGAATTTAGCCGTACTGGTTTTTTGCCAGTGCGGCTTTTTCAGTTTCTTTGCTTGTATTTTCACACATGTCTTCGTCCCAAAACCGGTTCCTACTGGTTTTGGGAGATGTTTTTTAGAAGGCTCTGCAACGCTTCGGGGTTTCTGACGGGTGGCAGACAGACTTGGCCTTTGCAAAGCCAGGCGCAGGGTTGTGTTGTCTGTACGTTGCCGCCTGTCGGAAGCTGAATAGTCGCGTCTGGCTTGAAAGCGATAATCTTGTCCAGTCGGCGCGGATCGGGTTTATGTCGGGCAACAGAAACGAGCGCATCTGTTTCGCCTTCACTGGCAATGACTAATGAGAGTGGTTCTGCTGCAAAGCGGGCGGCGTTCAAAATGCCGATCTGTCCATATTGTTGCACCGTTGCCCGACCCAGTGCGTGTTCTATGAGTGTCTGATTGCTTTGATAAAGTCCCATATCGCCGGTTGCCAGAAAGAGCCGCGTCAATGCTTCGATAATCTGGCTGGTGGCGCTCGGGATGGCATCGTCATAATCGCCATAGCTGTGCAGAATGACGTCGTCAGCATCGAGTGCCGTCAGGCGATAATTGCCGGAATTATCTTTATGATGACGATCGAGCGCTCCCTTGAAACTGATTGCATCGTCCAGATAAGTTGTTTCGGCTGTAGCCTCATAAAGAGCGAGGGCCGCATTGATCATGCCAGCATAATCGGTCGAAAGCGCCGGATAGACTGTCTTCAATCCCATCCGGCAATGCGGTAGCTCTCCATCACGCTGCGATGCCCTGATTGCATCATACGCCTTGATCGCATGCGTAATCCACTCCGGCTGTTGAAAACTACTACCCGCCTCTGTAAGTGCGCGGATAGCCAGCGCATTCCAGTCTGTCAGTGCCTTGTCATCTCGAGCTGGAGCGATGCGCG
Source organism: Brucella sp. BE17 (assembly GCF_039545455.1). Taxonomy (NCBI): domain Bacteria; kingdom Pseudomonadati; phylum Pseudomonadota; class Alphaproteobacteria; order Hyphomicrobiales; family Brucellaceae; genus Brucella; species Brucella sp. BE17. The sequence continues at coordinate 1,933,804 of NZ_CP154467.1, read as the reverse complement.
TTCTGCGCAGGGTGAGAAGTTTATCTTTGGCTGCTTTAACGGCAGACGGTGGGAATGCTTGCACGTCCGTTGCATGCAGGCGGGAGAGGATGTTTTTACCCTCCCAGTTTCCGTCTGCGGAAACCCCATAAAATAATTTCAACGCTGGACTATCGTGACCCGTGACCGCATCAATTTCATCTTCACTCCAAACGTAATATTTTCCTTCTTCGCCTTCGCTGTCTGCATCGAGGCTGGATGCAAAACTTCCATCCGGTAAACGGAGGTCTTCAATCAACCAATCTACAGTTTCTTCGATTCGGATACGGAACAGTTCATTTTCAGTTTCAGCATAAGCATAATTGGCGTGGCGGATAAGCTGGGCATTATCATAAAGCATTTTCTCAAAATGCGGCACGAGCCAATTTTCGTCCGTGCTGTACCGACATAATCCACCTCCGAGGTGATCGTAGATTCCCCCTTGCAGCATGTTTTGGAGGGAATGGATAAAACTATTTCGGTGCTGAACCTGACCATTATAGAGCCAGGCCAACCAGAGCGCATCCATGAAAGGTGCATTGGGAAATTTGGGAGCGCCCCTTGTACCACCGCGGTCGGTATCGAACAGGCCATAGATGCGTGCGACTGTCTTATCAAACAGAGCAATATCGTTCTGCTTACCCTCATTCTGAGCGGCAAGGCGTCCTTCCAGATGTTCGAACAGCGCACGGGAATTATGGTTAATTTTTCCCTGATCATTCTGCCAGAGATTGTTTACGGCGGTCAGTACATCAATAAAGCCTGGCATACCCTGCCTTGGATGGCGTGGAAAATAGGTTCCGCCCCAGAATGGCTTGCCGTCCGGTCGCAAGAACATGGTTAGCGGCCATCCCCCTTGCTGCCCCATTGCGCCAAGTGCCGCCATATAAATCTGGTCCACATCCGGGCGTTCCTCACGATCGACTTTAATGTTCACGAAGGATTGGTTCATGACGTGCGCGACATCCGAATCCTCGAAAGACTCATGGGCCATCACGTGGCACCAATGACAGGCAGCGTAGCCAATAGAGAGCAGGATTGGACGGTTGAGGCTTTGTGCCTCCTCTAGTGCTTCCTTACCCCATGGTCGCCAGTGGACGGGATTGTTGGCGTGTTGGCGCAGATAGGCGCTCGCTTCGTCTCCTAGTTGATTGCCACGAATAACCGTCATGAGGCTTTCCTTTCTTCTTTTGAATGAATATGCACAAACCATTCGCAAACAGCTTCTGTTTTACAGTCGATATAGGTCAGGAAAAGCGATGAGCGACATTACAATGCATCAGGATACTATTTTTGCCTTGTCCAGTGGGCGACTGCCTTCTGGCGTCGCTGTCATTCGTGCGTCTGGCCCAAAAGTTCGATTCATTATCGAAACGATAGTCGGAGAAGAACTCACACCGCGTTATGCCGCATATAAAACATTCCGCTCCCGAAATGGTGATGCCATTGATCGCGGTCTGGCACTCTATTTTAAAGGACCAGAAAGTTTTACCGGCGAAGATTGTGTAGAATTTCATCTGCATGGCGGAGTCGCTGTCGTTGAAAAGTTACTTCGGGAACTGTCAGGCATTGCCAATTGCCGCATAGCAGAGGCCGGGGAGTTTACACGCCGGTCTTTTAGCAACGGGAAAATGGATTTGACCATTGCTGAGGGCATTGCAGATCTCATCGCGGCTGAAACCGAAGGGCAAAGGCGCCTCGCCATGCAAGTAGCGTCGGGTTCTCAACGCCAGCTTTACAGTGACTGGCGCCAGCAATTGCTTCGAGCAAGAGCTTTTATTGAGGCTGAATTAGACTTTGCTGATGAAGGCGATGTCCCCGGTTCTGTTGCGGAACAGGTGTGGGCATCACTGCAAACTCTGCAAAAAGTGATTGCGCAGCATATTGAAGGCGGAAAACGCGCTTCTATGTTGCGTGAAGGTTTGCATGTGGTGATCGCCGGAGCGCCTAATGCCGGCAAGTCAAGCTTGTTGAATTTTCTAGCCGGTCGTGAAGTCGCTATAATTTCCGAAGAGGCTGGAACAACACGCGATCTTATCGAAGTCAAACTCGATCTTGGCGGAATAGCTGTTTTCGTTACTGACACTGCCGGTTTGCGGGAAACTGAGAGCGCTGTTGAAAAAATCGGTATCGAGCGTGCTAAAGCGCGCGCCTCCGAAGCCGATTTGGTCCTGTTACTGCAAGATATGAACAATCCGCTGGAAGTATCCCTTCCTGACACAGAGACCGATCTTTGGCTGGTCGGGACTAAAGCCGACATATTCAGTGAGCACTCGCGACGCTGGGAGAACATGATATCGACCCTAACAGGTGAGGGGCTAGATGAACTCATCACCAAGCTTCAGAATTTTGCGGAATCGAAAATAGGCCGGATATCGGAGGCAGTGCCCACACGGCAGCGTCACATTAATCTCTTGAATTCAACATATGAAGAAATTGGCAAAGCCATTGCGAACGAAAACTTGCCACTGGAATTACGCGCTGAAAATATGCGCCTCGCCTCGCAATATCTCGGCCGCATCACAGGCGATGTTGATGTGGAGGAAATATTGGACGTAATTTTCTCTCAATTTTGCATTGGCAAATGATTCACGTGAAACCAACTCTTTAATTCGACAGGGAATGTTTCACGTGAAACAAACTGTGGAATCATGACTATGAAGTTGACTCAATCATCCTTCCGTGAATCGAGCTAACAGCGGCGATAGGCCAAAATATTTTCGATAGAGCTTTTGTTTCAAGGCTATTCGTGGCAAAGAAGGCTAAGATGGTTGTGCGTGAATGTCGTATTAGACAATCACTTTTGCGGCCGACGATTTAATGAATCAGGATTAAATGCAATGAGCTCGGCCGATACCGCCGTTTATGATGTCATTGTTGTTGGCGGTGGTCATGCTGGCTGCGAAGCGGCATCAGCTGCCGCACGCGCAGGCGCAAAAACCGCCCTAGTTACCCATCGCTTTGATACGATCGGCACCATGTCGTGTAATCCTGCCATTGGTGGGCTTGGTAAGGGCCATCTTGTGCGAGAAATCGATGCACTTGATGGATTGATGGGGCGTGTTGCTGACAAAGCAGGCATACAGTTCCGACTTCTCAATCGACGTAAGGGCCCGGCAGTCCGTGGCCCGCGCACGCAGGCTGATCGCAAACTTTATCGTCTGGCTATGCAAGAAATGATTGGCGCTCAGGAAAACCTGAGCGTCATTGAAGGTGGCGCTTCTGATATCAAGACGAAGAACGGTTATATCACGGCAGTTGTTTTGACTGATGGCCGCGTTTTGCATTGCGGTTCAGTCGTATTGACGACAGGAACGTTCCTTAATGGTCTGATCCATATCGGCGAGAAAAAGATACCTGCCGGTCGCATGGGAGAAAAACCGTCGTTGGGGCTTTCCGATACGATGCTTGCGCTTGGCTTTACATTGGGTCGATTGAAGACTGGCACGCCACCACGCCTTGATGGACGCACCATCGACTGGCAGAGCCTTAACATGCAATCGGCGGATGCCGACCCGGTTCCGTTTTCGCTTTTGACCGACCGTATTACCACACCGCAAATCGATTGTGGTATTACACGCACAACGCCTGAAACCCATGATGTCATCCGGGCCAATTTACATCGTTCGGCGATGTATTCCGGTTCAATCGAGGGGATCGGGCCGCGTTACTGTCCCTCAGTGGAAGACAAGATCGTCAAGTTTGGTGATCGTGATGGACATCAGATTTTCCTGGAACCAGAAGGTCTGGACGACGATACGGTTTATCCGAATGGTGTTTCCACCTCTCTACCGGAAGATGTGCAACTGGATATACTCAAGACTATTCCAGGTCTTGAAAAAGCAACCATGTTGCAACCGGGTTACGCTATTGAGTATGACTTCATTGATCCGCGCGAATTAAAACGTAGTCTGGAAACGCGTCGTGTGAGTGGATTGTTTCTGGCCGGCCAGATCAATGGCACTACCGGTTATGAAGAAGCTGGCGCTCAAGGCCTTGTCGCAGGCTTGAATGCCGCCCGCCGGGCAGGTGGCATTGAGCCAGTCATCATCCAGCGGACCGAAGCGTATATTGGCGTGATGATCGATGATTTGACGTCGCGCGGTGTGAGTGAGCCTTATCGCATGTTTACGTCACGTGCTGAATTCCGGCTTTCGCTGCGAGCTGATAACGCTGATCAACGATTAACACCTTTGGCCGAAGACTTTGGCATCTTGGGGCATGAACGCAAAGAGCGCTTTCATGCACGTCTGAATGCGCTTTCAGGTGCACGTTCCTTGAGTCAATCATTGTCCATTACGCCCAATCTGGCCAGTCGTTATCAACTGCACCTCAATCATGATGGGGTAAGGCGCTCCGCGTACGATCTTTTGTCATACCCTGACATCGATATTGAACGCTTGAAAATAATCTGGCCTGAATTGGATACAATTGACCCTGTTACGCGCGAAGCGTTGGAAATCGAAGCGCAATATGCCGTTTATATGGAGCGACAACGGAGCGATATCGCTGTTATGGAGCGGGAAGAGCGCTTGTATATTCCCGAGGGTCTGGATATTGATTCCATTTCGGGGCTCTCCAACGAATTGAAGCATAAGTTGAAACAGCGCCGACCTGAAACAATTGCAGAAGCCCAGCGCGTGGATGGAATGACACCCGCTGCTCTGGCTTTATTGATCGCACAGATAAAAAAGCATGGCGTTCGCCAACGTGCCGCTTCTGACCTTTCCGAAGGAGCGGGAGCGGCGTGAAGGAGGATGATCGTTTCAGTAGTCTGCGCGCCATTCACCCGACTGTTTCACGTGAAACAGCGGATAGGTTGGTTGCATTCGAAAGTCTGTTTTATAAATGGTCAAAGGCGATCAATCTTGCATCTCCTTCAACGCTCTCCGATCTCTGGAACCGTCATATTCTTGATAGCGCGCAACTGTTTGCTTTCGCACCAGAAGCGCATCGTTGGTTAGATATAGGTTCCGGCGGGGGCTTCCCAGGTATTGTCACGGCCTGTTACCTTGCGGAAAAGCCCGGAACAAGCATCGATCTTATTGAGAGCGCTGGTAAAAAAGCAGCTTTCCTGCGTACGGCTGCGGGACATTTGGCTATTCCCGCCCATGTCCATGCTGCCCGTATTGAGGCGATGTGGGGTAAACTTGATGCTCCGGATATCGTGACAGCGCGTGCGCTCGCCTCTTTAAGTGATCTTTTTCACCTTTCGGAGCCCTGGTTAAAAAGTGGGGCCAGAGCACTTTTTCAAAAAGGACGGGATTACCAGCGTGAAGTAAGCGAAAGCCGTATTCGTTGGGATTTTGATCTGGTAAAACATACAAGTGCTATCGATCCAGCGTCTGTTATTCTCGAGATCAGCAATCTGCGACGTAAAATCGATTGATGACGGGATTAGTGTGCATCGGCAAGCAGCAAGGGCGGCGAATGAACAGGATGTCCAGAATCATAACCATTGCAAACCAGAAAGGCGGGGTCGGTAAGACGACGACCGCTATTAATCTGGCAACAGCTCTGGCTGCTATCGGGGAATCGGTACTGATCGTCGATCTCGATCCTCAGGGGAACGCCAGCACGGGGCTCGGTATTGATCGTCGTAATCGGCCACTGTCTTCCTATGACGTGCTGACACAGGCTGCGACCATCCCGGAAGCGGCAATACAGACCGATGTACCAAATCTGTACATTGTACCGTCAACGTTGGATCTTCTTGGTATCGAGATGGAAATAGCACAATCGGCAGATCGTACGCGTCGCTTACGCGATTCGTTGCGTTTCGATTCTGCCGTTTCTGAACGGTTTTCCTATATTCTCGTCGATTGCCCTCCTTCGTTGAATCTTCTGACTCTGAATGCTATGGCTTCAGCCGATTCGGTGCTGGTGCCTCTACAGTGCGAATTTTTCGCGCTGGAGGGATTGAGCCAGCTCCTACAGACGGTTGATCAGGTGCGTTCGACAATCAATCCCGATCTAAGTATTCAGGGGATAGTGCTGACCATGTTCGATAGCCGCAACAATCTCGCGGCGCAGGTGGTAGATGATGTTCGTTCCTTCATGGGAGAAAAGGTCTATCGTACAGTTATTCCGCGCAATGTGCGGGTGTCCGAAGCGCCTTCGCATGGAAAGCCGGCGCTCCTTTATGACCTTAAATGTGCGGGCAGCCAGGCTTATCTGCAACTCGCCTCAGAAGTTATCCAGCGTGAGCGACAGCTAAAAGCGGCATAAAGTAGCAAGAGGCTGAAATATCGATACCAATCCAACTGCAGGAATTGCCGACCAATGAATGACGATCCCTCAAAAAAGCGCCTTGGCCGCGGGCTGGCTGCTCTGATCGGCGAGATTGATCGCCCGGTTGAAGAGCGTAAAACGTCGGTTTCAGTGGAGCGTAATGTGCCGATCGAATTCGTCACGCGCAATCCACGAAATCCCCGACGCATGTTTTCTGAGACTGAACTGGAAGATTTGGCGCAGTCGATCAAGGAACACGGCGTCGTCCAGCCGGTTGTCGTGCGTCCGGCACCAGGACAGCCAGACCGTTTTGAGTTGATTGCTGGTGAAAGGCGCTGGCGCGCATCGCAGCGCGCTGGGGTTGATACGATTCCGGTCATCCTGCGTGATGTTGATGATCGTGTAGCGCTGGAAATCGCGATCATTGAAAACGTTCAGCGAGCAGATCTGAACGCGGTTGAAGAAGCTCTTGGGTATCAACAGCTTATTGATAATCATGATTACACACAAAATGATCTTGCGCAGGTAATTGGCAAGAGCCGTAGCCATGTGGCTAACACGTTGCGTCTTTTGAAGCTGCCTGAGAAAGTGCAGGAATTCATTTCTGATGGCGCTCTATCGGCTGGTCATGCCCGTAGCCTGATTACGATGGAAAACCCGACCCAATTAGCGGAAAAGATCGTTAAAGAGGGGCTTTCGGTTCGTCAGGTTGAGGCTCTGGCTCAGGCTGAGGCGCGCGGCGATAGCCGGAAAAAGCCAACAAGATCAGTTCCTTTTGAGAAAGATGCGGATACCAAGGCGCTGGAAAAGCTCCTTTCCGATGTCACCGGCATGAACGTCGAGATCAATCATCGTGAACGTGGTGGCGAAGTCAAAATCCGCTATAGTTCACTTGAGCAGCTCGACGAGATTTGCCGCCGCCTTCAGAGCTGATGATACCTAAGTATTCAGAAAGCCCCATATGTATAAAAGAATCTGTCGCAAAAATTTTTGTGTGACAAAGCGTGGCTGATCGCTGGACGCAACTATGCTGCAAGCGCTGTAAAGGCACTGTTACCTTAATCGAAGCGTAAACATCAGCGGCGGAAAATCGCTTGTCTGAATTCCGCATAACAGATGCGTCAAAGAATAAGTTACGTCAGTAATTTCGTTAAAGTAACAGTGCCTTTCTATCAGATTGCGTAGGCTAAGATTGTAAGTCAGGTACCATCGAACACACAGAAGGATGACGGACTTATCGAAATGGCGGCCTTTGAAAATCGAATAATCCAGCTTCTTGAAAGCTCGAAACCCTATATCAGCCCTCGTTGACGAAACATTTGCAACAGGTCCGTATAAAATGGAGCTTTATTTTTTATCGTCTTGCATTGCGTAGTGCTTCAACACCAATTGCCAGTAGGCATTGACGGATAATTGGTATGGATAATGCTGCATTCTGCCGACTTTCAAGCACAGCGCGCTGAATACGGTCAAGCGCACGGCTGAGGCTTTCGCCGTTCCAGCGGCTAACCACCGTCTCTATGAGCTTCTTGCGATTGAAAAAAATGGGTGGTCTGGCACCTGCTATCACCACAGATGCACTCTTGCGCTCGGTGTCGGCAATATAGCGCAAATTCTGGATTTGCTGAAACTGACGCATGGCGGCGTTAAGCAGCAAAAAGGGTGCGGTTCCCGACTTCACCAAGCGATCGAATGCGGCTTCGAAACGCGAAAGATTGCCAGAAAGCACGGCATCGATGACTTCGTCGATTGAGAGACCGGCCACATCGCCAACGGCTTCACGTACATCATCAATGTCTATCCGCTCCTTTCCCAGCGCATACAGGCATAGCTTTTCCAGTTCACCGCGCGTGGCAAGGCGGTCACCTCCGAGGCTTGCCTGTAACAATTGCCTGCCATCAAGTGTTATCTGCATTTTCCATTCGGCGAGTACTGAATCAATCACGGCATCGATGCTGCGTGCGTCATCCGTATAGCAGGGTAGCGCCATTGCGGCGGACGCATTTTCCACCGCGCTGCGTAGGCCTGCACCTTTTTTAAGGTCCCCGGCCTCGACCAGAATATAGGTTTCGACAGGCGGTTGGGTTGCCAGATGCTTGATCGCTTCAGCCAACTTCTTCTGGCCCGCGGCATTTTTGATCCAGATCAGCCTTTCCCCGCCGAACATGGAAATTGTGCTAGCCTCGTCGGCAAGTTTAGCCGGATCGGCGTCAATCTCGTCCGCCTCCATGCGAATGACGGCAAAGGGATCGTCCAACGGAAGTTTGGTCGCCTCTGCATAACGGCGCGCGCGCTCGTTCACCAGTCCCTTGTCGGGACCGTAAAGCAGAACGACCGGAAACGAGCTGTTGGGCCTGGAGAGGAAACCCTCGACTTCGTGTGCTTTCTTTTGTGCCATATGCCGTTCTTAGAGCATTTTGTAGGAAAGTGCGAAGCGGTTTTGCTCATTATGAAGCAGGGTGAGACTTTGCTTTTGACTATTCGATCAACAGCGCGTCGTCATCCAGCGTCTGGCCGCGTACCTTGCGGAACATTTCGATGAGATCTTCAACGCCCAATGTCTTGCGTTTATCGCCAGTGACGTCGAGCAGCACCTTGCCGCCGTGCAGCATGATGGTACGATCGCCGTAATCAAGCGCCTGACGCATGGAATGCGTCACCATCAGGGCTGTGAGCTTGTTTTCAGCTATAAGTGTACGGGTCAGTTCCATGACGAACTCGGCCATGCCGGGGTCAAGCGCTGCCGTGTGTTCATCGAGAAGCAGCACTTCGGAACCGGCAAGTGTTGCCATGATCAATGAAAGGGCCTGACGCTGCCCGCCGGACAAAAGCTCCATGCGGTCATGCATGCGGTTTTCGAGACTGAGATTGAGGCCCGCTACCCTGTCGCGAAACCAATCGCGCCGACCCGAGCCAAGGGCATGGGCCAGGCCGCGGCGCTTGCCACGTGAAGAAGCCAGCGCCAGGTTTTCCTCGATGGTGAGCGCGCCGCAGCTGCCAGCCAGCGGATCCTGAAATACACGTGCGACCAGCCCGGCGCGATCTGCTGTGGATTTACGGGTGACATCCCGTCCTGCAATGTTGACCTTGCCACCGGTCGCTATGACATCACCGGCCAGCACACCCAGCATCGTCGATTTGCCAGCGCCATTGGAGCCAATAACCGTAACAAACGACCCTTGATGCATCGTCAGGTTGATCTTTTTCAAAACCTGCTTTTCAAGCGGCGTGCCGCGTCCAAAAACAACATCGATATTCGACAACTCGATCATGCTGATGCTCCCCCGCGGCGCAGACGCGGCAATATCAAGGCAAAGGTGACGAGTAGGGCTGTGGCAATATTCAAGTCAGATGCCTGCAGGCCGACGGTACTGCCGTTTGAAAGCGCGAGCTGGATTGCAATACGGTAAATCACAGAGCCGATTACACAGCCAATAAGGATGACCAGCAGATTCCGGGTGCGCAAAATTGTTTCACCGATGATGACAGCGGCAAGGCCAACCACGATGGTACCGACGCCTGATGTGACATCGGCGAAGCCGTTTGTCTGTGCAAAGAGCGCGCCTCCCAGCGCCACAAGCGCATTGGAAAGCGCCATGCCGAGATAGATCTGGCGGTCTGTGCGTACGCCCTGAGCGCGCGCCATTTTCGGATTTGCGCCGGTTGCCCGCATGGCGAGCCCCATATCGCTCTCCAGAAAGCGCCAGACGAGAATGACCGCCAGCACAACCAGAACGAACAGGAACAGAGGGCGGACATAGTATTCTGCCAGTCCGTGGCCGAAGAAGGGGCTCAGCATGGTGTCCTGATTGATGAGCGCTATGTTCGGTTTTCCCATGACGCGCAGGTTTACCGAAAAAAGCGCAATCATCGTGAGAATGGACGCAAGCAGATTGAGAATTTTAAAGCGCACATTGAGGGTCGCTGTCACCAGCCCGGCAATCGATCCAGCAATCATTGCAATGCCGGCTGAAAGCCACGGATTCCAGCCAGCCAGAATGAGCACGCCGGTTACCGCAGCGCCGAGCGGGAAGGAGCCGTCGACTGTCAGATCAGGAAAGTCCAGCACGCGAAACGCCAGATAGACGCCGATGGCTACAAAAGCGAAGACGAGGCCCAACTCGACCGCACCCCAAAAGGCGATCTGACTCACAACGGCGATCCTTGTATTTTGCCGCGACCAATTGCGATCACGTATAGTTCTGGTTAGAGCCTGTCCAGCAGGAAGCGGAGCTTCTTGTGAATGCCTCTGGTGATCATGCAAACTACGGATTTCCCGCCGCGCATTCCGACCCGATACAACTGCAACGTTCTTGCACGCAAGCTTTATCGTTCCGGATGCGCCAAAATGTGCCGGTCTGTGGGACTAATACAACTTTGAAAAAGGCGGAAATTTATCAAATTTCCGCCTTTGCATCATTATTCAGGCCCGAAAGACAGTCAGTTGAAGCTTACTCAACCTTGCTCGTGGCGCGGTCGATGACGGCCTTTGGGATTTCAACGCCCATCTTCTTGGCGGCGCTGAGATTGATCACTAAATCGGTGCCCTTGGCGATATCGACGCCAATGTCACCTGGCTTTTCGCCATTCAGAATCTTGACGACAACCGCGCCCGTCTGCTTGCCGACATCGTAATAGTTGAAACCGAGTGCTGCCATTGCACCACGCTTGACCGAATCCGTATCGGCGGTGAAAAGCGGCATTTTGCTTTCCTCAGCAACACCCACTGCACTTTCAAGGGCTGAAACAATGGTGTTGTCGGTTGGCACATACATGGCATCGGCACGGCCGGAAAGTGCCTGTGCTGCACCTTTCACTTCTGCGGATTTCGTCGCAGCTGACTCAACGATTTCGATATCTTCGGCAGATGCTGCTTCCTTGAGAGCTGCCAGAAGCGATACGGAATTTGTTTCACCCGAATTATAGAGATAGCCAAGCTTCTTGATATCCGGCATGATTTCCTTGATCAGCTTGATATGCTCGACCACAGGCGACATGTCGGAGAGGCCGGTTACATTGCCACCGGGCTTTTCCATATCCTTGACGAGTTGCGCGCCGAGCGGATCGGAAACGGCTGTGAAGACAATCGGAATGTCGCGGGTGGCCGAAACCACAGCCTGCGCCGAAGGAGTTGAGATCGGCACGATCACATCAGGGCCTTCGCCGACGAACTGACGGGCGATCTGTGCGGCGGTTGCCGGGTTGCCCTGAGCGGACTGATAGACGAATTTGAGATTTTCGCCCTCTTTGAAGCCGGCCTCGGCCAGCGCATCTTTCACGCCATCGCGGGCAGCATCAAGAGCTGGATGTTCGACAATTGCCGTCACGGCGACCGTGACATCTTTTGCGTGGGCAGTTATGGCGATCGATGTTGCGGCGAGCAAGGCCAGAAGCGTGGCGCGAAATTTGGAACCCATTGAAATCTCCCCTATCCTGATGCGTTAACGCTGTTAGATTTGCTTAATGAAGTTGTGCAGTTAAATCAATAAGCACGCGCAGCGCATATCCGGTGGAAGTACTTACGGGAGGAAATATGAGCGATTTCGCAATTGTCACGGGCGGAAGCAAGGGGATCGGTGCACATCTCGTTTCAGCTTTCGTGGACGCAGGCTATGCCGTGGCCTTCAGCTATAAATATGATGAAGAAGCGGCCCTATCGCTGGCTGATACAATAGAGGCGGCAGGCGGGCAGGCGCTTGGCCTGGAATGCGATGTGGGCATTGGCGAGGAGGTGGAGGCCTTTTTCGACGAGGCCTGTGGCTGGTTTGGTGACGCGCCGGATGTTTTGGTCAACAATGCCGGTATTCAGACTTGGGCGTCGCTGCTGGAACTCTCCGAGGAAGATTGGGACGAAGTCATCCGCACAAATCTCAAAGGTTGCTTTCTCAATACGCAGACCGCAGCAAAACGCATGGTTGAAGCCGATAAAAGCGGTTCCATCATCAATTTAGGCTCGGGCTGTAACAAGCTCGCCTTTCCACGGCTCGTTTCCTATACGGCATCGAAGGGGGGGATCGAGCAACTGACCAAGGTGACGGCTGCAGAACTGGGCCCGCATGGCATTCGTGTGAATTGTGTCGCGCCAGGTGCCATACTCAATGATCGCACCGCACAGGAACAGCCGGATTATGCGGAAAGCTGGAGCCGCATTACGCCATTAAGGCGCGTCGGGGTCGTAGAAGATATTTCGGGGCCTGTGCTGTTTTTCGCCTCTGAGGCCGCGCGCTTCGTAACCGGTCAGACACTTTGGGTCGATGGCGGGGTCTTTTCGCAGGCGAACTGGCCGTAAGAGCCGGTTCAGGAACTGCAATGGTGATCCCGACAGGAATCGAACCTGTGACCTACAGATTAGGAATCTGTCGCTCTATCCTACTGAGCTACGGGACCAACCGATAAACCATCCGCAAGCCGATGCTGTGCGAATGGTTCGACACATACTGTCTTTCGCCTCTGCCGCCAACCCCGCAAAAGCAGCCGCAAACGTTTTTCTGGGTGAATATTTAAGGTGCAAGTGCTGTTTCCACCAAAGCCACAAAATAGCTAACCCCATAGGGAATGGCGTCGTCGTTGAAATCATAGGCGGGATGATGCAACCCGGGCGTGTCGCCATTGCCGAGAAAAACATAGGCACCGGGACGGGCTTCGAGCATATAGGAGAAATCCTCTGCCGCCATCATTGGTGCGACGGCTGCATTCACCTTGCGTTCGCCCGCAACGCTGTGCGCAACACGCGCAGCAAATTCGGTTTGGGCATCGTGGTTAAAGGTCACCGGATAATTGTTGCGGTAGCGCATGATAATCTCGGCGCCAGTCGCAGCCCCAATACCGTCAGCAACTTCACCGATCCGGAGTTCGGCAAAGGCGCGGGTTTCCTTGCGCAATGTCCTAACCGTTCCTGAAAGCGTGGCTTTTTCGGGAATGACGTTATGGGTGTCGCCAGCATGAAATTGCGTCACCGAAATAACGAGCGAATCCAGTGGATCGGTATTGCGCGATACGATGCCCTGCAAGGCGTTGAGCAATTGCGATCCCGCAAGGATCGGATCAATGACACGATGAGGCTGGGCCGCATGGCCACCGCGTCCGGTGATAAAAAGATCGAACTCATCGGTTGCCGCCATGATCGGGCCCTTGCACATGGCAAACTCACCGACGGGGAGGCCCGGCATATTATGGATGCCGTAAACTTCCGAAATACCGAACCGGTCCATGACACCGTCTTCGACCATGGCCTTTCCGCCAGCTCCACCTTCTTCCGCAGGCTGGAACAGGAGGATGACAGAGCCGCGAAAATTGCGCGTTTCGCATAAATATTGCGCGGCACCCAGCAGCATGGATGTATGGCCGTCATGGCCGCAGGAGTGCGCCTTGCCGGGGGTTTTCGATGCCCATTCCACACCGCTCGTCTCAAGGATCGGCAGGGCGTCCATATCGGCACGCAAAGCAATTGCCCGTCCATCACCATGTCGGCCTTTGATAACGCCGACAACGCCGGAGCGTCCAATTCCTGTTTCTATCTGGTCACAACCAAATGTCTGCAATTTTTCCGCAACGAATTTTGCGGTTTCATGTACGTCATAAAGCAGTTCGGGATTCTGGTGCAGCTTTCGGCGCCATGACGCTATTACAGGTTTATTTTCAACGGAATGATTGAGCACTGGCATTGGAAAAGCTCCCCGGACTGGCCGAACTGGGATGATATGATTTGTGAAAATAACGATATGACGTTTGGGTGAAAGCAGGCAATCCCTGTTTGCCTTTTACTCGCCACATGGCATAGATAAGAGCAAGGTTAATCCTTTTTTAATCACGATTGTTGTGCTTGGTCATGTTCGAGGGCGAGCTGGCTGCATGGAATTGGACTGAAAAGGTCAAGCTCGTCTTGCGTGCTGTTGTTGATTGGAACTGTACAATGATGTCGAAGTCGTTGAAAATCTGGTTTGTCACTGCAACCATGAGTGTTGCGGCAATGGCATCGGCTGAAGCCAATCCGTCGATCGCCGTCGACGTGGCGACCGGCAAGGTTTATTCCCAGCAGGAAGCTTTTCAGCGCTGGTATCCGGCATCGCTCACCAAGATGATGACTGCCTATGTGGCTTTCCGCGCTCTTCAGTCTGGACGGATGACGCTGGATTCGCCCGTTAGAATGACGGTGCGCGCGGCCAAGGAGCCGCCGAGCAAGATGGGCTACAAGCCCGGTTCCGTTATGACACTTGATACGGCACTGAAAATCATGCTGGTAAAATCCGCCAATGATGTTTCGGTTGCGGTTGGTGAAGCGGTGGGCGGGAGCGAGGCCGGTTTCGTCAAGTTGATGAATTCGGAAGCACAGCGCATCGGCATGGTCGGCTCGCATTTCACCAATCCGAACGGCCTTCACGATCCCAACAATTATACCACGGCGCGCGATCTGGCGATTTTGGGCGTGCAGTTGCGCCGCGAGTTTCCCCAATATGCACATTATTTTTCGACTGAAGCGATCAATCCGGGTGCCGGCAGAAAAGTCGAGGCCAATTACAATATCCTGCTCGGTCGTTATGACGGCGCCGATGGGATGAAAACAGGTTTCGTTTGTGCCTCGGGCTTCAATCTTGCCGGATCGGCAACGCGCAATGGCCGTACCGTACTGGCAATCGTGCTTGGTGCGGACCGGCAGGAAGCTCGCGCCGTTCAGGCCGCACAGCTGATGTCTGAGGCTTTCCGCACCCGCGCTTCGGGTGATGTTACCCTGGCCACGCTGCGTCCTGCGGCGGGCGGTAATCTCAATCAGGCCACCGATATGCGCAAGACCATCTGCAACCAGCAGGCCATGGCGGATCGCTGGGACGGCCGCGACGTTGAAGGGCGCCTGCGGATCAATTCGCCCTATATCCATGCCATGGATCGTGATCCGGTCGCGGTGCAGGTGGGCCTTGTTTCAGAGCCCGGGCCGGTTACCAAGCCGAGCCAGCTTGATATTTCACAAATTCCGGTTCCCATGCCGCGCCCGCAGCGCGGGGTAAAGACGACGGCCATCAACTGATCGCCCGAATGACCGGTCCAGAAATGTGCCTTTCGGAATATCTTGTTATTTCCGGGCGATAGCATCTCCAACATCAAGTATTTATAATGGCAAATCCTATTCCCGTTTCTGTTTTGACCGGCTTTCTTGGCTCAGGCAAGACGACATTGCTCAATCGACTTTTGAAGGACCCGGCGCTCAGCGACACGGCGGTGATCATCAACGAGTTTGGCGAGGTGAGTATCGACCATCTGCTTGTCGAGCAGGCGAGCGAAGGGGTGATTGAGCTTGCGGATGGCTGCCTGTGCTGCACGGTGCGCGGCGAACTTGTCGATACGCTTGCCGACCTTATAGACCGTTTGCAGACGGGCAAGATCAAGGCGCTGAAACGCATCATTATCGAGACCACAGGCCTGGCCGATCCCGCACCTGTCCTGCATTCAATCATGGGACATCCGGTGCTCATGCAGGCGTTGCGGCTGGATGGCGTTCTGGCAACGGTTGACACCGTCAATGGTATGGCGACACTGGATAATCATGAAGAAGCGGTCAAGCAGGCGGCCATGGCCGACCGGGTCATCCTGACCAAGAGCGATTTGCCGGAGGCGCAGGCCGGATTATCCGCCTTGAAGGCGCGGCTGAAACTGCTCAATCCCGGCGCGGAGCTTTTAACCGCAGGCAAAGACGAAGCGGGTTATGCTGCGCTTTTTGAATGCGGCCTCTATAATCCTGAAACCAAATCGGCTGATGTGCAGCGCTGGCTCAAGGCCGAAGCCTATGCCGATCACGATCATGATAACGGGCATCACCATCATGATCATCACGCACATACGCATAATCATGAACACCACCACCATCATGATGATGCGATCCGGTCTTTCTCGTTAAGGCATGATGCGCCGATCCCGCTTTCGACTTTTGAGATGTTTCTCGACCTTCTGCGCTCGGCGCATGGCGAGAAGCTTCTGCGCGTCAAGGGCGTTGTGCAGATTGCCGAAGACCCGGAGCGCCCAGTGGTCATCCATGGCGTGCAGAAGATTTTTCATCCGCCGGCAAGGTTGCCGCACTGGCCGCAGGATCAGGAAGGCAAACGCGAGACACTGCTGGTAATGATCGTCAAGGATTTGCCGGAGAGCTACGTGCGCGAGCTTTTCGATGCATTTCTCGGGCGGCCGAGCGTTGACCGGCCTGATCGCGCCGCACTCACCGAAAACCCGCTCGCCATACCCGGTTACTCGCCAAGAACGTAGAAGCCTTTACCGGCTATTTCTTGCGGATAAGAAACCGGTGCAGGCTTTCATCTTGTTCCTGCGTAACCAGCTCGTGGCCCTCCTGGGTACAGAAATGCGGGAGGTCGATGCCGGATAGCGGATCGGTTGTTTCCACCCACAGCAGCGCGCCACTCGCCAGTCTGACCAGCCGGTTGCGGGTTTTCAAAACGGGAAGAGGGCATTTAAGCCCCCTCAGATCGTAAACAGGAATGCAAGCGTCCGGTAGCATCACTTACCGCCGATTTTCCACCATGGCTTCTTTGCGTCTGGTGTAGCGGCAGGCGGGGTCTGCTCCGCCGTTTGCGTGACCGTGCTTCCGGTTGTCATGGGTGAGATGCCGTTGGGCGCTTCGGCTGCCGGGGTGGCTGCGATAGCAGTTGGTTGCGGTGCCGGGGCAGGTGTCGCGGGGACCGTATCCGGTGCACCGGCTTTTTCAGCCGAGGCTGGCGAAAGCGACGGCGGTTGGCGGCTTACCTTTTCGCCACGTGCCCGCGCCGCACTCCAGGCTGAAACGAGTTTGGCTTCCGCAATCCCCTGAATGGAAGGTGCTGGCTTTTTCTGTGCTGCACTGAATGCGCTCTGGAAGGTTTTCTCGTAAGATGCGTAGGACATGGCTTCGGCATTCACCGAAGGCGGGCAAGCCTCGGTCGGCGACAAAGCCTGACCATCGGGCGTTGAAACGTTGAACACATAGCGCTTTTCGCAGACGTCGACTTTCGGCGGAACCTTTGTCGTCTCAAAGGCGTCGTAGCCCTGCTTGAGCATTTTCCAGAATGCGTAGTTTGGATCGCTCTTGTAGCGCGCCATATTGGCAGTGGTCATGCGGAAGGGGAATGCCTGAATCTGGAAATCGCGCTGACCGCCCTTGAAGGCGTCGCGCCCAAACGCATAGATTTCAGCAACACTTTCATCGGTCATCGAATAACAACCCGACGAAGAGCACGCACCATGCACCATCAGATGCTGGCCTGTGCGCTGGTTGGCTTTATCGTAAGCGTTGGGGAAGCCGATGTTGAAGGCTAGATAATATTGCGATTCCGGATTCATCTGCGCCGGACGGACGTTATAAAAGCCTTCGGGTGCCTGACGATCGCCCTCGACAAATTTCGGGCCAAGCTTGCCCGACCATTTGCAGATTTCGTAAGATGCAATCTGATCGTACTTGCCGTTGTTCTTCTGCTTCCAGACTTCCAGAACGCCCTCTTCCTTGAAGATACGCACCATGACTGGCGACGTGCGGGTCATACCCTTCGCCTTCATCTTGGTGATGATCTTGTGCGGCAGCGGCTTTTCAGCCCGCAAGCTCAGATCGGATACGGATGAGCCCTGACAACCCGCGAGAAGAGCGGTTGCCATGACTGTGCCGAGTATTGCGCTTCTGATCTTCATATCGCATCGAGTCTGTTTATGGCGGCAAAAGAGCCGGTTTCCTGTAAGGGGATTTTACAAACCAAATCTTACGGTATCGTTTACGAAACCCTTATCGGGTATCTAAAAATAAACGCCACGGCAATATGGCTGAAATCTCAGGAGGATGCAAATTCCGATCATGCGCGGTATGCGGGCAGAAATGACGCCGCATACAGAGCGATTAGAGATTGCGTCCGATCTGCAAAAACTTCTGGCGGCGTTCCTGTTTCAGCGTTTCGCCGTCAACATCCTTCATTGAACGCAGCGATGCAGTGATAATATCGCCTGCCGCGTCAATCACCGCTTCCTTGCCGCGATGGGCGCCACCGAGTGGCTCTGGGATAATGCCGTCGATCACTTTCAGCTCGAACAGATCTTGCGCGGTGATCTTCATATTGGATGCTGCATCCTTGGCGCGCGTGGAGTCATGCCACAGGATCGAGGCTGCGCCTTCCGGTGAAATGACCGAATAGATGGAATGTTCGAGCATATAGACGCGGTTGGCGACGGCGATCGCGATAGCGCCACCCGAACCGCCTTCACCGATGATGATCGAAATGACCGGAACGCGCAGTTTGAGGCATTGAGCCGTAGAGCGGGCAATGGCTTCGGCCTGACCGCGTTCTTCTGCGCTCACACCCGGATAGGCACCGGCTGTATCGACCAGTGTAATGAGGGGAAGCTGGAAGCGGTCGGCCAGTTCCATGATGCGGACAGCCTTGCGGTAGCCTTCAGGTCGCGCTGAGCCGAAATTATGCTTGAGTCGGGTTTTGGTGTCCGAGCCTTTTTCCTGACCAAGGATTGCCACCGGCACACCGTTAAATCGGGCAAAGCCGCCCTGAATGGCTTCGTCATTGGCGAACTGGCGATCACCGGCCAAGGGTGTGAATTCCGTGAACAGCCGTTCGATATATTCGAGGCAATGCGGACGATCCGGGTGGCGGGCGATCTGGGCTTTCTGCCATGGCGTCAGCTTGCGATAAATATCTTTCAACGCATCGGCTGAACGTTTCTCGAGGCGACTGATTTCGTCGCTCATCTCGACGCTGCCTTGTTCCTGTGCGAGCTTCTTCAGCTCCAGAATCTGGCCTTCGAGATCAGCGACGGGTTTTTCAAAATCGAGATAATTGTACATCGGGCCTGACTGTTCGTGCGTTTACCAGAGATTAGCGCCATGGAAAAAGGCTGTTTTACGGCGCATTACATATTCGCTACGGGTGCAACTTGCAAATTTTAGCTTTCTCATAGCGGCAGGTGGATTAATCGGCAAGCGGATGATGCTCACTGACAAGTTTATGAAGTCTTTCTTCCAGCACATGCGTGTAAATTTGTGTCGTCGAGATATCGGCATGCCCGAGCAATTGCTGAACGGTGCGCAGATCGGCACCATTTTGCAGAAGATGACTGGCAAAAGCGTGGCGCATGACGTGTGGGGAGACGGCTGCGGCCGATAATCCCGCACGTGCCGCAAGCCCTTTGAGTTCTCGCGCAAAAACCTGTCGGGCTAGATGGCCGCTTTCGGAAAAGGCAGGAAACAGCCACGAATTATCCTCGATGCCGGGCAGCGAATCACGTGCGCTGAGAAAATTTTGCAGTGCGTCAAGGGCCTTTGGTGATAGCGGAACCATGCGGTCTTTCGCGCCCTTGCCACGCACCATCAAAAAGCGGTGATCTGTTCGCGCAACGCTGGCTGGCAGGCTGACCAGTTCGGAAACGCGCAAACCGGTCGCGTAAAGTGTTTCGATCAGCGCATGCAGACGCAGTGCCTTAATGCGTTCGCCTGGATCGGATGGCTCGATGGCTTCCAGGGCCGCGCGGTCAAGCAGGCGGGTAACATTTTCCACGCTCATGATCTTAGGCAGCGGCTTTTGCTTTTTGGGCGCATCGATGATGCCGGTGGGGTCGTCCTTGCGATAGCCTTCGGCGTAAAGAAAACGAAAAAACTGCCGCAAGGCTGACAGGCGACGCGCCTGTGAGGTAGCGGCAAAACCTTCGGTTGCCATGGCATTAAGTATTGCGCGTATGTCGTCGGCGTCCGCTTCCGCAAGATTGACCTTTCGTGTGACCAGCACGTCTGCTGCTGCTTGAAGATCGCGGGAATAGGATTCGAGCGTATTGCCCGCCGCGCCCCGTTCTGCACTCATCATTTCCAAAAAATTCTCGATTGCCAGCGATGCGCGCATTGTCATTCATTCCCGGGGATTTCTGTTCCAGCCTGTTTTGGTGAAATCGCAAGGGGTTTTAAATGAGTTGCAGGAATTTCAACCGACATCTCATGTGTTTGCGGTTTGACGAAATTGGCGAGTGCATAGATCGCGCCATAGGTGATGGCGGCAAGGAGGCCAAGAAAAGCAAGAAGGCGCGTCAGAGTGGGCATGCTGCCTTTATGATGCGGCATGAAGGCGAAAGCAAGGATATGCATGGATTGATGCGGCGGTTTTGAAAACGCTGTCTTTGCGTCTCATTGGATGAAAGCCATTGACGCCGCGTGGTTTTTCATGTCGAACCGATGCAAATGGATGAGGTCGATGAGCAGTACAGACAAACAAGCCGGTCCGCATGAGAAAGCCGAGGCAATCCGCACCCTGCTTGGTACGAGGGTGGTCGTTCTTGTCGGGCTGATGGGGGCGGGAAAGTCCACTATCGGCCGTAAGGTCGCATCCATGCTTGGATTGCCGTTTCGCGATGCCGATAACGAGATCGAAGCGGTTTCGCGCATGTCCATTGCCGAATTGTTCGAAAGCTATGGCGAGAAAGAGTTCCGCGATCTGGAACGGCGTGTCATCTTGCGGCTTCTCGACGATGGTCCCATGGTTCTTGCTACAGGTGGCGGCGCTTATATGAATGCCGAAACCCGCGCAGCAATTGCCGAGGCTGGCGTTTCAGTATGGCTCAATGCGGAGCTTGATGTGTTGATGGAGCGCGTTTCACGTCGCCAGAACCGTCCTTTGCTTAAAAACAGCAATCCGCGTGGTGTCATGCAGAAACTGATGGACGAGCGCTACCCGGTCTATGAGATGGCCGATCTGCATCTGGTGACACGCGACGAGAAAAAAGAAGTGATTGCCGACGAACTGATCGAGGTTCTCAACCGCCATCTTGATACATCGACTGGAGAATGAATATGACTGCCGCTTCGCCTTCTTCCAAAAACGTCACCGTTCCGGTTTCGCTGGGCGAGCGTTCCTATGACATCGTGATCGGTGACGGGCTGATCGAGCAGGCGGGCGAGGAGATCATCAAGCGTGTCAGGCACGCCCGCGTCGGGATTGTTACCGACGAAAACGTTGCACAATCCCATCTCGAGAGGCTGACGCAGAGTTTTGAGCGTGCGGGCATTGCCTCGACATCGGTGGTGGTCGGACCGGGCGAAAAATCAAAATCCTTTGAAACGCTTCAAACCGTCACCGAAGCAATTCTGGAAGCGCGGCTGGAGCGCGGTGATCTGCTGGTGGCTTTCGGCGGCGGAGTCGTTGGCGATCTGGCAGGCTTTGTTGCGGGCATCGTGCGGCGCGGCATGGATTTTGTGCAGATACCGACCTCGCTGCTGGCACAGGTGGATTCGTCCGTGGGCGGCAAGACCGGCATCAATACCACTCAGGGCAAGAATCTGGTCGGCGTTTTTAACCAGCCACAACTGGTGCTGGCCGATAGCAGCGTTCTCGACACGCTCAGCCCACGTGAGTTTCGCGCCGGTTATGCGGAACTCGCCAAATATGGTCTGATCGACCGTCCTGATTTCTTCGAATGGCTGGAGAAAAACTGGCAGGAAATCTTTGCGGGTGGTGCAGCGCGGGTGGAGGCGATCGCTGAAGCCTGCCGCTGCAAGGCGGCCGTGGTTGCCCGCGACGAGCGCGAAACCGGTGATAGAGCACTTCTCAATCTTGGCCATACTTTTGGCCACGCGCTGGAAACAGCCGTGGGCTATGATTCGACCCGTCTGGTCCATGGTGAGGGCGTTGCCATCGGCATGGCACTGGCGCACCGCTTTTCGGTCAAGATGAATCTCTGCGGTGTTGAAGCGGCTGAACGGGTCGAGGCGCATCTCAAAGCTGTCGGCCTGCCGACCTCGCTTGCGCAAGTGCCGGGCGGTCTGCCGCCTGCGGAAAAGCTGATGGATTATATAGCGCAGGATAAGAAAGTTGCGCGCGGTGCTCTCACCTTTATCCTGACGCATGGCATTGGCAAGTCCTTCATTGCCAAGGACGTTCCGCCTGCCGCCGTGCTGGAGTTTCTGAAAGAACGGTTGGCCAGGGACGTTTAAGTTATGGCTGTACCGACGAGCAAGCTCGAATTACTGGCAGCGATCCAAAAGAATTACGACACCCTTGTACGTGATTTGAAAAAGGTCACGCTTGAACAGGCCGCTTTGAGCACCATGGAAGGGCATGCGCAAGGCACCTTGATGAGTGTGCATGACCTCGTCGCCTATCTGGTCGGCTGGAACGAACTGGTGCTAAAATGGTGTCGACGAAGCGATCAGGGCCTGCCAGTCGATTTCCCGGAAACCGGCTTTCAGTGGAACGAACTCGGCAAGCTCGCGGGAAAATTCTATGAGGATTATGCCGAATTGAGTTTCGAAGCGCTCCTTGCGCGTTTCGATCAGGCGAAATCAGATCTTGTCCGGCTGATCGAATCATCGAGTGACGAGGTGCTTTACGGGGCGCCCTGGTATAAGAAATATACGCTGGGCCGCATGATCCAGTTCAATACATCCTCGCCCTATGCCAATGCACGGGCACGCTTGCGCAAGTGGCAAAAGGCGCTGCGCGAGGCATAATCAGCGGCGCGTGGGTTCTTGCGGTGCGGATGGCTCCAGCGCAAGCGCGTGCACGCCGGTTGCAAGCTCGTGGCTGAGAACCTCATTGATGGCGCGATGGCGTGCGACACGGCTCATATCGGCAAAGGCTTGTGCCAAGATGCGGACGCGAAAATGCGTCTCACCGGTGCCGTCATAGACTTCATCATGGCCGCGATCATTATGATGATGACCGGCGTGAAGGTGGCTTTCATTAATGATTTCAAGTTGTTCAGGAGAAAACGCTTCAGTTAGCTTTGCTTCCATAGCGCTTTGTTTGCTGTTTTGAATGGACATCCGGGTCGATTCTCCCCATATAGGTGCTGAGCCTCATATAGATGCCGCTCCGGCAGCGATCGGTGGGGCAAATCCGCACAGGAAACATTTTGCTTCGAAAATTCGCCCTGAACACCAGCCAGTAGCCGGTCGGAGCGAAATGTCAATTCTTGTTTCGTCACTCTTAAATTCGCATAATCCGATTCGATGACAACGAACTCAAAATTTTTCGACAGTATCCGTATCCCGACCAAGAAGAAGGCGCAGGCGAAATCCAGCGCCCAGATTTGCCAGTGGGATGGTTGTGAAAAGCCGGGCACACACAAGGCACCGGTTGGACGTATGCGCGAGGGTGAATATTTCCACTTCTGCATCGACCACGTGCGCGAATATAACAAGAGTTTCAATTATTTCTCAGGCCTGGAAGATGGCGATATCGCCAAGTTCCAGAAGGATGCCATCACCGGGCATCGTCCGACGTGGTCCACAACGAACAACTCTACGGCCAAAGCGCGGACTTCGCCGGATATGGCCAAAATGCGTTCAGGATCGGCGGCCTATCACAACCGCATCCGTGATCCATTCAATGTGATCAATGAAGCCAAGGCGCAGGTCCCGAACCAGAAGGCGCAGCGCAAGCCGCGCACACTGGAGATAAAAGCGCTGGCCACCCTTGGTCTTGAGCCAAATTCGACTAGCGATAAAATCAAGGCGCGTTATAAAGAGCTTGTAAAGCAACACCATCCTGATGCGAATGGCGGTGATCGCGCCTCTGAAGAGAGATTTCGCGATGTCATTCAGGCGTATCAATTGCTCAAGCAGGCAGGGTTTTGCTAAAACCTGATTGCGAGAGCGCATCCCGAAAAGTGTGAAACGGTTTTCGGAAAAAGATACGCGTAAACAAAAGCGGTGTAGCTTTGACGGACATTCTTCTGCCGTGCCTTGTCCGCGCGGTTTCAAGCACGGATGCCCGCAACGAATGACGGAAGGGGCATCGTCCGGCTTGCCGGAGAACAATGCCTCTCATATATGAATGTTGCGGCGGGATGATCCTGCCGCCCTGGAGGCATGATGAACAAGGTTGAGCGGGATATCGCCAATTTGCCGGATACGAAAGTATCGGTCCGCGAAGTGTTTGGAATCGATTCCGATATGACGGTGCCAGCCTATGCGGCAGGCGACTCTTACGTACCGGAGACGGACCCGGACTATCTTTTCGATCGTCAGACGACGCTCGCGATCCTCGCCGGATTTGCCTATAATCGCCGTGTCATGGTGTCTGGCTATCACGGCACCGGCAAGTCGACCCATATTGAGCAGGTCGCGGCACGCCTCAACTGGCCGTGTGTTCGCGTCAATCTCGACAGCCATGTCAGCCGTATCGATCTCGTCGGCAAGGATGCCATCGTGGTCAAGGATGGCATGCAGGTCACGGAATTCAAGGACGGTATTTTGCCATGGGCCTATCAGCACAATGTTGCGCTGGTCTTTGACGAATATGATGCCGGTCGTCCGGATGTGATGTTCGTCATTCAGCGGGTTCTGGAAACGTCCGGCCGCCTCACGCTTCTCGACCAGAGCCGCGTCATTCATCCGCATCCCGCTTTCCGTCTGTTTGCTACGGCCAATACAGTCGGTCTTGGCGACACCACCGGGCTCTACCACGGTACACAGCAGATCAATCAGGCGCAGATGGACCGCTGGTCGATTGTCACCACGCTCAACTATCTGCCGCATGACAATGAAGTGAATATCGTTCTCGCCAAGGCCAAGCATTACCAGAATGCGGAAGGCCGTATTATTGTCGATAAGATGGTACGCGTTGCCGATCTGACGCGTCAGGCTTTCATCAATGGCGATCTTTCGACCGTGATGAGCCCGCGGACGGTGATCACCTGGGCGGAAAATGCGGCGATCTTCGGCAATGATATCGGCTTTTCCTTCCGCCTCACATTCCTCAACAAGTGCGACGAGCTTGAACGTGCCACGGTGGCTGAATTCTATCAGCGCGCCTTTGGTGAGGAACTGCCGGAATCGGCGGCCAATATCGTTCTGTCATAGAGCGCCTTGCGTTCTTTCGGACGCATAAAGGACGCTCTATGTATTGAATCTACGCATCGTGCTTTCCAAAAAATCGTAACCGATTTTTAGGCCGATGCGCTAGGCCGTGTGCCTGCCACTGTAAGCAAGGTGGCAGGCGATGAAATGTTGATGCAGGATTGAGCATATGTCGGGCCAAATGTCAGGAATGGGCGATAATTCGCGTGAGCGTAAAACGGGACCGGTTGATTCCGAGCCGTTCAAGCGAGCGCTGACGGCTTGCATGCGAGCGATTTCCGGTGAGAATGAGCTGGAAGTGGCATTCAGCAATGATCGCCCGGCACTGACCGCCAACCGCGCCCGACTTCCTGATCTGCCCAAGCGCCCCACATTGCACGATGTAGCGGTGACGCGGGGCCTGAGCGATTCCATGGCGCTTCGACAGGCCGAACACAATCCGCGCATTCACGTGACGCTTGCACCCGAAGGAAAGCAGGCCCGTGCCATCTTCGACGCGGTCGAGCAGGCACGCGTGGAAGCGATTGGCGCACGTGCCATGCGCGGCGTTGCCGATAATCTGGCATCCATGCTTGCGGATAAATATGCCCGATCCAGTTTTGCGACAGCGACCGAGAAGGACGATGCGCCGCTTGAAGAAGCGGTATCGCTTCTTTTGCGTGAAAAACTGACCGGACGTAAGGCACCACCCGAGGCTGGAGCGGTGCTTGATCTGTGGCGTGATTGGATCGAGGAAAAAGCCGGCTCTGATCTAGATCGGTTGAGCGACAATCTCGGTGATCAGCAGGCTTTTGCACGCACGGTTCGCGATATGCTTGCTTCCATGGATATGGCGGAAGAGCTCGGGCAGGAAGAGCCGGGCGACGAGCAGGAGCAGAATGAGGAACAGACGCCCGATTCTGATGAAAACGAAGAGGGTGGTGACGAGACTGAGGAAGGTTCTGATTCCGCGGAAAGCGATGAATCCGATGATTCAAGCGACGAGGGCGAACAGGGCGAAATGGAAGCCGCTGACGCCTCTGCGGATGACATGGACGACAGCGAAGATATCGACGCGGAAACGCCGGGCGATACGCGGCGTCCCAATCAGCCTTTCGCCAATTTCGCCGAGCATGTCGATTACAAAGTCTTCACCCGCGAATTCGATGAGGAAGTCGAAGCGGTCGATCTCTGCGATGAGGCCGAACTTGAGCGTTTGCGCGCATTCCTCGATAAGCAGCTTGCCAATCTGCAGGGTGTGGTTGGGCGGCTTGCCAATCGCCTGCAGCGCCGCCTGATGGCGCAGCAGAACCGCTCCTGGGATTTCGATCTCGAAGAGGGTTATCTCGATACGGCACGCCTGATGCGCGTCGTGACCGACCCGACACAGCCGCTTTCTTACAAGATGGAGCGCGACACTGATTTTCGCGATACGGTGGTGACGCTGGTACTGGATAATTCCGGCTCCATGCGCGGACGTCCGATCACGGTTGCCGCGACCTGTGCCGATATTCTTGCACGCACGCTGGAGCGCTGCGGCGTGAAGGTCGAAATTTTGGGCTTTACCACCAAGGCATGGAAGGGCGGCCAGTCGCGTGAGGCATGGCTTTCACGCGGAAAACCTGCCAATCCGGGCCGTCTCAACGATCTGCGCCATATCATCTACAAGAGCGCGGATGCACCCTGGCGCCGTGCGCGGCGCAATCTTGGCCTGATGATGCGCGAAGGGTTGCTGAAAGAGAATATTGACGGTGAAGCGCTGATCTGGGCGCATCAGCGTCTGCTCGGCCGACCTGAACAGCGCAAGATATTGATGATGATTTCAGACGGTGCGCCGGTCGATGATTCGACACTTTCGGTCAATCCGGGCAACTATCTGGAGCGGCATTTGCGGGCTGTCATAGAAGAGATCGAAATCCGCTCACCTGTGGAACTGATCGCCATTGGTATCGGCCATGACGTGACGCGCTATTACCAGCGTGCCGTGACCATTGTCGATGCCGAGGAACTCGCGGGCGCCATGACAGAGCAGCTTGCTTCGCTTTTTGAAGAGCAAGGTTCTGGCGCATCCGCTGGGCGCGGCAGACGTCGTGCAGGCGGACGCTAAACTTTATCGAGTGGATTGGCGGTCTGGCGCATAGAGCGTCGGCGCAAAGATCGCCAGAATCGCGCCATAGGGAATGAGCATCAACGTTCCCATAACGACTTTCACGAAGAAATCACCAAAGGCCAGTGACGCCCATAGCGGCATGCCAAGGCCAAGGAAGGCCGCAGATTCTGTCAGCGAAGAATCTGGCAGTCCAGTGATCCTGTCGAGCCATGCGAACTGAGCGGCGAAAGCGATGGAGAAAAACAGTACCGTATCGACCACGGAGCCAAACATGGCGGCTGCAAATGGTGCTTTCCACCATGTCTTGCGGCGTAATTTGTCGAAAACCGTAATATCCATCAGTTGCGCGATCAAAAATGCGCTGCCCGATGCGATGGCAATGCGCGGGCTTGCCAGCCAGATCGACATGATGACGCCAAGGATAAAGCCAGCATAGACGACCCTGCGTGCGGCGTGAGGGCCAAAACGGCGGTTTGTCAGATCGTTGACGAGGAAGGCGACTGGATAGGTGAAGGCACCATAGGTCAGTAATTCGCCAAGGCCAAAATGCTCGAACGGATACTGAACCAATATATTTGACGCGGCAACTGCCGCACACATGGCTGCAATGGCTGGCAAAAGGCGTGAAAAAGCGGGTGTCTCAAGAGGCATTTTTTTATCCTGGGGTATGGAACCAGCAAAAAAGGCCGACACGTGCCGACCTTTTTTGTCAAATTTTCGAGGCCGGTTGCTTATGCAGCAGCAGCTTCAGCCTGCTTCTTGGCGATCTGACGCTTCAGAAGACGGGCGCGCTGTGACAATTCCTTGTCGTCGGACTTGACGAGGAACGCATCCAGACCGCCGCGATGCTCGACCGAACGCAAGGCGTTGGCGGAAACACGCAGACGATAGCTCTGGCCGAGGGCTTCGGACATCAGCGTCACGTTGCAGAGGTTCGGCAAAAAGCGGCGACGCGTCTTGTTGTTCGCGTGGCTGACATTGTTGCCGTACTGGACCGACTTGCCGGTCAATTCACAAGCGCGGGACATTTTGGTCTCACCTTTAATTTCGTTTTCAGGCCCTGACCTAATTGTCCGAACTCAAGCAATCAAAGCAGCACATGTGCTGCTGGCGCGCGATCTCGGACAGGCGGCCTATCGGGAAAGTCGCGTTTCTATAGTGACAGGAGCGCACGCCGTCAAGATAGATTCCGTCATAGGCGGCAATGGACGCGCCAAAAATGCGGTTTTGCGGCATCTGCCAGTCTCACGAAGGGCATGCGATCATAACTTCGCCGGTTTTGCCTGCTGCACAGTTATTGTATCAAGGAATCGAAAGCAACTTTTTGGCAGCTCAATAGGGTTGAAAACTATGCGATCCCGATATTTTCGGGTGGGAAGCAGAAAGGAACGCCGCGCATGATCGAACCGCCGCTGGGTACGAGCCCTATTTGGGTACGGTGTGCAGGGACGGCGCGCCTTATTGCTCTCGCTTTTGTGACAATAGCTTTTTCGACTGTTTTCGCGCTCGGGGCTTTCCCGATTGCTACGGCGACGGCAAAAGATCTTTATAGGACCGAATACGATATTTCGATTTTTGGTCTGTCGATTGCGCGGTCTGCTATCGAGACGGCGGTCAGTGGCCCAAAATACAATCTGAACGGGCGCTTTCTCACCTCTGGGCTTGCCCGGGTCTTCGACGATACCAACGGCGTGGTGCGGGTTACGGGCACGGCGGCGAAAGGTAAGGTCGTCTCCGGTAGTTTTGATCTCGATTACAAACATGGCCGCAAGAACAAACGCACCACGATCCGCTTTTCCAATGGCAATGTCGTTTCTTCGGATAATCAACCGCCAGTCAAGAAACGCGATCCATGGGTGGAAATCTCCCCCCAAGACCTCCTTAATGTCAGCGACCCGTTGAGCGCCCTTATGATACCGGCCAGCGACCCGCTTTCTGTGTGCAACCGCTCTATCAACGTTTACGACGGGCAAACGCGTGCCCAGATCAGGTTATCCTTCAATGGAACGGAATCTTTTACAACTGATGGCTTTACCGGCGAAACGGTGATTTGCTCGGCTAAATTCGTTCCCGTTTCCGGCTATCAGAAGGGCAAGAAATCGATCGATTATCTGGCAAACCGCAGCCGCATCAGCGTTTCTTTTGCTGCACTTGGCAATTCCGGTATTTACGCGCCGGTCGTCGCGCGGATCGGCACACGAATCGGGACGCTGAAAATTTCCGCCACCCGCTTTGGAAAAGTACAATGAATTCTCATCAATGCTGCTCGTGCAAGCATTCCTCATGATTGCCCAAAATCTCGATTACCCGGCATTGATCGATCCGCCCATGCGCCGTGCAGTCCACCATGCGTTGCAATTCAGTTTTCAAGGATAAAAGCTTGGCGATGCGCTGTTCGACATCGGCAAGCCTCGCGCGTGCAATGGCGTCGGCAGCGGCACAGGATTGATCGGGATTATCCTGCAGACCAAGCAATGTGCGTATTGCTTCCACGTCAAAGCCGAGATCACGGGCATGACGAATAAATAAAAGCCGCTGGATATCGCTTTTGTCATAAAGGCGGCGATTGCCTTCAGTGCGGGGTGGGGCGGGCAGAAGCCCGATCTGCTCGTAATAGCGGATCGTCGGTACTTTAACCCCACTGGTTTTCGAAGCTTCGCCAATTGCAATATTCATCTGCATTTTTCTCTTGCTCCTCTAGTCACTAGAGGATGTAGACCTTTCTCAAGGTACTTCAAGATGCAATCTTCAAGAGTGAGAAAATGAGCCACACAGATCGCGCACACGACCATGAAGAGCATAGTCATGAACATGCGGGGCATGATCATGATCACGGACATGCTCAGGAAAAGGAAATCGCGGCCTCGAAAAACAGTTTCCGTTTCCGCGTCGAGGGAATGGATTGCGCTTCCTGCGCAACCAAAATCGATACAGCGGTGCGCAGGGTTTCGGGCGTAGAAGATGTTTCAGTTTCGGTCACCAATGGCGCTATGACCGTCAATCACGATGGTTCAGCACAGCGCGATGAAATCGCCGCCAGGGTGAGCGCATTAGGCTATAAGGCAAATGTCGAGGCTGCGACGGACAAATCCGCAAAACATGCCTCTCCTGTTGAGATCAAGCGCTGGTGGCAGAGCGGCAAGGGACAGATGATGCTCGCCTGTGGCGGTGCTTTGGTTTTGGCCTATGTCATAGGCCATCTTTATCCGCCTGTAGCGCTCTGGGCCTTTACCGCCGCCATGCTGGTCGGTCTGGTTCCGATTGCCAGACGCGCCTATGTGGCCGCGATCAACGGAACGCCGTTTTCCATCGAAATGCTGATGACGATTGCAGCCATTGGCGCCGTTATCATCGGAGCAACCGAAGAAGCCGCCGCTGTCGTTTTCCTGTTTCTCGTCGGTGAGCTGCTTGAAGGGGTTGCCGCAGGGAGGGCGCGCGCCAGCATCCAGTCGCTGACGACCTTGGTACCCAAAACCGCTTTTCTCGAAAGCGATGGCACGACACGGGAAGTATCTGCCGAGGAACTCAAGGTCGGCGATGTGATTTCCGTGCGACCGGGTGATCGCATGCCTGCCGATGGCGACATCATTTCCGGCGAAAGCGCTGTTGATGAAGCACCCGTCACTGGTGAAAGCACACCGGTGGGCAAGGGTGTTGGTGAAAATGTCTTTGCAGGCACGATCAACGGCGATGGTGTGTTGCGCGTCAAAGTCACGGCGGAGGCCCAGGACAACACCATCGCTCGTGTCGTGCGGCTGGTGGAAGAGGCGCAGGAAGCCAAAGCCCCGACCGAACGCTTCATCAATCGCTTTTCGACCTGGTATACGCCGGGCGTGGTTGTTGTTGCCGCGCTGGTTGCCATTCTACCGCCGCTTGTGGCGGGCGCTCCATGGGGCGAATGGGTTTACAAGGGGCTTGCCATTTTGCTGATCGGTTGCCCCTGTGCGCTGGTTATCTCGACACCGGCAGCCATTGCAGCGTCACTCTCGGCAGGCGCACGGCGCGGACTTCTGATGAAGGGTGGCGCAGTGCTGGAAAACATCGGCAAAGTGAGCGCGGTCTGCTTTGACAAAACCGGCACATTGACCGAAGGCAAGCCGACGGTGACAGATGTGCTGCCATCAGCACTGTCGTCAGATGATGTGTTGCGTCTGGCAGCTTCGCTGGATGCGGGTTCCAGCCATCCGCTGGCCTTGGCGATTGTGGGCGCGGCAGAAAAACAAGGCCTCAAAATAGCCCCGGTTACCGCCGGCAAGGCGCATGGCGGCAAGGGCGTGTCGGGCGTGGCGGATGGTCGAGAGCTTTTTCTGGGTTCGCGCAAGGCGGCGGATGAAATCGCAGCCATTCCAGACGATCTGGCTAAGCTTATTGCGGCTTGCAATGATGAGGGCAAGACGGTTTCGGTACTGGTGGCGGATGGCAAGATTGCCGGAGCGATTGCCATGCGTGACGAGCCGCGTGCCGATGCGATTGCCGGGCTTAAAACCCTCAACGATGCAGGCATCCGCACACTTATGCTGACAGGCGATAACAGCCGCACAGCAGAAGCGGTTGGTCGCGACATTGGGATTGAGGTTAGGGCCGAACTCTTGCCGGAAGACAAACAGCGTATCGTCGGAGACTTGCGTAAGGAAGGCGCTATCGTTGCCAAGGTTGGTGACGGCATCAACGATGCTCCCGCCTTGGCTGCCGCGGATGTCGGCATCGCTATGGGCGGTGGCACCGATGTTGCGCTGGAAACTGCCGATGCCGCGGTCCTGCATGGCCGTGTCGGCGATGTTGCGGCTATGGTTGATCTCTCCAAACGTACGATGCGCAACATTCACCAGAATATCACGATTGCGCTTGGCCTCAAGGCGGTCTTTCTGGTGACGACAGTGCTGGGCATTACCGGTCTCTGGCCAGCCATTCTGGCCGATACGGGCGCAACGGTCTTGGTCACGATCAACGCGCTACGGCTCCTGCGTCAGCCGCAATAGGATAACAACGGACCGGCGAAGTTGCTTCGCCGGTTTTCTTTATTCGCCAATCAATTCGCGAATGCGCTCGCCATATTGCTTGCCGAACTCAACATGTTCGGGATTGATACCCTTTACCTCATCGATCAACTGATCTTCTTCTTCCGCATCGGCTGCTGCAAGCGCGCTCATCATGGCGAAATAGGCCAGAAGATAATCCCTCGGCTCGATGTTTTCTTCTTTCATGATCGCGACGACCTGTGGTCTTGATTCCAGACTTTTGAGCATGGATTCGAACGAAGGCTGTGCGATCTGCCCTTCTTCCGCAGTCGGTGAAAGCTGCATGGATTCAAGCTTTGCATGGATTTTTTCCATACGAGCAAGCAAATCCTCGCTGAGTTTGAAATTATTGACTTCCGCAGGCGTTTCCTTGGGCTGCGCAACTGCGAAAATATCCTCCGCCTGTGCAGAATGGATCGCTACAGGCAGCATCAGGACTGACACACCAACGCACACGGCACGATTGAGACGCTTGACGGTAGAAAACAGTGTGATCTCATTCATCCTAGAAGAGGTCCTTTCGCTTGCGGATTTCTGCAAATACAGCCTCGTCGGAAGCATCATCCATATTGAGTCGGGTGCGGATTGCGCGGTCATGCCAGCGTAAAAACGGGTTGGTTGCCATTTCGAGCGCGATAGATGTTGGCAGCGTCATGCGGTCTGCGGCCCGTAATCTGGCGATCGTATCGGCACGTTCCTTCAACGCCGAATTGTCCGGGTCGATGGTGAGCGCAAAACGGGCATTGCTCTGCGTATATTCGTGGCCGCAATAGACCGCCGTGTCGCCCGGCAGTGCCACCAGTTTTTCCAATGATTGAAACATGGTTGCAGGCGTTCCTTCGAGCAGTCGTCCGCAACCGAGCGCAAACAGTGTGTCGCCGGTAAAGGCGGCTTTCGCCGAAGGAATGTAGTATGAAACCTCACCCGCTGTATGTCCCGGCGTCGCGATTACATTTACGGTGAAGAGCCCGAACGTGAATGCATCGCCGTCCCGTACCGTGCGGTCGATGCCGGGAATTTTATCTTTCTCCGCCTCGGGGCCGATGATGCTGACGCCGAATTTGGCCTTCAGCGCTTCATTGCCTTCGACATGGTCGAGATGGTGATGGGTCGTGAAGATGAAATCCAGTGTCCAGCCGCGCCGATCGAGCGCGGTTTCGATGGCTTTTGCATCGGGCGCATCGATGGAGGCCGTCAAATCGCTTTCCGGGTCATGGATGAGAACGCCATAATTATCGCTGCGACAGATAAACTGTTCGATATCGAGCCGTTTGTCGATGTGTGCCATGGCATCCTCCTTCAATCAGTCGTTTTTGGCTTCCGGTAATGAATGTTTCTGGATAAGCGGCATTTGTGAAAGTGTGAAGACGACAGTGATCGGCATGATACCCCAGACCTTGAAGGCAACCCATGCATCGGTCGAGAAATTTCGCCAGACCACTTCATTGGTAACGGCGAGAAACAGGAAGAAAAGTCCCCAGCGAAAGGTGAGCTTTTTCCAGCCTTCTGCATCAAGCTTGAAAGCCGAATCAAACACATAACCAAGCAGTGATTTTCCAAACCACAGACCCATGAGCAGGATAGCACCAAACAGGGTGTTGACGATGGTCGGCTTCATCTTGATAAAAGTGTCATTATGCAACCACAGCGTCAAGGCACCGAAAACCAGAACCACGACGCCTGAAATCAACGGCATCATGGGTAGCGTACGCGTCATAACCCATGAAATACCAAGCGCCAGAAGCGTTGCGACCATGAAGAGGGCAGTGGCCAGAAAGATCGGCTCGCCGATCTGGCCGAGCACTGGGAAGCGCTCGATCAGGCTTTCGCCGCGTGCATTGGCAAAAAAGAAAACCAGAAGCGGTCCTAGTTCCAGCGCAAGCTTCAACAGCGGCGGCACTTCTTTGCGCTCAGCTTCGGTCTTTTGCGCGGGATCGCGTTCAAAAATAGGTTTTGTCATCAATGTACTCCTGAAATGGCTTTTGCAAAATCGCTTGCTGAAAAAGGTTCAAGGTCATCGACGCCTTCGCCCACACCGATAAAGTAGACGGGTAATTTATGTTTTGCCGAGATCGCCACCAGAATACCACCACGTGCGGTACCGTCGAGCTTTGTCATGACCAGACCGTTGACGCCTGCGATATTCTTGAAAATCTCGACCTGATTGAGTGCATTCTGTCCGGTGGTGGCGTCGAGTGTCTGAAGAACCGTATGCGGGGCTTCCCCGTCGTGTTTTCCCAGAACACGAACGATTTTTGCCAATTCGTCCATCAGCTCAGTTTTGTTCTGCAATCGCCCGGCCGTGTCGATGATCAGCACATCGCTGCCAGCTTCCTTGGCCTGTTGCCAGGCATCATAGGCAAGGCCAGCCGCATCGGCACCAAGCTTGCTTGAAACTACAGGAGAGTTTGTGCGTTCGCCCCAAATGTGCAGCTGTTCGATGGCGGCGGCTCGGAATGTGTCACCAGCCGCCAGCATGACTTTCAGCCCGCCTGCGGTGAGCTTTGCCGCAAGCTTGCCGATGGTTGTGGTCTTGCCGGTGCCGTTGACGCCGACCACCAGAATGACATGCGGCTTGTGCGACAAATCAAGTTCGAGCGGTTGGGCCACGGGTGTGAGCACTTTTTCGATTTCCGCGCCCATGATGGTGCGCACTTCCTCGCCGGTCACGTCCCTGCCATAGCGCCCTGATGACAGCGCATCGGTCACGCGCATGGCTGTTTCAAGACCGAGGTCGGCTTGGATCAGCACGTCTTCGAGGTCCTGCAATGTCTCGTCGTCAAGTTTGCGCTTGGTGAAAATGCCGCCGATGGAGTCGCTCAGCGAGCTGGAAGAACGGGCAAGGCCGCGCCGCAGACGCTCGAACCATGAAAGCCTTGGTTCTGGCGTAGCTTCAACCGGTGTTTCTTCCTGCTTTTCCTCAACCGCCTTGCTGACCTTGACCTTCTGGGGCTTTAACGGTGCCGGGGGCATAACCTCTTCTACAACGGGGGAGGCAGTGACGAGTTCCGCTTCGGGCAGCGTCGGTTCAATAATCGTTTCGGATTGCGGCTGCGCGTCAGCTTCAACCGGCACCTCGACGACAGGCTCCGCAACGGGAGGTTCCATGACCGGCGGCTGCTCGATCGGAATTTCGATTTCGGCAATCGGGTGTTCTGGCGGGTGTTCTGGCGGCTGTTCTGGCTCTGCTTCGGCAACCGTTGTGACGACAGGCTCGGGTTCAACAGGGACAACATCCGCAACGGGCGCCTCTTCCGGCGCTTGCGTTTCGCGCATGTCGGGGATCGGTTGTTCGACCGGCTTTTCCTCGACCTCCTTCTTGCCGAAGGAGAACATTTTCTTGATGAAGCCCATTGCCATGAATTTTTATGCCCTTTTAAGCCGCTTTCGGCTCCGCCTGACGGGTGAGGAGTTTTTCACCATCATGGCCCGTCACAATTCGTTCGATGATTTCGCCCGGCTGGCCCGTTTCGACAGCGGCAAGCGTAAAGCCTTCCGTGCGGCCAAAACCTTCCTTCTCGATCAGGAGGCGCTGTACGCTATGTGTCAGCGAAGCGAGATGTTTTTCATAGGCGCGGTCGCCGACTGCGCGCAGGCGCGCGGCGCGTTGCTTGACGATGTCGCGCCGGACTTGCGGCATGCGGGCCGCAGGCGTGCCTTCACGCGCACTATAGGGAAAGACATGCAGATGCGTGAGGCCGCATTCCTCGACGATTTTCATCGAGTTTACAAACATATCTTCGGTTTCGGTGGGAAAACCCGCGATGATGTCGGCACCGAACACGATATCGGGGCGCAGCCTGCGCACATCTTCACAAAAGCGGATCGAATCCTCGCGCAGATGGCGGCGCTTCATGCGCTTTAAAATCATGTCATCGCCCGCCTGAAGAGAGAGATGCAGATGTGGCATCAGGCGCTTTTCAGTGGCGATTGCCTCCATCAGCTCATCATCGGCTTCAATGGAGTCGATAGAGGACAGGCGCAGGCGCTGCAAATCCGGCACTTGAGTAAGAACCGTCTTCACCAGCTTACCGAGGCGGAGGTTTCCCGGAAGGTCCGGGCCGTAGGATGTCATATCGACGCCGGTCAGCACCACTTCTCTATAGCCATTATCGACAAGGCGCTTGACCTGATCGACCACGCCGCCCATCGGGACCGAACGTGAATTGCCGCGGCCATAGGGGATGATGCAGAAGGTGCAGCGATGATCGCAGCCGTTTTGTACCTGCACGAAAGCGCGTGCGCGGCCTTCGATGGCATCAACCATATGGCTTGCGGTTTCACGCACTTCCATAATGTCGTTGACGCGCACCTTTTCGAACTGGTTGACGCCAAAATCCGGCAACATGCGGTAGGAGTTGGCCTTGAGCTTTTCCTCATTGCCCAAAACCAGATCGACTTCATCCATGGCTTCAAACTTGCCGGATTCAGTCTGTGCGGCGCAGCCGGTGACGATGATACGCGCTTGCGGGTTCTCACGTCGTGCCTTGCGGATTGCTTGGCGTGCCTGACGCACGGCTTCTGCCGTCACTGCACAGGTGTTGAAGATGATTGCGCCGTCTTTCAACTCGCCAAGGCCAGCGCTATCTGCCTCCCGCTTCATTACCTCGGATTCGTAAGTGTTGAGGCGACATCCGAATGTTACGATATCGACAGCCATTACGCTGCTCCGCGATTGTTGTTTCTGGCGTACTCCCATTCGCCGGTTGCGGGATCAAAAATTCCGTCAAATTCCCATTCGGCGGGGCCGGTCATCATGACGTGATCATCATCGCGCCATTCGATCTGCAAGGGGCCGCCGGGCACATGGACAGTGACTTTGCGCTCTGTTCGGTTGGTTCGTACGCCGGAGACGGCTGCGGCACAGGCAGCCGATCCGCAGGCAAGCGTCAGCCCAGCGCCGCGTTCCCATGTTCGCAAAGTTATTGCATCACGGGCCGTTACTTGCGCAACGGAAATATTGGCGCGTTCCGGAAAGATCGGATCGTGTTCAAGCAGCGGTCCATAGGCATCAAGCGCATAGGACCAGACATCGTTTTCGACCCAGAAGATCGCATGCGGATTGCCCATGGAGGCAATGGACGGTGATTGCAGGACGGGCGCGTCGGCAGGACCGGCGAAGAGGTCAACGGCGCGTGTGTCGGCGACTTCATGGGCGAGGGGAATGTCCTGCCAGCCAAAGCGCGGCTTTCCCATGTCGACGGTGATGAGGCCGTCTTCATGTTCGTTTGCCGTCAAAACGCCTGCAAGCGTCTGAAAGACGTATTCTTTTTTGCCACTTTCTTGCGATAGCCATTGCACGACGCATCGTGTCCCATTGCCGCAAGCCTGTGCCTGTGTGCCATCGCAATTGATGATCTCGATATAGTGATCGGTTCCAGCAGTCCTTGCATCATGAATGGCCATGATCTGGTCGAAAGCAGTGGCACTTTGGCCTGCAAGCTGAATGGCAGCAGCAGGCAGAATGCGATCATCGCGCCCGCGCATATCGGCAACAATGATCTTGTTGCCGAGCCCGTTCATCTTGGTAAAGGCTGCCCTATTGGCCATAGCTGTCGTGGTTCCGTTCTTTCTGCAACTTGCTTTTTGCAACGCAGACGTTTGAATGTCTATCCGGCGTCTATATGGCGGAAAAGCAAGCAAATTGCCAGTGCTACGCGCATATGCGCAATCCATTGTCGTTTTGGCTAAGTCGTTTGGGTTGTGGTGTCCTGAAACTGTGGCCTTCCTGTGCCAGTCCCATATATTTATGCGCGATTTCCGGTCGGATCAGCTACCATAAGGCAATTTGACGGGATCCAGTGTTGATTTTTTAACCATATAGCCATTTTATCGCAGCAATATCGTTCCAATTGCCGGATCTCGCGCGGATGAGATGCCGCACAATCCCAAGATTTCGACCGAAATGGAGAACCAGATGGGTATTTCGAAAGCAAGTTTGCTGAGCATCGTGGCAGCCGGTATCGTGTTGGCCGGTTGCTCCCGGATGGGTAATCCCGGACCTGTCGCGGCAACTGGTCCGGCGCCGCTTAATGCTGCCCCGCAAGGCACGGTGCATAAGGGTAATCTTAATTCACCAAATGCTGCGCAGTTCCCGACGGCTCCGGTCAGCAATATGCCAGTAGATGATGCAAATACACAGGTTGCCAGTCTGCCACCCGAATCGGCACCGGATCTGACGCCGGGCAGCGTTGCTGGCGTCTGGACCGCTTCGCTCAATGGGCAGAGCTGCAAGGTTGCGACGCCTCAGACCAAATATGGGCAGGGTTATCGCGCGGGACCGCTACGCTGTCCGGGCGAATTGTCGAACCTCGCCTCCTGGGCCGTCAACGGCAAGCAGCTTGTTCTTTATGATGCATCCGGGGGTACGGTCGCATCGCTCTATTCGTCTGGTCAGGGCCGTTTCAATGGTCAGACATCGGGTGGTCAGTCCTTGTCGCTGTCGCGCTGATACAAGCAAAAACTCCTTAGAGTGCATTCCGAAGAGCATGAAACGGTTTTCGGAATGCACGTTCATGCAAACAATGAGAGCGCCGATCTGATTGTAGCAGATCGAAACGCGCTCTAATAACGAAGCGTCTTCGGACTGCTCCGTCTCTTTTAGCGAGGCTCAACGCCCGATCATGTCTTTCGACGGCAATCTGAAGGCTTATCCGTCTGTTCGCGAACGCTATGATGCGATGGTTGCGGCGGGCGAAGTGGATAAAGACCCGGCCCAGCTCGATCTCACCGACCGTTATGACCGGCTGATGGAAGAAGTCTGTACAAAGCGACTTTCGCGCAAGTCCAGCGCGCTGGGATGGCTGTTCGGCAAGCGCAAACCAGCACAGGAAATCGTCAAGGGGCTTTATGTTCATGGCGAGGTCGGGCGCGGCAAGACCATGTTGATGGATATGTTCTTTTCGCTGTTGCCGGTTGAGCGCAAGCGGCGGGCGCATTTCAATGATTTCATGGCCGATGTGCATGAACGCATCAATGCGCACCGGCAGGCGCATAAGCGTGGCGAAACCAAACAGGATGATCCTATTCCACCCGTCGCCGATATTTTGGCGGAGCAGGCCTGGGTTCTGTGCTTCGACGAGTTTACCGTGACCGATATTGCGGATGCGATGATCCTGTCGCGTCTGTTCAGTGCCTTGTTTTCGCGGGGCGTGGTGCTGATTGCAACCTCGAATGTCGCGCCGGACAATCTTTACAACAATGGTCTCAACCGCCAGCTTTTTCTGCCCTTTGTCGACATTTTGAAAAAACACGTCGAGGTCATCAACCTCGATTCGCGCACCGATTACCGTCTGGAAAAACTGGATCGGCAGCCGGTTTATCTGACACCGCTCGGGCCGGAAACCACCAAGCGCATGGATGCGGCATGGGCTGCCCATAAAAATGGTGCTGAGGAAAAAGCCGATATCATCCGCATCAAGGGCCGCGACATTTCCGTGCATCGTTCGGTTGCGGGGGCTGCACGGTTTTCATTCGATGAACTTTGTGCGCAGCCGCTGGGTGCGTCTGACTATATCGCTATTGTCAATCGCTATCCGTCTTTGTTCGTCGATGACGTGCCGGTGCTCGATCAGGCACGACGAAACGAAGCCAAGCGCTTCATCCTGCTGGTCGATGTTCTTTATGATAATCATGCCCGCGTGTTCATGACGGCTGAAGCGCAACCCGAAAAGCTTTATCTCGCGACAAGCGGAACCGAAGCCTTTGAATTCGACCGCACCGCTTCACGTCTGTTTGAGATGCAGAGCGCGGATTATCTTGAGGCTTTTTCCCAAAAACACCCGGCCTGACGGGATCGTTTACCCACTTTCATCCTGTTGCCATAGACTGCGCTTAAGGAAGATGGGGCCAATTTATTGGAAGGGCGCGTGTTCTGCGGAATCCGGACAGTTGCGGCTTTTGCCTTTAATTCGCCAGATTATTTTGACGTTTACGTAAGAAAAATTAAATCTAACCGATTGAAAATATTGGTCGCAAAATAATGAGTTGAGTTTTTCTGCAAAGAGTCATATCGAACGCATTGCAGCGCGTAGGTGTTTCCGGGCCGTATCCGGATGGCTTCATGCGTTTCTGGATCAAACTTGAGGAAAGAAACAATCATGGCACGCAACAAGATTGCCCTCATCGGCTCTGGTATGATTGGCGGCACGCTCGCTCATCTTGCTGGTCTGAAAGAGCTTGGCGACGTCGTCCTTTTCGATATTGCGGAAGGTACGCCGCAGGGCAAGGGACTGGATATTGCCGAATCTTCTCCGGTTGACGGTTTTGATGCGAAGTTCACCGGCGCAAATGATTATGCTGCCATTGAAGGCGCTGATGTCGTCATCGTCACCGCAGGTGTGCCGCGCAAGCCGGGTATGAGCCGCGACGATCTCCTGGGCATCAACCTCAAGGTCATGGAGCAGGTAGGCGCTGGCATTGCAAAATATGCGCCTGAGGCTTTCGTTATCTGCATCACCAACCCGCTCGACGCGATGGTCTGGGCCTTGCAAAAATTCTCGGGCCTGCCCGCACACAAGGTCGTCGGCATGGCCGGTGTTCTCGATAGCGCCCGTTTCCGCTACTTCCTCGCTGAAGAGTTCAAGGTGTCGGTTGAAGACGTCACTGCATTCGTGCTGGGCGGTCATGGCGACAGCATGGTGCCGCTCGCCCGTTACTCGACTGTTGCAGGCATTCCGCTGCCCGATCTCGTCAAGATGGGCTGGACCTCGCAGGACAAGCTCGACAAGATCATCCAGCGCACCCGTGATGGCGGAGCTGAAATCGTCGGTCTCCTGAAGACCGGCTCAGCTTTCTACGCACCGGCTGCATCCGCCATCCAGATGGCTGAATCGTACCTCAAAGACAAGAAGCGTGTTCTGCCGGTCGCAGCACAGCTTTCCGGTCAGTATGGCGTCAAGGATATGTATGTCGGTGTTCCCACCGTCATTGGTGCCAATGGCGTCGAACGCGTGATCGAGATTGATCTCGACAAGGCCGAGAAGGCCGAGTTCGACAAGTCGGTCGCCTCCGTTGCCGGGCTTTGCGAAGCCTGCATCGGTATTGCTCCGTCACTCAAGTAATTCCAGTTAAGGCCGGGTGTGAACCCGGCCTTTTCAGGCTGTCAATTCGTACCGGCTCGCCAAAGCGGTCGGGAATCCGCAGAGGACAACCAGATGAATATCCACGAATATCAGGCCAAGCGCCTGCTTCACACATATGGCGCACCGATCGCCAATGGTGTGGCTGTTTATTCCGTCGAACAGGCGGAAGAATGGGCAAAGACGCTTCCCGGACCGCTTTATGTCGTCAAAAGCCAGATCCATGCTGGCGGACGTGGCAAGGGCAAGTTCAAGGAACTGCCTGAAGACGCCAAGGGCGGCGTGCGTCTTGCAAAGTCGATCGAAGACGTTGTTTCCCATGCCAAGGAAATGCTTGGCAACACCCTTGTCACCAAGCAGACTGGCCCGGCTGGCAAGCAGGTCAACCGTCTTTACATCGAAGATGGCGCCGATATCGAGCGTGAATTGTATCTCTCGATCCTGATCGACCGCACGGTTGGCCGTCCGGCTTTCGTGGTTTCCACCGAAGGCGGCATGGATATTGAAGCCGTTGCCGAAGAAACGCCTGAAAAGATCGTCACCGTTGCCATCGATCCGGCCAAGGGCGTGACCGATGAAGATGCGGCCAAGCTTGCGGATGCATTGAAGCTCGAAGGCGAAGCCCGTGAAGACGGCGTAAAGCTTTTCCCAATCCTCTACAAGGCCTTCACCGAGAAGGATATGAGCCTTCTCGAAATCAATCCGCTGATCGTCATGAAGAATGGCCGCGTGCGCGTTCTTGATGCCAAGGTGTCGTTCGACGGCAATGCGCTGTTCCGCCATGCCGACATCCTCGAATTGCGCGATCTGTCGGAAGAAGACGAGAAAGAAATCGAAGCTTCCAAGCACGATCTTGCTTATGTGGCGCTCGATGGCAACATCGGCTGCATGGTCAATGGCGCGGGCCTTGCCATGGCAACCATGGATATCATCAAGCTCTACGGTGCAGAACCTGCCAACTTCCTCGACGTTGGTGGCGGCGCTTCGAAAGAGAAGGTGACGGCTGCATTCAAAATCATCACCGCCGATCCGGCTGTGCAGGGCATTCTGGTCAACATTTTTGGCGGCATCATGAAGTGCGACGTCATCGCTGAAGGCGTGATTGCGGCAGTCAAGGAAGTCGGCCTCAAGGTTCCGCTGGTTGTCCGTCTTGAAGGCACTAATGTGGAACTCGGCAAGAAGATCATCAACGAATCGGGCCTGAATGTCATTTCGGCTGACGATCTCGACGATGCGGCGCAGAAAATCGTCGCTGCAGTGAAGGGGAATTAAGGCATGTCCATTCTCGTCAACAAGGACACCAAGGTTCTCGTACAGGGCCTGACCGGCAAGACCGGCACTTTCCACACCGAACAGGCGCTTAGCTATTACGGCACGCAAATGGTCGGCGGTATCCATCCCAAAAAGGGTGGCGAAACCTGGGAAGGCGCCAAGGGCGAAAAACTGCCGATTTTCGCAACCGTCGCGGAAGCCAAGGAACGCACCGGTGCTGATGCTTCGGTGATCTATGTTCCACCGGCAGGCGCTGCGGACGCAATCATTGAAGCCATCGAGGCTGAAGTCGGTTTCATCGTCTGTATCACCGAAGGCATTCCGGTTCTCGACATGGTGCGCGTCAAGGAGCGTCTGGAACGCTCGAAGTCGCGTCTGCTCGGACCGAATTGCCCCGGTATCTTGACCCCTGAAGAGTGCAAGATCGGCATTATGCCGGGCAATATCTTCAAGAAGGGCTCAGTGGGTGTTGTTTCGCGCTCCGGTACGCTTACCTATGAAGCAGTGTTCCAGACCTCAAACGAGGGTCTTGGCCAGACAACCGCTGTCGGTATCGGCGGCGATCCGGTCAAGGGCACTGAGTTCATCGACGTTTTGGAAATGTTCCTCGCCGATGATGAAACAAAGTCGATCGTCATGATCGGTGAAATCGGCGGTTCGGCAGAAGAAGACGCGGCGCAGTTCATCAAGGACGAAGCCAAGCGTGGTCGCTCCAAGCCGATGGTCGGCTTCATCGCGGGTCGTACCGCGCCTGCCGGTCGCACCATGGGGCATGCCGGAGCGGTTATTTCCGGCGGCAAGGGCGGCGCAGAAGACAAGATTGCCGCCATGGAATCGGCTGGCATTCGCGTGTCGCCGTCGCCGGCACAGCTCGGCAAGACGCTGGTCGAAGTGCTTAAGGGCTGAGACCGGTCACACGGTTGAATATCCCGGCATCGGCGTGAAGCCGCTGCCGGGTTTGGCATAGGAAGCGGTAAGCCGATTCCTGAAGCGTTTGAGTAAAATGGCATTTTCCGGGGCTGTTGCGGCTTCTCCCCGGTAGCGTGAGGGATGAAGGTTTGATAAAAATCTTCCGGCCCGCGCAATCAGTCGCTGACAAGGAGACGGAGCAAGGCTCCGGGTAGACCATGGCAAGGCAAGAACAGGCCAACGACGTTTTCGCCCTTACCTCGTTTCTCTATGGCGGCAATGCCGACTATATCGAGGAACTGTATGCCCGTTATGAGGACGATCCGAATTCGGTCGATCCCGAATGGCGCGATTTCTTTGGCAAACTCGGCGACAATGCCGAGGATGTGAAGAAAAACGCTCAAGGCGCGAGCTGGACCAGGGAAAACTGGCCAATTGCCGCCAATGGCGAACTGATTTCCGCACTCGACGGCAATTGGGCCGAAGTTGAAAAGCATGTCACCGAAAAGCTCAACGGTAAGGCTGCCAAGGGTTCAGCCGGTGCCCCGCTTTCGGCTGAAGAGATCGCACAGGCAGCGCGCGACAGCGTGCGCGCCATCATGATGATCCGTGCCTATCGCATGCGCGGCCATCTGCATGCCAATCTCGACCCGCTCGGTCTTTCTGAAAGGCCGGAAGATTATAACGAGCTGGAGCCGTCAAATTACGGCTTTACGCCTGCCGATTACGATCGCAAGATTTTCATCGACAATGTGCTTGGTCTTGAATATGCGACCGTGCCGCAGATGCTTGCAATTCTCAAGCGCACCTATTGCGGCAATATTGGCGTCGAATTCATGCATATTTCCGATCCAGTGGAAAAGGCATGGATTCAGGAACGCATAGAAGGTCCGGACAAGGGCTATGCCTTCACCGCCGAGGGCAAGAAGGCCATTTTGTCCAAGCTGATCGAGGCCGAAGGCTTTGAGCAGTTCATTGACGTCAAATATAAGGGCACCAAGCGCTTCGGCCTTGATGGTGGCGAAGCGCTAATCCCGGCGCTGGAGCAGATCGTCAAGCGCGGCGGCTCGATGGGTGTCAAAGAAATTATCTTCGGCATGCCG
Source organism: Brucella sp. BE17 (assembly GCF_039545455.1). Taxonomy (NCBI): domain Bacteria; kingdom Pseudomonadati; phylum Pseudomonadota; class Alphaproteobacteria; order Hyphomicrobiales; family Brucellaceae; genus Brucella; species Brucella sp. BE17. The sequence goes on along the minus strand of NZ_CP154467.1, from coordinate 1,889,270 downwards.
CATCGCGGTCGTCTGAACGTACTTTCCCAGGTCATGGGCAAGCCGCATCGCGCTATTTTCCATGAGTTCAAGGGTGGCTCCTATGCGCCCGACGATGTGGAAGGTTCGGGCGATGTGAAATACCATCTCGGGGCTTCTTCGGACCGCGAATTCGATGGCAATTCGGTTCACCTGTCGCTGACGGCAAACCCCTCGCATCTTGAAATCGTCAATCCGGTCGTCATGGGCAAGGCACGCGCCAAGCAGGATCTGCTGGCAGGTCGCTCGCGCGGTGAAATCGTGCCATTGAGTGAACGCGCCAAGGTTCTGCCGTTGCTTCTGCATGGCGATGCGGCCTTTGCCGGTCAGGGTGTCGTGGCTGAATGTTTTGGCCTTTCGGGTCTTCGTGGTCACCGCGTTGCCGGAACATTGCATTTCATCGTGAACAACCAGATCGGCTTTACGACCAATCCGGCCTTCTCGCGCTCTTCGCCCTATCCGTCGGATGTGGCCAAGATGGTGGAGGCACCGGTGTTCCACGTCAATGGCGACGACCCGGAAGCTGTGGTCTTTGCCGCCAAGGTTGCAACCGAATTCCGCATGACTTTCCACAAGCCCGTCGTCATCGATATGTTCTGCTATCGTCGCTTCGGTCATAATGAAGGCGACGAGCCGTCCTTCACGCAGCCGTTGATGTATAAAGCGATCCGCGCCCACAAGACCACCGTTCAGCTTTATGGTGACAAGCTGATCAGTGAGGGGCTTGTCGGCCAGGAAGACATCGACCGCATGAAGGCGGAATGGCGCGAAAGGCTTGAAACAGAGTTTGAGGCCGGACAGAGCTACAAGCCGAACAAGGCCGACTGGCTGGACGGTGCTTGGGCAGGTCTGCGCGCCGCCGACAATGCCGATGAACAGCGCCGCGGCAAGACTGCCGTTGCGATGAAGACGCTGAAAGAAATCGGCAAGAAGCTTGTTGAAGTGCCAAAGGATTTCCACGTCCACCGCACGATCCAGCGTTTCCTCGACAACCGTTCCAAGATGATGGAAACCGGTGAGGGTATCGATTGGGCAACGGCTGAATCGCTGGCATTCGGTTCGCTGGTCGCTGAAGGCAACCCGATCCGCCTTTCGGGTCAGGATGTCGAGCGCGGCACCTTCTCGCAGCGCCATACGGTACTCTACGATCAGGAAAACCAGAGCCGCTATATTCCGCTCAACAATATCCAGAAGGGTCAGGCGATCTACGAGGTCATCAATTCGATGCTCTCGGAAGAAGCCGTGCTTGGCTATGAATATGGCTATTCGTTGTCGGAACCGCGTGCGCTGACGCTCTGGGAAGCGCAGTTCGGCGATTTCGCCAATGGTGCGCAGGTCGTCTTTGACCAGTTCATCTCGTCGGGCGAACGCAAGTGGCTGCGCATGTCGGGTCTGGTCTGCCTTCTGCCGCATGGCTATGAAGGTCAGGGACCGGAACATTCCTCGGCGCGTCTGGAACGCTGGTTGCAGATGTGCGCAGAAGACAACATGCAGGTCGCAAACTGCACGACACCGGCCAACTACTTCCATATTCTGCGCCGTCAGATGAAGCGTGACTTCCGCAAGCCGCTGATCATGATGACGCCGAAATCGCTGTTGCGTCACAAGCGTGCCGTGTCTTCCTTGAGCGAGCTTTCGGGCGATTCATCCTTCCACCGTCTGCTGTGGGACGACGCACAATACAACAAGGGCGAGATCAAGCTCCAGAAGGACGCAAAAATCCGCCGCGTGGTATTGTGCTCGGGCAAGGTCTATTACGATCTTTACGAGGAGCGTGAAAAGCGCGGTATCGATGATGTCTATCTGTTGCGCGTCGAGCAGCTTTATCCGTTCCCGGCCAAGGCACTCATCAATGAGCTGACGCGTTTCCGTCAGGCAGAAATCGTCTGGTGTCAGGAAGAGCCGAAGAACATGGGCGCGTGGTCTTTCATCGACCCGTATCTGGAATGGGTGCTGGCGCATATCGATGCCAAGCACAAGCGTGTGCGCTATGCTGGCCGTCCGGCTGCTGCATCGCCTGCAACGGGCCTGATGTCCAAGCATCTTGAACAGCTCGCCGCATTCGTTGAAGATGCGCTTGGAAAATAAGATTGATTGTTGCGGAGCCACTCTCGTGGCTCCGTTCTCAAATGCATACAAATCCTGAAGTTTGAAGATCAACGGAAGAAAAAACCATGGCTACCGAAATTCGCGTTCCCACGCTTGGGGAGTCCGTAACCGAGGCAACCATCGGCAAGTGGTTCAAGAAGGTTGGCGAAGCTATTGCCGCCGATGAACCGCTGGTGGAACTGGAAACCGACAAGGTTACGGTCGAAGTACCGGCGCCGTCTGCCGGTGTGCTGGTTGAAATCGTGGCACAGGAAGGCGACACGGTTGAATTGAACGCGTTGCTCGGCCAGATTTCCAGCGATGGCGCCGCAGCCGCCCCCGCTGCGAAAAAGGAAGAAGCCAAGCCCGCCGCTGCTCCGGCATCTGCGGCCGCAGCTGCCGCTCCTGCATCGACAGGTCCGGCCATGCAGCCCGCACCCGCCGCATCCAAGTTGCTTGCTGAAAACAATCTTTCCGCCGGTCAGGTCGAGGGTTCTGGCAAGCGTGGACAGGTACTGAAGGGCGACGTTCTCGACGCAATCGCCAAGGGTGTTTCAACGGCTCCTGCTCCAGCCGCCGCTGCTGCCCGCCCGGCATCTTCAGGCGATGACGCATCGCGCGAAGAGCGCGTAAAAATGACCCGCCTGCGCCAGACGATTGCCCGTCGACTTAAGGACGCGCAGAATACGGCAGCCATGCTCACGACTTACAACGAAGTCGACATGTCCGCCGTTATGGATCTGCGCAAGCGCTACAAGGACGTGTTCGAGAAAAAGCATGGCGTGAAGCTCGGCTTCATGGGCTTCTTCACCAAGGCGGTTACGCATGCGCTAAAGGAACTGCCGGCTGTTAACGCCGAGATCGACGGCACCGACATCATCTACAAGAACTTTGCCCATGTCGGCATGGCTGTCGGCACTGATAAGGGCCTTGTGGTTCCGGTCATCCGTGATGCCGACCAGCTGTCGATTGCAGGCATTGAAAAGGAACTGGGCCGTCTTGCCAAGGCAGCGCGGGACGGTTCGCTTTCGGTCGCTGACATGCAGGGTGGCACGTTTACCATTACCAATGGTGGCGTTTACGGCTCGCTGATGTCCTCGCCGATCCTCAATGCGCCGCAGTCGGGCATTCTGGGCATGCACAAGATTCAGGAGCGTCCGGTTGTCGTCGGCGGTCAGATCGTCATCCGTCCGATGATGTATCTGGCGCTCTCCTACGATCACCGCATCGTGGACGGCAAGGAGGCCGTAACCTTCCTCGTGCGCGTCAAGGAAAGCCTGGAAGATCCGGAACGTCTGGTTCTCGACCTCTAAGGATCAAAGCCTATGGAGCCGGGTTTGTTGTCCGTTTCGCCTTTTCTACCCTTGATTGGCTGGAGTGTGGTCCTGCTGATGGTTCACATCTTGCTGCAGGGTTTTATGGCGACACGCGAACTCGGCTCAAAATGGAATGCCGGTCCGCGCGATGAAGGGCGAAAACCCACCGGGCCTCTGGCCGGTCGTGCGGAACGTGCATCCAACAATTTCCGCGAAACCTATCCGGCTTTCGTGGCGCTGGCTTTGGCACTTGTGCTCAAAGGCGATGCGCAAGGTTTTGGGCTTTATGGCGCGTGGCTGTGGTTTGCATGCCGTATCGTCTATATTCCGCTTTATCTGGCCGGTATTCCCTATATTCGCTCTGTTGTCTGGCTCGGGTCTCTGTTGGGAATTGCCCTGATGTTTGCAGCTCTCGTCTTCTTTTGACGGCAATGGGGAGGTGAGGAGATATGATGCATCCATATCTGTTTGAACTGGCGTCCCTGATGGCGATCTTCGCCTTTGCCATTGTGTCGCCGGGTGCTGACCTCGCTATGGTCATCCGCCAGTCGCTGGTGCATGGGCGGCGGGAGGCGATCATTACGAGTTTTGGCATTGGTGCTGCACTGATGATGCACGTCACCTATACGGTGCTGGGTCTTGGCCTTATCATTTCGCAGTCGATCTATCTGTTCAACATCGTCAAATGGTGCGGTGTCGCCTATCTCCTCTATATTGGCTTCAAGGCCTTGCGGGCGGGTTCAACGAAGATAGACGTCGATACAACAGCGGATAACGCTTCTAAAAGGCAGAGTTTTGCCAAGGCTTTCGGGCTTGGCTTTGCCGCAAATGCGCTCAATCCCAAGGCTGTTTTCTTCTTCCTGTCGATTTTTTCGACCGTTGTGCACGCGCATACGCCAACGGAAATCAAGCTCGGTTATGGTGTTGTGATGGCTGCAACACTGATCGGTTGGTTCGTGAGTGTGAGTCTGTTCATGACCACGCCAAAGATGCGCAATGCATTTTCGCGCGCGTCGAAATGGATCGACAGAACAAGCGGCGTGGTTTTCATTGCGCTTGGACTTAAACTTGCTACTGAAAAATCTATGTAAGAAGCATTGAAGTCATAGTTTTGGGAATCAAAATTCCCGCTGAATTATCTGCCGCAGGGCTGAGGGAGAACAACGAATGCATGCGATGCAAAAGATTTTCAGAATGGCGGCGGTATCCGTCATCACTGTGTCGATTTTCTCCTCGGCGGCGCAGGCAGCATGCACGCAGAACCGCGCCATTTATAAGGATCACAACGGTGACTACACGCTGAGTTTTCAGCCCGAGCAGCCCAACGATCTCAAGATGAGTCCGGCGCCGACCAACGAGTTTACAATCACGACCGACAGTAAACCGGATTTCAAGTTAAAAGGCATGGTGATTTGGCCTGAAGAGGGCATCGCACGTCCTTATGCGCTGCTGACATTCAACTGCCAAAATGATGGGTCGGATTCCGAAGATCTGGACGATTGCAGCCTCTGGCAGGGCGTTATCTATGCGCTGAAGGAAAGTGCGGAAGCCGAAGTTCTGCCAAAGGCCGAAGAACCAGCCGCGCAGGCCGTGCTTTTGCCCGATCTGGTCACGGCACTGGACGGATATGATTTTGGTGCGGCCAAGCCGGAAAAGCCCCTTGATTGGGAAGTCTTCCGCTTTCAGGGTTGCACACCAGACGAAAACTGACCGGCATTGCGCTTGGTTGTATGAAAAACGTTAAGACAAAGTCTGAAAAGGGTAATTCAATGTCTTATGATGTGGTTGTCATCGGTACGGGTCCCGGCGGATATGTGGCTGCGATCAAGGCCGCACAGCTCGGACTTTCTGTAGCTGTGGTCGAAAAGCGCAAGACTTTCGGTGGCACCTGCCTGAATGTCGGCTGCATTCCCTCAAAAGCGCTCCTGCATGCGTCCGAAGTCTTTGCCGAAGCCGGTCATTCCTTCGATGCTTTGGGCGTTGAAGTGGGCCAGCCAAAACTCAATCTGGAAAAGATGCTTGCCCATAAGGACACGACCGTGAATGCCAATGTGTCCGGCGTTGAATTTTTGTTCAAGAAGAACAAGATCAAGACCTTTATCGGTACAGGCAAGATCGTCGCCAAGGGCAAGGTTTCGGTGACCGCTGAAGACGGCAAGGTCGAGGAAATCGAAGCGAAAAACATCATCATCGCCACAGGCTCGGATGTTGCAGGTATTCCGGGTGTGAAAGTCGATATTGACGAGAAGGTCATCGTTTCTTCGACCGGTGCGCTTTCCTTTGACAAGGTACCCGGCAACCTCGTTGTCGTTGGCGGTGGTGTGATCGGTCTGGAACTGGGTTCGGTCTGGGCACGTCTTGGCTCAAAAGTAACGGTCGTGGAATATCTCGACAAGGTGCTTGGAGCGATGGATGGCGAGGTTTCCAAGCAGTTCCAGCGTATGTTGGAAAAGCAGGGCATAAGCTTCAAGCTTAGTGCCAAGGTAACGGGCGTCGAAAAATCGGGCAAGGGTGCCAAGGTGACCTTCGAGTCGGTCAAGGGGGGCGAAGCCGAAACGCTCGACGCCGATGTGGTTCTCATTTCCACCGGTCGCCGCCCCTATACGGATGGTCTGGGTCTTGCCGAGGCAGGCGTCAATCTCGATGAACGTGGTCGTGTGGCAATCGACGGTCATTGGCGCACCAATGTTGAAGGCATTTTCGCCATCGGCGATGTGGTGCAGGGACCAATGCTCGCGCATAAGGCGGAAGATGAAGGCATTGCTGTTGCCGAAATCATCGCCGGTCAGGCCGGACATGTGAATTTCGATGTCATTCCAAGCGTCGTTTACACGCAGCCGGAAGTGGCTTCAGTGGGCAAGACCGAGGAAGAGTTGAAAGCTGCCGGTATCGATTACAAGATCGGCAAATTCCCCTTCACCGCCAATGGCCGTGCGCGCGCCATGCAGCACACCGACGGCTTTGTGAAAATCCTCGCTGATAAGGCGACGGATCGCGTTCTGGGCGCGCATATTCTGGGCTATAATGCTGGTGAAATGATCCATGAACTGGCTGTTCTGATGGAATTTGGCGGCTCGTCGGAAGATCTAGCGCGCACCTGCCATGCGCATCCGACCATGTCGGAAGCGGTGCGCGAATCGGCACTCGCGACTTTCGCAAAACCGATCCACATGTAAATAATAAGGCCCGCGCAAGCGGGCCTTTCTTTATGCATCGTCTTCACTACTGATTTGCAGGCGGGCTGGCTGGAGCAGGCGTTGCAGGCTCACTCTGGGTCGCTGCAGGCGGTGGCGCTGACGTGTCGGTTCCACCATCGCCCTTATAGAAGAAATAACCGATCAGAAGAACAGCGACGAGCAGTACGGCTGCAAGAAGATAGCTGCTCCCGCCTCGTGTAGGCTGAGGCGGCATTCCTGTCGGGTCGACAAGTCTCGGATCGGTATTGATGGGGTTGGGCCTTGCGTCATTTCGGGGATCAAGCGGGTCAACCATTGCACACTCCTCCATTTCCGCACCTTAGTGATAACGCGGGCAGAAGAGGATTGTTCCATCAGGTTGAATTCAGAGTGGTGTCAAGCGATAGCCTTTACCGCGCAAAAGTTCCACCACTCCTTCCTTTCCCGGTAAATGCAGAGCCCCAACGGCGATGAAAACATTGCCCTGTTCAAGCAAGGGCAAGGCGCGTTCCGCCATGGTGTGGTTGCGGTCGTTGATCAGCACCTTCTGAAACAGATCATAATCCGCGTCAGGCAGATCATCCGGTACCAGTTTGCGCAAGGCAGGCATGATCAGTCCTGTTTCACCTTGAAGATAAAGCTGCAAGGTGGTTTCCATCGCGTCCTCGACCTGGTCACCATAATCGACCATGGCAACAAAATTGCGGATATGGAAATCGAGCGGCAACCGGTTTATGGCTTCGAACTGTGCGGCGGTGGTTTCCAGGCCTTCTATCGGACGGCCTTCGGCCTGCGCATCGGTTGCAAGCACGATGTCGAGCATTTTTTGACCATTTCCCGCCCGCTCGCGTTCGCATTGCGGCAGCATCAACATGCTGGAAAGCACAAAAGGCTTCATCTTGCCAATCGCATCCAGCACGAAGCCGCGTTCGGTGAGCTTTTGTTCGATCTCCGCCGCTCTTTCCGGTGGTAGGTGGGATTTTAGCGTGCTGCCATCGGTGAACAGCAGAAGATCGGGTTGTTCGATGCGGATATTCAAAAAAGTCCTGGGGTCTATGATATCCGTGGCCTCGATGACCACTTTGTCCGCGGATTGATACGCGCTTTTTACGGCTGGCGGCAGGTTCAGAACACGCGGATCACTGAAATGAATGGTGCCGAAGAGATAGGAAGATGGGGCTCCATCCTTTTCGATTTTCCAGATGCGGCCGCGATGATTGGGAATGGCCGCAGCTTCTTTCTGCAATGTGTTCCATGTGGTGGGATCGTTCTTTTGCAACGCGTCAAGCAGATTGACGCCGCGCGTGGTGCAGGCCGAAGAGTTTTCATCTGCACGAGCATTGGGCGCACCGGCGAACACGGCGCAGAGAAGAAAGAGGAAGAGCTTTTTCATGGCTGCACTATAAATTGTTTTATTCATGGAAACAGACACAAACTTACGCGCGTGGGTGCGCCTTGTCATAGACTTCGAGCAGGCGCTCGGTGTCGACACCTGTATAGACCTGCGTCGTGGAAAGGCTGGCATGACCGAGCAGTTCCTGAATGGTACGCAGATCACCACCGCGTCCCAGAAGATGGGTTGCAAAGGAATGGCGCAAAGCATGTGGGGTCGCGCTGTCTGGAAGTCCCAGACCGGCGCGCAGTTTTTGCATTTCGCGCTGGATGATGGCGGCATGAAGCAGACCGCCTTTGGCACCGCGAAACAAGGGCTTGTCGGCGGAAAGATCAAAAGGGCAAAGTTCGCGATATTGTGCCACCGCACGATAGACGATCGGCAGCAAGGGCACGAGCCGCGCCTTGTTGCCCTTGCCTGTGATGATGATCGAAAGTGCTGAAGAGTCAGAGAGCGCATCGCCCATAAGCCCGAGCGCTTCGGAAATCCGCAGGCCGCAGCCGTAAAGAAGCGTCAGGACGGCGGCATTGCGCGCAGCAATCCATGGTTCTTCCGCCATTTGCTCATGGGCGGCCACAACGCGGCGTGCGTCATCGGCTGTGAGCGGTTTGGGCAGCGATTTGGGTTGTCGGGGCGCTCTTATGGCACTGGCTCCGGCGGCATTGGCAAGACCGCGTTTTTCCAAGTGTCGCAACAAAGAGCGAACTCCGGCCAACCCACGTCCGAGCGTGCGTGCACCCGCACCATCATTGCGACGATTGGCGAGAAAGGAGCGCAGGTCGGCCACGCGCAGATTGCTGATTTCTTTCAGTGATGGCGGTTCACCGAGATGTGCGGTGAGAAAATGCAGAAACTGTCGCGTGTCACGCTCATAGGCATCAAGCGTATTGGCGGAAAGACGGCGCGTGTCTTTGAGCGTTTTCAGCCATTCTTCGCGCGCTGCTGCTAAATCCGCGCTGGCCGGGATAAGAATTTCACTCTTCATCGTCATTTTAAGCAGCCGCCTCAAGTTGCAGCCTGTAGTCTGGCAGGGATAAGTTTCCGCCTCGTAAATGTACAAGCCGCATTTTTCTTGGACGTGGGCGCAGGAATTGAGTAAGCGATGATTAATCGACCTAAAAGAACGGAATTCTTCATGCCGCGCCCACAAAACCCGATCCAGCTTGCCGTCATCGGTGCCGCGCAAGGCATACGCGGCGAAGTCCGGGTCAAGTCCTTTACTGACGATCCGTTGTCGATAGCTGATTACGGACTGCTTTATGACGATGCGGGAAAGAGCTACGAAATCCTTGAAGCGCGACCGGCCAAGACAGTTGTCGTTGTGCGGTTCAAGGGCGTCAACGACCGCAATGCCGCTGAAGCGCTCACCGGGACTGCGCTTTATATCGACCGTTCGCAATTGGCCGACGACGATCTCGATGAGGATGAATATTTTCATACCGATCTCATCGGGCTTGCAGCAATCGACGCGGAGGGCAAGGATTATGGTGTGGTCAGCGCCTTGTTCGATTTTGGCGGCGGGGATCTCATTGAGCTGAGCCTGAAAGGCAAGCGTCCGATGCTTATTCCGTTCACTGAAGCCGCTGTGCCGGAAATCGATTTCGACAAGGGTGTACTTGTTGTCGATCCCGTTGCTGCAGGACTTATCGCTGATGACGATGACGGGGATGATGATGGGCATCGCGAGCGACCGAAAAAATCATGACCGGGCTACAGTCGAAAGAAATTGAAACCAACGGCTTTCATGCATCGGTACTGACGCTTTACCCGGAAATGTTCCCGGGGCCGCTCGGTATCTCTCTTGCGGGCAAGGCACTTGCCGAAAGTAAATGGCAGCTGGATACCGTACAGATCCGCGACTTTGCAGAAGGCCGACATCGTATGGTGGACGATACACCGTCCGGCGGTGGTGCCGGAATGGTCATGAAGCCCGATGTGGTGGCGCGCGCACTCGATTGCGTTGCCGATGGCCGTCCGATGCTGCTGATGAGTCCGCGTGGGAAACCGTTGGCGCAAAAGCGGGTGCGCGAGCTGGCCGATGGTCCGGGAGCCATCGTTCTCTGCGGGCGTTTTGAAGGTGTCGACGAACGGGTGATCGAGGCGCGCAATCTCGAAGAGGTTTCCATTGGCGATTACATTCTTTCGGGTGGCGAGACGGCAGCTATCGTTCTGCTTGATGCCATTGTGCGGCTTTTGCCCGGTGTGATGGGCAATCAGCAGTCAGGTGAGACGGAAAGTTTTGAAACCGGGCTTCTGGAACATCCGCATTATACCCGCCCGCAGGTGTGGGAAGGCCGCTCAATCCCCGATATACTGACCTCCGGCAACCATGGCGCCATCGACAAGTGGCGTCACAGCGAGGCCGAACGCATAACGCGTGAGCGGCGGCCCGATCTATGGGACGCTTATCGCGAGGGTAAACGCAAATGAACCTGATCCAGCGGCTCGAAAGTCTTTCACTCGCGCTGCTGGCGCTTGGTGCTTATTGGGTAAGCGGCGTGAGCTGGTGGTTGTTTGTGATTCTTATCCTCGCGCCCGATGTGTCATTCTTTGCCTATCTCAAAGGTCCGCGCACTGGTGCCGTCATTTATAATATCGCGCATAGCTGGATTGGTGTTGTGCTCGTGGCGGTGCTTGGTTGGGTGATGAGCTGGCCGCTTTGCTTTGCGATTACGCTTATTTGGGCGGTTCATATCGGTATTGACCGCGCTCTCGGCTTTGGTCTTAAATATGGAACCAGTTTTCAGGATACGCATCTCGGACGCATTGGCGGGAAATAGCGAAATCGTAGCCTTGATATTGATTCATTTCACCCAATGGTGTATTGCCGCGCCAGTTCGGAAAAATCCGGACATCCTTGATCTACGTTGGGCGAAGCCCGACGGCTATAAACCAATAAATGGTGTACCGCTCCTGCCTGATTTTTCAGACATAGCTGCAAGGCCAAAGATGCTTAGTGGCAAGTGCAGAGCGCTCTGACTGTTTGAGAAGAACTCAAGAAGGATAAAGACGATGAATATTATTCGTCAGCTTGAAGCCGAACAGGCAGCAAAGATTGAAGAAAAGCGCAAGCTTCCCGCATTCCAGCCCGGCGACACTGTTCGTGTTCAGGTTCGCGTGACCGAAGGTACGCGTACCCGCGTGCAGGCATACGAAGGCGTTTGCATTGCGCGTTCCGGCGCTGGCCTCAATGAAAACTTCACCGTTCGCAAGATTTCCTACGGCGAAGGCGTGGAGCGTGTATTCCCGGTTTATTCGCCGATCGTTGAAGGCGTTGAAGTTGTTCGCCGCGGTAAGGTCCGTCGCGCGAAGCTGTACTACCTGCGTGGTCTTACCGGTAAGGCTGCTCGTATCGCAGAAAAGAAAGACAACCGCTCCAAGGCCGAGCGCGAAGCAGACAAGCGCGCCGCTGAACGCGATGCCGCCGCTGCCAAGGCTGCCGCCGCAGAATAAGTTTTTGGCGCAATTTTACGAAGAAGGCGGCTTCGAGCCGCCTTTTTTGTTTGTTATCCATTTTTAATTGGTAATATACGCCATATTTTTTTAGAAATTTTGTAATATTCTTACTGCGACACCCTGTTGCGGTTGCAGTTTCTTGACGAATTGCAGCGGCAGGTGCATATGACAGCCAAGTTAAGAACCGTTCAAAGGAACCTTCGCAATGAGCGCGCCGCGTACACTTTATGACAAGATCTGGGATGACCATGTAGTGGATCAGCAGGACGACGGCACCTGCCTCCTTTATATTGATCGCCATCTTGTGCACGAAGTGACAAGCCCGCAGGCTTTTGAAGGTCTGCGCATGGCAGGCCGCAAGGTGCGTCATCCCGAAAAAACGCTGGCCGTGGTCGATCACAATGTGCCCACCTCACCGGATCGTATCAACGGCATCAAGAACGAGGAAAGCCGCATTCAGGTCGAAGCTTTGGCCAAAAATGCCGCTGATTTCGGCGTTGAATATTATTCCGAGCGCGATCGCCGTCAGGGCGTCGTACACATTGTTGGACCGGAACAGGGCTTTACGCTTCCGGGCATGACGATTGTCTGTGGCGATAGCCATACCTCGACCCATGGTGCCTTCGGCTCTCTGGCACACGGTATCGGCACGTCCGAAGTGGAACACGTTCTGGCAACGCAGACGCTGATCCAGAAAAAGGCAAAGAACATGCTGGTGCGTGTTGATGGTCAGCTTGCCCCTGGCGTAACCGCCAAGGACATCACCCTTGCCATTATCGGGAAAATAGGTACCGCTGGCGGTACTGGTTATGTGATCGAATATGCGGGTGATGCCATTCACTCTCTGTCGATGGAAGGCCGCATGACGGTCTGTAATATGTCGATTGAGGGTGGCGCCCGCGCCGGTCTGATCGCGCCTGACGAGACGACATTCGCCTATATCAAGGATAAGCCGCGTGCGCCGAAAGGTGAAGCTCTCGCGCAGGCGATTGCTTATTGGAAGACGCTGCATTCGGATGAGGGTTCGCATTTCGACAAGATCGTTGAACTGGATGCGGCAAAGATTTCGCCGGTCGTCTCTTGGGGGTCTTCACCCGAAGACGTGGTTTTTGTGACCGACAGCGTTCCTGATCCCGACGAGATTTCGGACGAAACCAAGCGCGCATCCAAGTGGCGCGCGCTGGACTATATGGGTCTCAAGCCAGGTACAAAGATCACCGACATCGCGATTGATCGCGTTTTCATTGGTTCCTGCACCAATGGCCGTATCGAAGATTTGCGCGATGCAGCTCGGATGGCTGCGGGCAAGAAGGTTGCCGCAGGCGTGAGTGCCATGATCGTGCCGGGTTCGGGGCTGGTCAAGGAACAGGCCGAAGCGGAAGGTCTCGATAAGATTTTCATCGAAGCAGGCTTTGACTGGCGTGAGCCGGGCTGCTCGATGTGCCTTGCCATGAATGACGACCGCCTGAAGCCGGGCGAGCGTTGCGCGTCGACCTCGAACCGAAATTTCGAGGGCCGTCAGGGATTTAAAGGCCGCACGCATCTGGTTTCGCCAGCCATGGCGGCGGCTGCAGCCATCGCCGGACATTTTGTCGATATCCGCAACTGGAACTAGGTTTTAACCTCTTGCATTAGAAAGCCGCCGGGCGCCCCCGGCGGCTTTTTTGTTTTGAAGAATATAATATGCGTCGTGCGGATGACCTTGAAGAAGGTACAACTGCATTTAAATCGAATTAGATGCGCTCTTTTTGCATGTCCTTGAAAACAGTTGCAAAACTGCTCTCAATTTCTCCATGAGGTGCTTTACCTTTGCCCCATACGACGGATAGAATTGCATGACCTCTTTGAAGTCCTGACGTTTCACATGAACGCGATGCAGGGCATAAACGACAGGGATTGTGTCAATGACTACAGAACATGCCGTCGATATTGCGTTTCTTCATCTGCGCGATGCGCACGACCTCGCACCCCTGCTTGCGAGCTATACGCAGGCCTTGAAGCGCGGCGCACCACGCCGGCCGGATGATTTTTACGCCGAGCATCTGCTTCAGGATCGTGCGACGGAAATTCTCGGCGCAAGCGTGGACGGCAGTCTGGTGGGTTTCGTCATTTTCTATGATCTTCCTGAACCCGTTTCTGGCCTACGCGCCGGACAGGTGGACCATATCTATGTTCATCACGATCACCGCGGCAAAGGCATCGCCAAGGCGCTGATTGATGTACTTGCCGATAAGGCGGAAGAGCGTTCCTGGTCGAAGCTGGTGCTCAACGCGCCGCGGGTGCCCGAAGACGGTCGCAAGCTCTATGAGCAGATCGCAATGGCTGCCGACTGGTCGAGCTATGTGATTCGATTCGGCAATTAAACCGCTTAGAAAAAGTGGATGAAATTACACATGTTTTTTTGGATTGCGGACTTCAAACGATTGAAGTCCGCAATCACGCGAAAGTGTCGCCATGGTGCGACCAATTGCTAGCCTTTTGATGGAAAAGCGTCTTTGACGTGGTGGTAAAAGCGCAGTAGAAAGCGCCACATAGACCGTATGCCACGGCCTTGCCATATTTCTTGGGTCGCGCAGCGCGGGATAAATTTAATCCCTTGCGTCTGGCGCAAAACCCAGCCCGGGTTGCAACAACCCGTCATCTGATCCGCTAAGCGTTTTTTTGCGCAGACGGGTTAGCGAGGAACCGTCAGGGAAGCACGAGTGCCATGACACAATCGACTGTAACACGCCAGCGTCCTTTGTCGCCGCATCTGTCCATTTACAAGCCGAAAATCACCATGACGATGTCGATCGTGCATCGCATCACGGGCGCAGCACTTTATTTTGGTACGCTGCTTCTCGCCGCATGGCTGATCGCTGCGGCAGTGAGCGAAGAAGCCTTCAATTGCGTGAATGCGCTTTATGGCTCCTGGATCGGACTGCTTGTGCTTTTCGGCTACACCTGGGCGCTGCTGCATCATCTGGCAGGCGGCGTGCGCCATTTCATCTGGGATATGGGCGCGGGTCTTGAAAAGCATATAGCGACCAAAATTGCCGCGATCACCCTTATTTTCTCATTGGCTGCGACCGTGCTCATCTGGGCCGGCGTGTTTTTGCTGGGCTGAAAGGATGTCTCACATGGGTGATATGCGTACGCCGCTCGGCAAAGTTCGCGGTCTTGGCTCGGCCAAGGAAGGCACAGGCCATTTCTGGTATCAACGCATGAGCGCGGTTGCGCTTGTACCGCTGGTTCTTTTCTTCATCGTTCTCATCATATCACTGCACGGCGCAAGCTATGCGGAAGTGCGCACAGCCCTTTCCCATCCGCTCACAGCGATCATCATGGCTTTGTTTGTGCTGACCGGCGTTTATCATATGCGTTTGGGCATGCAGGTTATTATTGAAGACTATATTCATAGCGAAGGCATGAAGATCGTGCTGGTGATGCTGAACACCTTCTTTGCGGCGGTGGTTGGTTTTGCCTGTGTTTTTGCGATCCTTAAGCTGAGCTTCGGAGGTTGATAGCCCGATGGCTAGTGCAGTAAATAACGCAGCGCCTGCTGCGGGGGCCAAGGCCTACAAATTTATCGATCACAAATTCGACGTCGTTGTCGTCGGTGCCGGTGGTGCCGGGCTGCGCGCGACGCTCGGCATGGCCGAGCAGGGGCTGAAGACGGCTTGTATCACCAAAGTGTTCCCGACCCGCTCGCACACAGTTGCAGCACAGGGCGGCATTGCGGCTTCGCTGAAAAATATGGGACCGGATAGCTGGCAGTGGCACATGTACGATACCGTCAAGGGGTCGGACTGGCTGGGCGACACGGATGCCATGGAATATCTGGCGCGTGAAGCGCCTGCCGCCGTCTACGAGCTCGAGCATTACGGCGTGCCGTTCTCGCGTACCGAAGAAGGCAAGATTTATCAGCGCCCCTTCGGTGGCCATATGCAAAATTTCGGTGATGGTCCGCCCGTGCAGCGCACCTGTGCTGCTGCCGACCGCACAGGTCACGCGATCCTGCACACGCTTTATGGTCAGTCGCTCAAAAACAATGCGCAGTTCTTCATCGAATATTTCGCGCTTGATCTGATCATGACCGATGGCGTGTGCACCGGCGTCGTTGCATGGAACCTCGATGATGGCACCATCCACCGCTTTGCCGCAAAAATGGTGGTTATGGCAACGGGTGGTTATGGCCGCGCCTATTTCTCGGCGACCTCCGCGCATACCTGCACGGGTGATGGCGGCGGCATGGTGGCGCGCACCGGCCTGCCGCTTCAGGACATGGAATTCGTGCAGTTCCATCCGACCGGCATTTATGGTGCAGGCTGCCTCATTACCGAAGGCGCACGCGGTGAGGGCGGTTATCTGGTCAATTCCGAAGGCGAACGTTTCATGGAGCGCTATGCGCCGTCCGCCAAGGACCTTGCCTCGCGTGACGTTGTTTCGCGCTGCATGACCATGGAAATCCGCGCCGGTCGTGGTGTGGGCCGCAACAAGGATCACATTTTTCTGCATCTCGACCATCTCGATCCGGCGGTTCTGCATGAACGCCTGCCGGGTATTTCGGAATCGGCCAAGATTTTCGCAGGCGTGGATTTGACCAAGGAGCCGATCCCGGTTCTGCCGACGGTTCACTACAATATGGGCGGCATTCCAACCAATTACTGGGGCGAAGTGTTGAACCCGACGCTGGATGATCCCGATCGTGTGCAACCCGGCCTGATGGCTGTTGGCGAAGCCGGTTGCGCTTCGGTGCATGGTGCCAATCGTCTCGGCTCAAACTCGCTGATCGACCTTGTGGTGTTTGGCCGTGCGGCGGCAATCCGTGCCGGTCAGGTCATTGACCGCAATTCCAAAATACCGGATATCAACGAAGCGGCCGTTGAAAAGATCATGGATCGCTTCGACCGTCTTCGTTATGCCAACGGCTCGACGCCCACCGCTGAGTTGCGCGAAAAGATGCAGCGCACCATGCAGGAAGATGCAGCCGTGTTCCGCACCTCCGAATCGCTCAAGCAGGGTTGCGAGCGCATGGCGGCAATCTGGAAAGAAATGCCGGATATAAAAGTTTCGGACCGTTCTATGATCTGGAATTCCGATCTCGTCGAGACGCTGGAACTCGAAAACCTGATGGCCAATGCCATGGTGACAGTGGTTTCCGCCGAAGCAAGACAGGAAAGCCGCGGCGCACACGCGCATGAGGACTTCCCCGACCGCAATGATGCCGAATGGCGCAAACACACACTATCGTGGCTGTCGCCGGAAGGCGATGTCAAGCTCGATTACCGCCCCGTGCATCTCGATCCGCTGACGACCGAGGCGGAAGGCGGCATCGATCTCGCCAAGATTGCGCCCAAGAAGCGCGTTTACTGATCGGGGACATGAGCAATGGTTGAACTCGTACTTCCCAAGAATTCCCGCCCGCAGGAAGGCAAGACATGGCCGCGCCCGGATGGTGCCAGCAATGTCACGGAATTCCGCATTTATCGCTGGTCGCCGGATGACGATGAAAATCCGAGCATCGACACCTATTATGTCGATCGCGACGATTGCGGCCCGATGGTGCTCGATGGTCTTTTGTATATCAAGAACAAGATCGATCCGACGCTGACGCTGCGCCGTTCGTGCCGCGAAGGCATTTGCGGCTCCTGCGCCATGAATATCGATGGCGCCAATACGCTCGCCTGCACCAAGGGCATGGACGACATCAAGGGCGCCATAAAAGTCTATCCGCTGCCGCATATGCCGGTGGTGAAGGATCTCGTGCCGGACCTCAACAATTTCTACGCCCAGCACCGTTCAATCGAGCCATGGCTCAAGACGGTATCGCCGGAGCCGCAGAAGGAATGGCTGCAAAGCCATGATGACCGCCAGAAGCTCGATGGGCTTTATGAATGCATCCTGTGCGCTTGCTGCTCGACCGCGTGCCCGAGCTATTGGTGGAACGGCGACCGTTATCTTGGTCCAGCGGTGCTGTTGCAGGCCTATCGCTGGCTGATTGACAGTCGCGATGAAGCCAAGGGCGAGCGCCTCGATAATCTGGAAGATCCGTTCCGGCTTTATCGCTGCCACACCATCATGAACTGCACGCAGACCTGCCCCAAGGGGTTGAACCCCGCCAAGGCGATTGCGGAAATCAAGAAGATGATGGTCGAACGCCGCGTTTAATGGTGGCAAAAATTATGGAACAGGAAAAAGGAGGGCGGATGCCCTCCTTTTTCATTTGGTGCCTTGATCTTTGCTTGGGCGAAGATATGTCTTGAAGAAGTCATTACGGACAGGACGTAACGCCCATGCTCGATCATATCGGCTTCAATATTTCCAGCATGCCAAAGTCATCTTCATTCTATGATGCGGCTTTGGCGCCGCTTGGCATCACGCGCGCCATGGAATTCGGTGACTGGCTGGGTTATGGCCGCAACGGCAAGCCCGAATTCTGGATCGGCAAGCAAAAGGGCGCAAGGCTTGAAGGTGTCCTCCATGTGGCCTTTTCTGCAGGCACCCGATCCGAGGTCGACCGCTTTTACGAAGCGGCGATGGCCGCAGGCGGCAAAGATAACGGCAAGCCGGGCATCCGTGAGCATTATCATCCCGATTATTATGCGGCTTTCGTGCGCGACCCCGATGGCCATAATATCGAGGTCGTTTGTCATATGCCGGAATGAAAAGGCGGACCTGAAGTCCGCTTTTAACCGGTCGCTTAAATCAGCGTCGCATCCAGCGTCACTTCGATTGCGCCCAGCGCCTTCGAAAGTGGACAGGATTCCTTAGCCTTAGTCGCAAGGCCTTCGAAATCCTCCGCTGAAATATTTGGGACACTGGCATTGAGCGTCAGGGCACTGCGTGTGATCTCGAAACCACCGCCATCGGCAGGTTTGACCGTGACTGCCGCGGTAGCTTCAAGCTTTTCAGGCGGCGTACCATTTTCGGTGAGCATTGCCGATAGCTGCATGGCAAAACAACCGGCATGCGCCGCTCCCAGAAGCTCTTCAGGGTTGGTGCCGCCCGCTCTCATCCTCGAAACGCGCCTTGAAATCATAAGGCAGGTCCTTGAGGGCACCGCTTTGGGTGTTGAGCGTCCCTTTACCTTCCTTGAGCGTACCTTGCCAGACTGCGGTTGCTTTCCTGTCCATTGCAAAACTCCTTATCGATGATGGTTTCACATCGATATAGGGCGCTTCCCGGCTTCTTCCAGCTCTGTTTTTAGATGGCTTCACCCTGCAAAAGGCGTGGAGACTTGTCTGAAAGCCCCGCTGCTTGTCTCGTGAAAAAGCTTTTGAGGCTTGGCACACGGTCGACCAGACCCAGACCGATATCACGAACCGAGCGGATGGCGGGATTGTCATTGGAAAAGAGCCGCGTCAGCACATCGGTGGTGACACCCATCTGCACGGTCTCGAAACGACGCCAGCTCTGGTAGCGCTCAAGGGCTGCAAAAGAGCCTATGTCGAGGCCGAGGCGGTCTGTTTCGACGACCACTTCGGCAATGGCTGCGGCATCGCGGAAGCCGAGATTAAGGCCCTGTCCGGCTATCGGATGAATACGGTGGGCGGCGTCGCCAATGAGCGCAAAGCGCGGCTTGATGAAATCGCGCGCCAGTGTGAGGCCGAGCGGAAAGGCGCGGCGCGGGCCTTCGACCTTCAATGCGCCCAGCCGATGGCCGAAACGTTGTTCCAGTTCGACGTCGAAAACGAAGTCGTCTTCACGGATGAGCCGTTCGGCATCGGCCGTACGCTCGGTCCAGACCAGCGAGCTGCGATTGCCTTTCAGCGGCAGGATAGCGAAGGGACCGGATGGCAAAAAATGCTCGTCGGCGCGTCCGCCATGCGGTTTTTCGTGGGCTACGTTGCAGACGATGCCCGACTGGCCGTACTCCCAGTTCACCGTCTTGATCCCGGCCTGATCGCGCAGGCGTGAGCGCGCGCCGTCGGCTGCAATCAGCAGTCGCGACTGGATCGTTGCGCCATTGGACAGCGACACGGAAACCGATTCGGCACCGGTTTCGAAATGATCCACGCTCGTGGCTGCGAGAAAGTCGATGCCCAGGGTTGCTGCCTTGTTGTGAAGGGCCGTATTCAGCACCCGGTTTTCCACCATATGCGCAAAAGGCTCGCCCGGCTCCACATCGCCCGAAAAGGTTAGAAAGACAGGGCGTACCGGGTCGGATACACGCGAATCGGTGATGACCATTTCGGTGATGGGTTGCGCATCGGCCACGATTTCCTGCCAGCAACCGAGCTGTTCGAGCATGCGTGTGGCAGCAGCTGCAATGGATGAGGCGCGCGGGTCGGTTTTCCATGCACCAGCAGGTGCGCCATCGACAATGGTCACGGAAAGGTGGGGCGCTGCGGATTTGACCGCGACTGCCGCAACGAGGCCGACATAACCGCCGCCTGCGACAAGCAAGTCGGTGTTGCGGGGGCTGGTCTGTTTGGCAGGCATTGGCTCGTCCTTTCCAGATCGTTCACTCTATGTTTCTGACACAAATGCGGCCATAGTGAAGCCGCTATATTGCCGCGCCGGAATGCGCCCTGAGGGGCATGCTTGACATGGTTGAGGCATCCGGCACAAACATGAAGCACATGTTGAATATCATATAGGGTCGCAGGAGGCAGGCTGTCCATGTCCGATCATGAAAACGCTGAAAAACAGCAGACCAATGCCATGCGCGAACTCTTGACGCTTCTCGACCTCGAGACGCTGGAGATGGATCTCTTTCGCGGCAATAGCCCGCAAGTGGGCTGGCAGCGGGTTTTCGGCGGGCAGGTGATCGGACAGGCGCTGATTGCAGCACAGCGCACCGTCGAGCCAGAACGGCATGTTCATTCGCTGCACGCTTATTTCATGCGTCCGGGCGATCCCAAAATTCCGATTATTTTCGAGGTGGATCGTATCCGCGACGGATCCAGTTTCAATACGCGCCGCGTTTTAGCCAAGCAGCATGGCAAGGCTATTTTTGGGCTTTCAGCCTCGTTTCAGATCGATGAGGATGGGCTCGATCATCAAATCGCCATGCCTGAAGGTGTGCTTCCGCCGGAACAATTGCTGGGCGATCGCGACATCAAGGAGCAATATCTCCATATGGCTCCTGCCAACGTACGCAAATATTGGGAGCAGGAGCGGCCGATCGAAATCAAGCCGGTGTCATTGGCGCATTATTTCTCGCGCGAAAAACTCGATCCGGTTCAATATGTCTGGGTGCGTGCAACGGGTGTCGTGCCCGATGATCGTGGGCTTCAGGCGGCGATCCTCGCCTATCTGTCGGACATGACGCTGCTGGATACATCGCTTCATCCGCATGGACGCTCGATCTTCGACCGGGACTTGCAGGTTGCAAGCCTCGATCATGCCATGTGGTTTCATCGTTCGTTCAAGCTCGATGACTGGCTGCTTTATGCACAGGATACCCCCAGCGCTTCGGGCGCTCGTGGTTTTAATCGGGGATCTCTTTATACGCGCGACGGCGTTCTGGTGGCTTCGGTCACGCAGGAAGGCCTCATTCGTGTGCATGCAAAAGAAAAGTGATTAAAAAATAACCATCAATAGGGCTGGCGATTAAATATTAGACAGTCTCGTGAAATACTGTTTTACGGCCGCTGCATCGAAGTGGGAAATCCCGAATCATCTGAATCGGTTCGCTGGCGAGCGTCCCCGTATTGTGGGCCTTAAATCCCGGAATAGGGGGACTCTGACAAAAAATATCTTTTTGCTTCCATAAAACTGCGCCAATAAACTGCGGTTGGCACGATTTTTGTTTCTCTCTTATCGAACCGGTCTTTTCAGCGCAGTCGCGTTTGAAACCGCCCTTCGACGGAGATAATCGATGCTCATAACAAAAAGATTAAAGCAAACGGCTTTTGCTACCCTGCCAGCGCTGCTCGTTCTGGCAAGCAGCGCAATAGCGCAGGACGCCGAGCCAGCCCCGACGCTTGATACAGGCGATACAGCGTGGATGCTGACCTCAACGGCGCTCGTGCTGATGATGACTATTCCTGGGCTGGCACTCTTTTATGGCGGCATGGTGCGCAAGAAAAACGTGCTTTCCACGGTGATGCAGAGTTTTGCCGTCACCTGCCTCATGTCGGTGTTGTGGATGGTTGCAGGCTATTCGCTGGCCTTTACCGATGGCGGCTCTCTCAACGCCTATATTGGCGGCTTCTCGAAAGCCTTCTTCTCCGGCGTGACGATGGATTCGCTTTCGGACACCATTCCTGAATATCTTTTCATCGTCTTTCAGATGACCTTTGCGATCATAACGCCTGCGCTCATTGCCGGCTCGTTTGCCGAGCGCATGAAGTTTTCCTCCATGCTGGTGTTTTTGACGCTTTGGCTATTCATCGTCTATATCCCGGTCGCACACTGGGTATGGGGCGGTGGTTTCCTGGGCTCCGACGGCGTTCTCGACTTTGCGGGCGGTACGGTCGTGCACATCAATGCCGGTGTCGCCGGTCTGGTGGCTGCCCTCATTATCGGCAAGCGCGATGGTTACGGCCAGACCAACATGGCGCCGCATAACCTCGTTCTCTCGGTCATCGGTGCTGCCCTTCTGTGGGTTGGCTGGTTCGGGTTCAATGCGGGTTCCGCTGGAGGTGCGAACTCGCTGGCTGCCGTTGCCATGCTCAATACGCAGGTTGCCACCGCTGGTGCCGCACTTGCCTGGATGTTTGCGGAATGGGCAATTTCCGGCAAGCCAAGCATTTTGGGCATTATTTCAGGTGCTGTGGCAGGTCTTGTTGCTGTCACGCCTGCCGCAGGCTTCGTCAATCCGACGGGCGCGTTGATCCTTGGCATCGTTGCCGGTGCGATCTGCTACGTTGCTGCTGTCAAGATCAAGCATGCGCTTGGCTATGACGATTCGCTCGATGCTTTTGGTGTGCATGGCGTTGGTGGCTTCATTGGAGCGGTTTTGACCGGCGTCTTTGCCGATACGGCGATCAATGCGGCTGGCGAAGGTGCAACCGTGGGCAAGCAGTTTTTCGGAGCAGCCATCACGGTTGTCTATACGGCGATTGCAACGGCGATCATTCTTTATGTCGTTAAGGCCGTCATGGGGCTACGTCCAACCAAACAGGCTGAACTCGAAGGTCTCGATATCGCCCTGCACGGCGAATCCGTTCAGTAAAGCCACCAGTCTCCCAAGATTAGAAAGGCGCGGGCGACCGCGCCTTTTTCTATTTTGTGTTGAGCGTCTGGATGGTTAATGAGGAATTAACCATCGCTGATTTAGGATCGCCCCGATCAATTGCGCCCGAAGCGTTTCAAGCTGCCGGGCATTGTGTAAAATCTGGTTCGGGACTGGCTTGAGATGCGGCAAGGATACGCGCCATCATACCCGCTGCGTGATGAGCGGATGAGCGAAGACAGGCTGAAACTGGCCAATATTTTCCGCAGGCAGCTTTATATTCTGCTGGGGCTTGGCCTGTTGGCGCTGTCTGCCATGGCGGTGGGTGCGCTTGCGACGTGGAATGTGGCTGATCCCAGTTTCAGCCATGCGACCGACAATCCGGTGACCAATGCGCTCGGCTATCCAGGTGCCGTCTTCTCAGATATTGCCATGCAGTTCCTTGGCCTTGCCAGCGTGCCTGCCTTATTGCCGCTGGTTGTGTGGGCGCTGCTGGTAATGACACGCGGCGGTATTGGCCGTGTTGCAAAGCGTAGTGTCGCCTGGATTGCGTCCGCGCTTTTATTTGCCGCCATGGCGAGCTGTTTTGCCGTTCCGTCAAGCTGGCCGATGCCGATCGGATTGGGCGGCGTGCTCGGTGATATGCTTTTGCGCTTTCCGGGCCTGTTTCTTGGCCAGTTTCCGCAAGGCGCCATTGCCTCTATCATAGCGCTTTTTCTGGCACCTTTTGCCCTCTGGCTGTGCCTGTTTGCAAGCGGTATCGTTGGTAGAAGTGCCGTGACAGTTACGCCAGCCAAGCCCGAACAGCGTCCCCAAGAGCGCAATGCGTCCGAAAATGATTTTTCCGAAGATGGTGAGGCCGGTCGGGGCTTCCCGTTTATCGGGGCCGTAACCCATCTGGCGCTGATGGCGAGCGCCAATTTCAAACGCCTGACAGGCTTGGGGCGCAAGCGCGCTCATAATGGTTTTGACGAACCGCGTGCTGCGCGTAAAAGATCGCGGCACGAACCCGGGTTTGGTCCTGCAGCTGATGATGACATGCCGTTCGACACGGATGATGGCGATGTGGCACCGCTTGCCGGTGAAGAATGGCATGATGCGCCGCCTGCGCGGCGCCGCAAGCCGCGCGTTGAACAGGCAGCATCCTCGCCGCGTCCCGGCTCGCGCATCCAGCGTGAAGCCCAGCCTTCTTTCTTGAAAGATGGTGGCGCGTTTGAAATGCCGTCGCTGCATTTCCTTGCCGAACCCAAAGCGGTGTCACGCGACATGTCACTGTCCAAGGATGCGCTGGAACAGAATGCGCGTCTTCTCGAAGGCGTGCTGGAAGACTTCGGCGTCCGTGGCGAGATCATCAATGTAAAGCCGGGTCCGGTTGTAACCCTTTACGAGCTTGAGCCTGCACCGGGCATTAAATCCTCTCGGGTCATTGGTCTGGCCGACGATATCGCCCGTTCGATGAGCGCGATTGCCGCGCGTGTAGCGGTTGTTCCAGGGCGCAATGTGATCGGCATCGAATTGCCGAACCAGAAGCGCGAAATGGTTTATTTGCGTGAAATGCTGGCCAGCCGTGATTTCGAGCACACCAAGGCGAAGCTTGCGCTGGCGCTCGGCAAAACCATCAATGGCGAGCCGGTCATTGCCGATATCGCCAAGATGCCGCATGTGCTTGTTGCCGGTACGACCGGGTCGGGCAAGTCTGTTGCGATCAACACGATGATCCTGTCGCTGCTTTATCGCATGACGCCGCAGGAATGCCGCCTGATCATGATCGATCCGAAAATGCTGGAACTCTCCATCTATGATGGTATCCCGCATCTCCTCACTCCGGTTGTGACCGATCCCAAGAAGGCGGTCGTGGCGCTTAAATGGACCGTGCGCGAGATGGAAGACCGCTATCGCAAGATGTCGAAGGTCGGCGTGCGCAATATTGACGGTTTTAACCAGCGTGTCGGACAGGCGCAGAACAATGGCGAGCGTATTGCCCGCACCGTGCAGACCGGCTTTGACCGCAATACTGGCGAGGCGATCTACGAGACGGAAGAACTCGATCTCGAACCCATGCCCTATATCGTCGTCATCATCGATGAGATGGCTGATCTGATGATGGTCGCGGGCAAGGATATCGAAGGTACAGTGCAGCGTCTGGCACAGATGGCGCGTGCGGCGGGCATCCATGTCATCATGGCAACGCAACGGCCAAGTGTTGATGTGATTACCGGCACGATCAAGGCCAATTTCCCGACCCGCATTTCGTTCCAGGTGACCTCCAAGATCGACAGCCGCACCATTCTGGGTGAGCAGGGCGCCGAACAATTGCTGGGGCAAGGCGACATGCTGTTCATGGCTGGTGGTGGGCGCATCCAGCGCGTTCACGGTCCTTTCGTCGGTGATGACGAGGTTGAGCGCATCGTACAGCATCTGAAACTTCAGGGCGTGCCGGAATATCTCGATGCGATCACCGAGGATGAGGAAGAGGACGAAGGCGCTGTTGCGTCGGGAACGTCCGGTCTGGAGAACTCCGACGATCCCTACGATCAGGCGGTTGCCGTTGTGCTGCGTGACAAGAAAGCATCGACATCCTATATCCAGCGTCGTCTTGGCATCGGCTACAACCGTGCCGCGTCGATTATCGAACGCATGGAAGAAGAAGGCGTCGTCGGCCCAGCCAATCATGCCGGCAAGCGTGAAATCCTCGTGCCGGCCGGTGACGACGACGATTACTGACCCAATAAGCTGATAGTATCGCGCCATACTCGCGCCAAAGTGGCGTCATAGCTTGCCTGGATGATGAAGAGAAAGAGTCTGCCAATGATGTTTTCCCACTTTTTTGCGCGTCTATCTGCCTTTGCAAGAACCGGCCGCTTGGTGACTGCGCTGGGAACGGCAACGTTGGCGGGTACACTGACTTTGACTGCATCGGCTTTTGCGCAGGCGCAGAGCGGTGTGGCCTCGGCGCAAAAAATTGCTGATCATTTTTCATCTGTGCGTACTATGACAGGCAAATTCGTGCAGTTCGGCCCTAAAGGCGAGCAGACGGGCGGTACCTTTTATATTGAGCGTCCCGGCAAAATCCGCTTCAACTACGATAAATCCCCCATCCGGGTGATTGCTGATGGCGAATCAGTCGTGATCAATAATCGCAAACTCGACACATGGGATCTCTATCCTCTGTCCAAGACGCCACTGAAACTGCTTCTCGCAAGCCGTATCGATCTGGGCGGCGGCCGTCTGGAAAGTGTCAAGCAGGACCCGGATATGACGACGCTGGTGCTGGGTGACAAGTCCGTCTTCGGCAATTCCAAAATCACCATGATGTTTGATCCGAAATCCTATGATCTGAAGCAGTGGACCATCACGGATGCCCAAAAGCTTGATACGACGGTGATGATTTTCGATTTACGCACCGGTGTTCGATTTACCGACGACATGTTCAAAATCGATTACACGCGCATTGCGATGAAGCGGAAAAACCGCTGAGCGGAGCTTCTGTGCGTTAACGGTGTTTTATCCGGCACGGATATTTGCATTTGGCCAATAAGTGGATAGGTTCGCGGCAATCCTTCGATAGCCGCGAGTTTTTCCCATGAGCTTTTCTGTCGCCACCTGGAACATCAATTCGGTGCGCCTGCGCATGCCGCTGGTCGAGCAGTTCCTGCGTGATTATCAGCCCGATGTTCTGTGTCTTCAGGAAACCAAATGCCCGGACGATCAGTTTCCGTCTAAAGGCTTTCGGGCTCTGGGCTATGAGCATATCGCGATTAGCGGTCAGAAAGGCTACCACGGCGTTGCAACCGTTTCACGCCGCCCCTTGAGCCATGTCGAGAAAATCGGTTTTTGCGATATGGGTGATTGTCGGCATCTGAGTGCTGTCGTGGACGCCGGGGCCAAAAAGCTTCGTATTCATAATTTTTATGTGCCTGCCGGTGGTGACGAGCCTGACCCGGCAATCAATCCAAAATTTGCGCACAAACTTTCTTTCCTTGAAGAAATGCGCGCCATAAAGGCCGATCGACAGGATGGTTTTTCTTCGCTTTTGGTGGGTGACCTCAATATCGCACCACTTGAAAACGATGTCTGGTCGCACAAGCAGCTCTTAAAAATCGTCAGCCACACGCCGATCGAGACTGAAACGCTGGAAGATCTGCGCGTCAAGGGTGGCTGGAGCGATCTGATGCGCCATCTCATTGCGGCAGATCAGAAAATCTATACGTGGTGGAGTTATCGTGCCAAGGACTGGAATGCTGCCGACCGGGGTCGAAGGCTTGATCATGTCTGGGGTTCGAATGATCTCGAAAGCGATATCGAGGACTTGCAAATCCTGCGCGATGCGCGTGGCTGGGATCGTCCGTCCGATCATGTTCCGGTAATCGCAACTTTCAATTTGGGTTAGAGCGCATCCCGAAAAGTGGGAACGGTTTTCGGACAAGATGCGCGTCAGATCAGATAATCAGCGCACGGTCTGCTTCAATCAGATCAGCTTTAGTCCGCAAGGCGCGGTGCGACCTTTTCGATCTCGCCGATCAGCCGCACGAGGCTTTTACTGATATGGTTATGCAGAGATGCCGCCACTTCCGGATATTCCTCGAGAATGCGCCGGAAGATTGAACGGCTGATACGAATCACTTCTGTTTCAACATCCGCGACCGCGCTGGTAAGCCTATTCGCCTGGGCGATCAGAGCCATTTCACCAAGTATCGTGCCCGATCCGACCGTGCGCACCGTTGCACGCGCATCCTCGACTTCCCGAAACAGCGTAATCGTACCAGAGACGACGATATAGGCGCAGTCCGCGCTCTGACCTTCGCTGAATAGTTCGCGACCGCTGCGCAGCACCAATCGCTCTGCACCAAAGGCGAGCAGGCGCAACTGTTCGGGTGAAAGAGACCCGAACAGGTCGACCTCGCCGAGTATCTGGATATCGTCGTCTAGCGCCATTGGCTGTCAATACACCTGCGTTTGGCAAAGGCCATTACGGGACAAGTTTGTATCCCCCGCTTTCCGTTACCAGAAGTGCTGCGTTGGACGGATCCTTCTCGATTTTCTGACGCAGGCGATAGACATGGGTTTCGAGCGTATGGGTGGTCACGCCTGAATTATAGCCCCAGACTTCTTCCAGCAGCACATCGCGGCTGATCACCTTGTCGCCGGCGCGATAGAGATACTTGATAATCGCTGCTTCCTTTTCAGTCAGGCGGATTTTTCCGCCCTTTTCGTCGGTAAGCAGTTTCTGACCCGGCTTGAATATGTAGGAGCCGACGGTAAAGGTCGCGTCTTCACTCTGCTCGTGCTGGCGCAACTGCGCGCGGATGCGGGCGAGCAGAACGGCAAATTTGAACGGCTTGGTAACATAGTCGTTGGCACCCGATTCGAGACCCAAAACGGTGTCTGATTCGGTATCGTGGCCCGTCAACATGATGATCGGGGGCTTGAAACCGCCTTTGCGCAACAGCTTTACCGCCTCGCGTCCATCCATATCTGGCAGGCCGACATCCATAATCAGAAGATCAACGGTGCCATTACGGGCGGTCTGGATGCCTTTGGTGGCGTTATCTTCTTGAAGAATCTGGAACTCTTCGCACAGCTCAAGCTGCTCGACGAGGATCGAACGCAGATCTTCATCGTCATCGACAATCAGAATTGTACGGCCTGTCATGCCTGTCCTCGTTACTCTTTGATTCAATTGCTCATATAGGGTTATGACATTTAATAAGGCGAAGTTGAAGCGGCTAAACGCTGAAGTATATTTTGTTAAGCTCAATTAGGCCTTTACGATAGTGTAGTGGAGACGCTCTTGACCAGACATTATGCCGGGTGGTCGGCCCCTCGTGGGATCAAGATAATCGATGTGCGTGCCAAGCCGGGACATAAAACACGCGGCCTACTTGTTGCTGGCAATCTGGTGATGCAATGCGCCCTTGGCAAGGGGGGAATCAGTGCTTTCAAGCGCGAAGGTGATGGTGCGACACCCTTGGCTGCCATGCGCGTGCTTCATGGCTATCGGCGCTGTGACCGTGGCAGCTTGCCACCCTCGGCGTTGAAACTTCGTTCGATACGGCGGCGGGATGGCTGGTGCGATGCGCCGCAAGATGCCAATTACAATCGTCCCGTCCGGCTTCCCTATGCACCAAGCCACGAACGCATGTGGCGTGATGATGGACTTTATGACGTGTGTATCGTCTTGGACTGGAATATCCGCCCGCGCCGCCGGGGCTGCGGGAGCGCCATCTTTTTTCATCTTGCCCGTCCAGACTATGCGCCGACTGAAGGTTGTATTGCGCTCAAACGTGCCGATATGGCACGGCTTCTGCCGCTTTTGTCACGCTGGACGATCATCCGGGTGTTGCGATGAAAGGGTTTGCGCTGCTGGCATGGTGCCTTAGCAGAATTCCCAGACGGTTGTGCGTTTAACCTCGGCATCTTCCAGCGCGCGCGTGACTGGCACCGTATAGACGGCGAGCTGGTGCAGCCGGTCTTTTGGCAGATAGGCACGCCCCGGATCGCCGACAACGACCAATGCTCCGCGTTTTGCCAGCGCCGAAAACCACGGAACAAGCCGGTCGGCGAGCGGCTTGTCATAAAAGACATCACCCGCCAGAACCACGTCCCAGCCTTTATCTGCTCCGATCAGATCTTTGGAAACAGGCTCCACCACAACCGCATTTGCATCTGCATTGATTTCAATGGCTTGAAGCGCAAAAGGATCTATATCGGAAGCGATGACACTTTTCGCGCCCGCTTTGACCGCAGCTATGGCGATAAGGCCGGAGCCAGATGCGAAATCGAGAACGGACTTGCCAGTCACCTTGTCGGCGTTATCCAGAATATAGCGCGCAACACCCTGGCCGCCCGCCCAGGCAAAAGCCCAGAAGGGCGGCGGCAGTCCGATGGTCGCCAGTTCTTCCTCGGTTCTGTGCCAGAGATCATGCGCTTCATCGGCAAGATGCAGCCAAATTTCCGGCACATGTGGCGGTGCTTGCAGCGTGGTATTGACCGCAATAAAGTCGCGTGTACGGCGATCCGCCGGATCGATCATCAGATCTTACTGGCGTCGAGTTCGCCCATGCGACAGACTTCGATCCATTCATCTTCCATCACCGGCTGCACCGAAAGGCGCATGGAGGTGACGAGCGCCATATTTTCGAGCTTTGGATTGGCTTTGACATCTTTGAGCGTAACGGGCTTGGGCATATCGCACACTGCCTTGATATCCACGCAATCCCAGCGTGGATCGTCGGTGGTGCTGTCGGGATGGGCGAGTTTGCACACTTCGACGATGCCGACGACTTCCAGACCTTCATTGGAATGATAGAAAAAGCCCTTGTCGCCCAGCTGCATGGCGCGCATGTTGTTGCGCGCCTGATAATTGCGCACCCCATCCCACTGTTCGCCTTTTTCACCACGGGCCTTTTGCATCTCCCATGACCATTTGAACGGTTCCGATTTGAACAGCCAGTAAGCCATGCTGCACCTTATGCGTTTGAAGGATTGTTAATGGCCCAGTTCCAAGGGCGCACGATCACCTCGGCAAAAAGTCCTGCTTTGGCATACGGGTCATTGACGGCGATTTTTTCCGCTTCAACCTGGTCTCCGGCCTCGACCACTACAAGACTGCCGTTCGGCTTGCCGTCATCACCCAAAAAGGGCCCGGCGAATTTCAATACATCGCCAAGTCCGTTGAGATAGTCAAGATGGGCCGGGCGTGTGTCGAGGCGGACTTGCAGATGGTCAGGCTTGTCGGTGCAAAGAAGTGCAAACAGCATGGTTAGTCCTCGGATTTCAGGGGTCTGTTGATGAGATTGTTCACCGCTTCGTCTATGGTGACGGTGCCGCTTAAAAGCGCGCCGACCGCATCGATGATGGGGGCGGAGATATCATATTTTTTGCAGAGTTGAGCGGCAATCGGCGCGGTCGCGACCCCTTCCGCCAAAGGACGGTTGGACAGGTCCTCACCGCGTCCAAGCGCAAGCCCATAGGAATAGTTGCGCGATTGCGGCGACGAACACGTCAGCATCAGATCGCCGAGACCCGACAATCCCATAATGGTTTCCGGCTTCGCGCCCATGGCTTGGCCAATGCGGCGCAATTCTGCGAAACCGCGTGTAACGAGCGCTGCCTGCGCGCTGGCACCATACCCGCGCCCGATGGCCGCTCCGGCTGCAATCGCCAGAACATTTTTAAACGCGCCGCCGATTTCCACGCCTTTGAGATCAGTGGTCGAATAACACCGGAACGCCGGACCGGAAAGGAGTACGGCAAGTTCTTCAGCCGTTTCCTCTTCCTCGCAGGCGATGGTTACCGCAGTGGGCAGGCCACGCGCCACATCACTTGCGAAGCTCGGGCCGGAAAGTGCTGTGATACGGTGTTTTGGCAGCACTTCCGCCACGATTTCCGACATCAGCCGCCCAGTCTCGCGCTCAATGCCTTTGGCACAAAGAACCACAGGTACGGATTGCGGAATGAAGGTACTGAGTTGCGACAATCCTTTGCGCATGGCCTGTGCCGGAATAACCGCTAGAACCGCGTCAGCCTTTGTTAGTACCTCTTCGGCATTGCTGCTGGCACGGATACCTTGCGGCAGGTCGATCTCGCCAAGATAGCGCGGATTGCGACAGTCTTGATTTATGGCTTTAACCGTTTCGCTGTCACGCGCATAAAGTGCGGTTTCATGGCCGCCCTTGACGGCCATGACGGCAAGAGCCGTCCCCCATGCGCCGCCGCCCAGAACGCTAATTTTTGCGCGCTTGCTCATGCCTTGGCTCCACGACGTCCGGTGCCGAACATGGGCTTTGATTTCTCATCGAGCGGCCAGCGCGACCGCGGCGCGATGTCGAGCGAATCGGGTTCTTTGCTGTTGGCGCGCTCCGCACCGGCCCAGGCGATCATTGCGGCATTATCGGTGCACAGATCAAGCGGTGGCGCGACAAAGCTGAAACCATGTCTTTCGCACAGTATTTCCAATGCAGCGCGCAGGGTCTTGTTGGCTGCAACACCGCCCGCAACTACCAGTGACGGCGTGGCACAATCAGGAAACTCATCCTTGAACCGTTCCAGCGAGCGCCGGACGCGGTCTGTAAGCGTGTCGGCAACGGCTTCCTGAAACGAGGCGCAGATATCGGCGACATCACGATCAGAAAGGGGCGCGAGTTCGGTCGCGGTCTGACGCACGGCGGTCTTGAGGCCGGAGAAGGAAAAGTCGAGCCGCGCTTCGCCCTTGAGCGGTCGCGGCAGGGCAAAGCGCTTGGCATCCCCCTGTAGTGCCATGCGTTCGACGGCTGGCCCGCCGGGATAGTTGAGCCCCAGAAGTTTGGCGGTCTTGTCAAAAGCTTCGCCCAGCGCATCATCAATGGTTGTGCCGAGGCGCTCATACTGGCCAAGGCCTCGCACGAGCACCATCTGCGTATGACCACCCGAAACCAGCAGCAGGAGGTAGGGAAATGCCAGCCGGTTGGTCAGCCGCGCGGTCAGCGCGTGGCCTTCGAGATGATTGACGGCATAGAAAGGTTTTTGCGCGGCCATTGCCAGCGCCTTGGCAGTCATCAAACCGACGATCAGTCCGCCGATAAGGCCGGGGCCAGCGGTTGCGGCAATAGCATCGACTTCTTCAAGCTTTGTGTCCGCATCGTTCAAAGCGCGTTCGATCAGCTTGTCCAGCGCCTCGACATGCGCGCGGGCAGCAATTTCCGGTACGACGCCGCCATAGGGTTCGTGTTCGGCGATCTGGCTCAAAACGACATTGGACAAGATACGCCCTTCGCCCTTATCGTCACGCTCGACGATGGCTGCGGCTGTTTCGTCGCAACTGGTTTCTATTCCAAGAATGCGCATTTGCGGTTAGACCCTGCCTGTCTCATATTTCATGCAACCCGGTATCATGGACGAAGCGATATGCAAACAGCCTCCTCGAAAATCGGCCCGTTAAAGATCGGTACGCGGGGGAGTCAGTTGGCGCTGGCACAGGCTGAGGAAACGCGTCGCCTTCTTGTTAAGGCGCACGGGCTGGCGCAAGAAACGATAGAAATCGTGCCGATGTCGACAGCTGGTGACCGTATTCAGGATCGCCCGCTTTCGCTGGTCGGCGGCAAGGGTCTTTTTACCGAAGAAATAGAAGCGGCCCTCAAGGATGGTCGCATCGATATGGCAGTGCATTGCACCAAGGATATGCCCACGGTTTTGCCGGATGGTCTTCATCTTTCTGTTTTTCTGCCCCGCGAAGACCCGCGTGATGCTTTTATCGGTCGCAATGTCAAAAGCTTCTCCGATCTGCCACAAGGAGCGATCGTCGGCTCCTCATCCCTGCGCCGACAGGCAATAATCAAGCGTCTTCGTCCCGATATCCAAGTGGTGATGTTTCGCGGCAATGTCCAGACGCGCCTGCGCAAACTGGCGGAAGGGGAAGTGGACGGCACTTTGCTTGCCTGTGCTGGATTGAACCGGCTCGGCCTTTCGGAGGTCATTAGCGAACATCTTTCGCCGGATGTTTTTCTGCCCGCGCCGGGGCAGGGCACTTTGGCGATTGAAAGCCGCCTCGGGGACGAAAGGATTGACGCCTTGCTGCAACCACTGGCGCATCGCGATACGCATGTTGTGACCGCCTGTGAACGCGCTTTTCTGGCCACGCTTGACGGTTCCTGTCGTACGCCCATTGCCGGTCTGGCGACGGTAGAAGGCGAAAGTATAAGCTTTCGCGGGATGGTTCTGCGGCCGGATGGTTCTAAGGCGCATGAGGTTCATATTGACGGCTTTGCAAGTGAGGCCGCGAAACTTGGTGAAGAGGCGGCTATACGCATCCGTGCGGAAGCAGGTTCACATTTCTTCACCGACTGGGATTGATAATGCGTGGCGGGGATCGAGAGGAAGTTGCAAGACAGGTTTTGGTGACACGCCCGGAGCCAGCCGCTTCGCAAACCGCCGTCCGTTTGACCCGTGCCGGGTTTACGCCTCTATCGCTACCGCTCACCCGCACGGTCGCACTTCCCTTCTCCTTGCCTGAAATGCGTTTCGATGCGCTGACGGTCACCAGCGCCAACGCATTCCGGCATATCGAACCACACGTGCTGCAAGCTTGTCTTGATCTGCCGCTTTTTGCCGTGGGCGAAGGGACCGCGGATGCGGCGCGGCGCGCCGGGTTTTTACAGGTGAGCGAAGGGGGTGGCGATGCGGTGCGTCTTGCAGAAACCATCCGAAAAGCTTTACCGCAAGGCGCGCGGCTTCTTTATTTTGCCGGACACATGCGCCAACCGATTTTCGAGGAACGCATAAAAGAAGCTGGTCTCGAGATGGTGGTACGCGATGTCTATGATATCGAGATGATCGATTATACTGTGCCGGAGATCATGCAAGTCCTGGGGGATGCGGTTTTTGATGCAGTTCTGCTTTATTCTGGCGTGGCAGCTGAGCGCTTTGTCGATATGATGCACAAGATAGAGCATCCATTCGATGGACAAACCCGATTTTTGTGCATTTCCGGGCGCGTTGCTGAAAAACTTCCTGCGAAATGGCAGCAAAGAGCGCTTGTCGCAGACCACCCTGACGAGAATGGCCTTTTCAGGCTTCTTGCCAAAGTTTGACTATTTTGGCGCAACCTTTCTTCATTTGACGATTTTATCTGCTAGAGTCACGGGGATCAAACATCTGTGACGACGAGAGGACCCATGGCGAAATCCGGCACTCCGCGACATTCCAAACCGGCCCGCAATCCTGTGACGATCAATCTTGATTCGTCCGAAGTTAAGCGCATCAACGAGCCGGATGGTTCCAAAACGACGCCTGCCGCCGAGCCGGTTGGCCCTATCAAGACGAAGGATGTCGGCAAAGATAATGGCGCTGAAAAGGTGGCGGGCGCTGAAAAGTCGTCGGGTTCGTCTGCAAAGCCCCCCTTTACTGCGGGTGTGAAACCGGAAAAGGAAAAGCCGCGGGTAACGGATGGCGGAATATCTTCATCCATGCCACCACCTCCTTCCTCCGCGCAAAAATCTGGCATTGGTGCTTCCCATCTTCTGGCGGGTATTGCTGGCGGTGTGATTGCACTCGGCGGTATGGCCCTTTTGCAATGGGCAGGTGTGTTGCCGTCTTCGGGTGGGCGTGTAACGCCAGAACAATTGTCTCAGGTCGAAAAGCAGATTGCGGATTTGCGCGATAATCCTGCACCAGCACCGCTCGACGCTGAGAGCAAGACCGAACTTGCCCAGTTGCAGAAAAATGTCGAGGCGGCGGAAATCAAGTCCGAGGCTGCGGTTGGCGAACTCACAAAGCTTCAGCAACAAATCGCTGCGAGCACATCAGAAGGTGTCGCACCTGCCGAAATTGAAGCTTTGACCGGGCGTCTTGATGCCCTCGACAAGGAATTCGCAACGGCGCGAGAGCGCGTTGATCAGGCCGCCAGTGCGGTCTCCGGTAATGATGGTGCTCTTTCCGCACTGGAATCGAAACTTGTGGCACTGGAGGAAAAGATTGGTGAAGCGTCGCGCCAGCCGGACATGGCGGCGCTGATTGCCGCCAATGCGCTGAAGACGGCCATCGATCGCGGCGGATCGTTCAAGACGGAACTCGATACTTTCGCTTCGCTTGCGCCGCAGGACAACGACGTGGAGGTATTGCGTTCTTTCGCCGAAAAAGGTTTGCCAACGGTTGCGGAGTTGAATTCCCGGTTTGGAGATGTCGCCAACCGTATCGTTGCGACGGAAAACAAGCTGCCTGCTGATGCCGGTGTCTTTGATCATCTGATGGCTAGCGCCAAAGGGCTGGTCGCCGTGCGGCCCGTTGCAGGAGACGTAGAGGGGGAAGGTGTTGGTCCGACGACTGCGCGCATGGAAGCAGCACTCAACAAGGGTGATCTTGAGCGCGCGATAGCCGAATGGGAGCAGCTTCCCGCAGACGCCAAGGCGACATCGAAGGAGTTTGCCGATCAGCTGAAAGCGCGCCGCGATGCCGATGCCGTGATCCAGCGTCTTGTTACCCAGAGCCTCACGCCAAAAGCGCCGGCTGATGCGAGCGGAGGTGCTGTGGCACCTGCCGCCAACTGAGGAGGCAGTCATGCTGCGTGTTCTGTTTTATCTGGCTCTCACTGCGGCTCTTGGTTTCGGTTTTGCGTGGTTGGCTGATCGTCCCGGAGAAATCGACGTCGTCTTCTCCGGCAATCATTACAATGTGCCGCTGATCACCGCTGCGGCCGGTGTCGTCGCCCTCGTGGCAGCGGTCATGCTCCTTTGGTGGCTGGTCAGAAGCCTTATCCAGTCGCCTCATCTTTTGCGCCGTCATTTTCGGGCGCGCAAACGTGACCGAGGCTACCAGTCGTTGTCGACAGGGCTGATTGCGGCTGGTGCCGGTGACGCCGAAGCCGCACGTCGTATGACGCAGCAGGCTGGAAAATTGCTCAATTCCGACCAGGAGCCGCTTATCAAGCTTCTCGAAGCACAAACAGCGATGCTGGAAGGCCGTGACGCTGATGCCCGCAAAGGGTTTGAGGCGATGCTGGAAGACCCGGAAACGAGGCTTCTGGGATTGCGCGGCCTTTATATCGAAGCCCAGCGCGTAGGCGCGCTGGAAGCGGCGCGCCATTATGCCTCCCAGGCTGCAAGTCAGGCACCACAACTCGAATGGGCTTCATCTGCGGTCATGGGACAGCTATGCGCTGATGGCGACTGGGAAGGGGCGCTCAAGCTTGTGGATGCACGCAAGCAGGTTCTCTCCCATGGCAAGGAAGTGGCTAAAAAGGAGCGTGCCGCTCTTCTGACGGCAAAGGCTATGGCAACGCTGAATGTCGATCATGCGCATGCAAAGGTGGACGCGCTGGCGGCAAACAAGCTTGCACCCGATCTCGTGCCTGCGGCTGTGGTGGCTGCTCAGGCGCTTTTCGCGGATGGTGAAGTGCGCAAGGGTTCGAAGGTATTGGAAGCGGCGTGGAAACGTTTTCCGCATCCGGATATCGCTTCAACCTATATTCACGCCCGTGCCGGCGACACGGCACCGGATCGTTTGAAACGCGCACGGCATCTGGTTTCGCTGCGCGCCAATACCGTAGAAGGCAGCATGGCATTGGCGCGTGCGGCCTATGATGCTGGCGATTGGCGATTGGCACGAGACAATGCCCAACAGGCATTGCGCGCGCGCCAAAGCGAAGGCGCGTATCTGCTGCTTGCCGATATCGAGGAAGCCGAAACCGGTAATCAGGGTAAAGTGCGGGAATGGCTGGCGCAGGCGGTCAAAGCACCTCGCGATCCGGCCTGGACCGCGGATGGTTATGTTTCAGAGCGCTGGTCTCCGGTTTCGCCGGTGACTGGTCGGTTGAACAGTTTCGAGTGGAAGGTGCCGGTTGTCGAACTTGCTCCGGCAATCGAACCTGAACAGCCAGAAATCAGGGGACCGGAGGCAGCTCAAAAGACTGTGGTTCCTGTTCTGGTGGGCACAGAAAAGGAAGAAGAACCTGTTTGGGACACACCCGCCAAGTCTGCGCTTCAACCTGATACCATAGAGGCGGAAATCGCTGTTCCTCAGGCGGAGCCGGTTAAGCTTGCGAAGCCTGTCGAAGAAAAAAAACCGGACGACCATCAGCCGCAACCCGTGCCGGATGCTTTCGCTCTCCACGATGACGAAGAACAACAAGGGCATCCTCATCTTATTGTCGATGATCCTGGTGTGGAGAGGCAAGAAACATCGAAGAAGGTACAGGGAGGCTTGCGGCTTTTTTAAGCGTTGCTTAAAAACAACGCTTGTCGCCTCATTTTCATCGAATAATGCGTCATGACGATTAAGGCGTTGTTTGCGGCCTTCATCTGGTTACCTATTCGCAGTACAAATAAAAATATTGCGTTTGGTGAGGGGTGAATGTTCGATCGTCTTATGGAAATTTTTCGGGAATTGCCCGGAAGCGGATTTCGGGATCGTGGCGAGAAATTTGCCGATGATGACCCTCGCCTTGCCGCTGCAGCCTTGCTTCTGCACCTCATGAATGTCGACGGTGAGAGCGATGAAAGCGAACGTCTGAAACTGTCCTCGACCCTTTCACTCAAATATGGCGTCAAGGGCGATGCGCTCAAGCAGCTGCTCAAGGCCGCAGAACTGGCGGATCAGGAAGCTACTGACCTTTCAAGTTTCACGTCGGTTCTAAAAGAAAAGCTCGACTATCAAGCCCAACTCGATTTCGTATCCCTGATGTGGGAAATCGTATGCGCGGACGGCGAGGCGCGAGAACTGGAAACCACGGTTGTGTGGCGTATTGCAGACCTCATGGGCATCCGCGACACGGATCGCAACGCTATCGAGCTGCGTGCGCAACAGACAAACCGTAGCGCTCCAGTTTTCTAATCTTCCTAAAGCGTGTCGCAAGTCTTTATCCCATCGAAGCAGGGTCAGAAATCAGTCCAGTGGACTGATCTGCCTGCGTAGGCGGTTCCCGTTTTTGGGAGACATGCTGTAACGTCAGGTCCGTCCTTGCAGGTGGCGGGCTTTTCGCAATTGGGGGAACATCGCCGCCCATGCGATTGCGACCGCGATGGAGCCAACGCCGCCGATGATGACGGCGGGTGCGGCTCCGATCGCTGCGGCCATCAACCCGGCGCGGAATTCGCCCAGTTCGTTCGAAGCACCGACAAAAACCATGTTCACAGCATTGACGCGACCGCGCACATTATCCGGGGTCCAGAGCTGCATCAGCGTTTCACGGATATAGACGCTGATCATATCAGCAGCCCCTGCCAGTGCCAGCGCTGTTACCGACAGCCAGGTCAGGGTAGAAACCCCGAATATGACGTTGAACAAACCAAACAAGCCGACGAACACGAACATGATGCGTCCGGCATGGTCGTGGATGGGATGACCTGCAAGCCATAGCGCCGTCAGTACCGCCCCTATTCCCGGTGCAGCGCGCAAGAAGCCGAGGCCCCACGGACCGAGATCCAGAATATCGCGGGCAAAAATGGGAAGCAGCGCCACGGCACCACCGAGCAATACGGCAAATAAGTCGAGCGATATGGCGCCCAGAACGATCTTCTCTTTCCAGATATAGCGAAAACCGGCGAGCATGCTGGAAAGCGAGCGTTCTTCCGTGAGCGTATGCTGTCTTGGCTTCGGGATTGAGAAGATGAGAACAGAGCCCATAGCCAGAAAAAGCGTGGCGACACTATAGGCTGCTTCAGGCGATACCCCGTAAAGCAAACCACCTGCGACTGGCCCGACGACGGTAGCGACTTGCCAGGCTGACGAATTCCATGAAACGGCATTGGCAAAATCTTCGGTCGGGACCAGATTAACGACGAGCGATGCCGAGGATGGCCCTAGGAAGGCGCGAGCCACGCCGAAAATCAGCAAAGCGCCAAAGACTGTCATCGGTTCGAACAGGCCGGTCACGGTCAAGGCGAGCAATAGCGCGGTTACGATGGCTTCCAGAACCAGCGACAGTCCCATGACAAGCCGACGCCCGAAACGGTCGGCAGTCGCGCCGGTTACCAGAACGAGCAGCAGCGCAGGCAGGAACTGTACCAGCCCGACCATACCAAGATTAAAAGCGTCGCGGGTCTGGTCGTAAATCTGCCAGCCAACCGAAACGCTGACGATCTGCACGGCAAAGGCACTGAGAAAGCGTGCGCCCCAGTATTTCTTGAAAGCGGAATGGCGGAAAGCGGCATAGCGATCCGCTGCAGAAATATCTTTGGAGGGGGACATCGCTGAAAAACATCAAGAGGAAAGACTTTTGTTACTTAGCCCATCCTTCCAACGACTGGAAGCACTTTGTTGGAGTCGCTGGGACCCCCCTATTTTCACCGGCTTTCGCTGGAAGTGTATAAACGAACAAAGGCCGGCATTGTGCCGGCCTTTGTTTGAACCTGATATTCGATCAGTCTTTTCCGAGTAGACCCTTCCAGATGACTGCGCCAATTGCTGCGCCGATCAGTGGAGCAACCCAGAACAGCCATACCTGGCTCAGTGCTGCCGTTTCCGCGAAAAGCGCCACGCCGGTGGAGCGGGCCGGATTGACCGAGGTGTTGGTGACCGGGATGGAGACGAGATGGATCAGCGTAAGGCCAAGACCAATGGCGATTGGTGCAAAGCCAGCCGGAGCGCTCGAAGACGTCGATCCCAGAATGATGATGATGAAGAAAGCCGTCAGAACAACTTCGATCAGCAAGGCTGCTGTCAGGCTATAACCGCCAACACCATCTACAGCACTGGGCGACAATTCGCCATAACCGTTCGACGCAAAGCCCCCAGCCGTGAAGCCTGTCTTGCCCGAGGCGATCAGGTAGAGGACGGCGGCTGCGGCAATGGCGCCGAGGACCTGAGCAATCCAATAAGGGATCAAATCCTTTGCCGGAAAGCGACCACCGATGAGAAGACCCAACGAAACCGCTGGATTAAAATGTCCACCGGAAATGCCGCCGACAGCATAGGCCATGGTCAGGACTGTGAGACCAAAGGCCAGGGACACACCAACGAAACCGATGCCAAGATCAGGAAATGCGGCCGCAAGGACAGCGCTGCCGCAGCCGCCAAACACGAGCCAGAAAGTGCCGAAAAACTCAGCAGATAGTTTGTTCAACATGTAAATCCCCACGCTTGGTGTAGTGAAAATGCTTGTATGCGAATCATATCAAAATAACTATATCTGTGCACGTTTCTTTCATCAATGCGATTTTAACTGTTCTTATTTCGTCTTGACTTCATAATTATATTTTTCCAGAGTCGAAAACGAGCTGTAATTTATATTATATT
Source organism: Brucella sp. BE17 (assembly GCF_039545455.1). NCBI lineage: Bacteria > Pseudomonadati > Pseudomonadota > Alphaproteobacteria > Hyphomicrobiales > Brucellaceae > Brucella > Brucella sp. BE17. The sequence goes on along the minus strand of NZ_CP154467.1, from coordinate 1,849,013 downwards.
AGAGAAATTTCTTAAAATTCTGATGGCACTTTTAAACGAGCAAGGAAAAGGGGGAGGTTTCCCTCACCGTCTATCCATAAATCCGTTTCAGATTTGGCTGTGTTGATATTGCAGCCATGGCCCCAGACACGTTATAAGTGTAACTGCCGCGTCAAGGCGCCATACGCCTTTGCGTGACCAAACGGCACTCTGCGTTTATCTTGGCAGTGTTTCATGACAGGGAGTTCGCGGCTTGAATAAGTGGTTTTATATGAGGCCTCCTTTCCAATTGAGCGCGTCAGATTTTTTGCTGCGCGCCATCATCGGCGTTCCGCTTGCAGTCGTTCTTTCTGGATGTGCTGCGACGGCCTGGACGGAAAAGGTCACGATCGATACGACACCGATGCCGACGCAATGTGCGGGATGGGAAAAGATCGATCTCAAGCAAAGAACAACGCTTGCTCTCATGCGCGCTGATCCTCGGCTGGTCGTTGATATTGATGCCCATAATCTCAAGGGTCGCAATCTCGGCTGCTGGCAGTAGCCTCTTGGTTGCATAATGCATCAACGGTTTGTGGGACCGCCGTATTTCGGCGGAAATTGTATATTTTAAGGGTATAACTGGGCGAATTTAACGCGACGTTAACCATCGAGGGTAAAGGTCGATTTCATAATCGATATGACCCGCGAATGCTTTGCGCGGACACACCTTAAAGAGAAATACACCGGTGATACGCTTCGAGAATGTCGGCCTGAGATATGGAATGGGGCCTGAAATCCTGCGGGATGTCAGTTTTCATATACCGCCGCGTTCGTTCCAATTCCTGACCGGTCCATCCGGCGCAGGCAAGACCTCGCTCATGCGTCTTCTTTTTATGGCGTTGAAGCCGACGCGGGGACTGATCAACGTCTTCGGTCGCGATGTTGCACGGCTTGATCACAAGGATATTCCGTTAATGCGCCGTCGTATCGGCATCGTGTTTCAGGACTTTCGCCTGCTCGATCATATGACGACTTATGAGAATGTCGCGCTTCCGCTGCGAGTGCGCGGCAAGGAAGAGGCAACTTATCGCCATGAGGTGGAAGAGCTTTTGCACTGGGTTGGCCTCGGCGATCGTATGCGGGTTCTGCCGCCGGTTCTTTCAGGTGGTGAAAAACAGCGTGCTGCTATTGCTCGCGCGCTGATCGATCAGCCCGAGCTGCTCCTGGCTGACGAGCCGACCGGCAATGTCGATCCGCCGCTTGCCAAGCGTCTGTTGCGCCTGTTCACGGAGCTGAACCGCTCCGGCACAGCCGTCATTATCGCAACGCATGACCTTTCCCTCATGGATCAGGTCAATGCGCGGCGCATGATTCTGGAGCACGGGCGGCTCGATATCTATGACTGACCTTCGTAATCAATGGCGCAGAATTCAGGAGGATCTGAAAGTCCGTCTTGATGATTTTCAGGATATGGTTCTGGTTCGGGTTGGCAAACGCCGGCAACGCAACCGGCCAAGCTCAATCGTGCCGGATGGAAGTGTTACGGGAAGCGCGCTGGTTATCGTCATTGCGATCATGACCTTCCTTGCCTGCCTCACCATGGGTGGCGTAACGCTGGTCCGCGCCTCGGCAGATGCATGGCAAAGCCAGATTGCGCGTGAGGCAACCATCCAGATCCGCCCTGTCGATGGACAGGATATGGAGCAGGCCTTGCAGCAGGCGAGTGAGATTGCGCGCGGTTTTGCGGGCGTCAAGAGCACGAGCATTGTCGACAAGGGTGCCACGGCTCGCCTTCTGGAGCCATGGCTTGGAACTGGTCTTGATATCGACGAACTGCCGGTGCCGCGCCTGGTCCTGGTGACGATCGATGAGAATGCACCACCTGATTTCGAAACCATGCGAGCGGAACTGACACGTGCCATCGCAAGCGCGAGCTTTGATGATCACCGCACCTGGGTGGACCGTTTGGTATCGATGGCTCATACTACGGTTCTGGTGGGAACCGCTGTGCTGGCGCTGGTCATCGCGGCCACCGTGCTGACTGTCATCTTCGCCACGCGAGGAGCTATGTCGGGAAACAGCCACATAATCGAGGTTCTGCATTTTATCGGCGCAGAACCAAGGCTGGTGGCGCGCGAATTTGAATGGCATTTCTTTCGCACAGCACTTAAAGGCGCGCTCTTCGGCGGTGCCGCCGCGATGCTGGTCTTCCTTATCTTCTCGTGGTGGGCGTCCTATCATATGGCGACCCCGGAGGGCGATCAGGCGGCTGCGATGTTTGGTAATTTCTCCATCGGGGGTGATGGTTATCTGGGTGCTGCGGCAATCATCATTCTGGTCAGCGTTCTTACAATGTTGACCAGTCGGCTGACTGTTGTACGCCAGCTCGCAACCATAGATGGCCCGGGGATGGGGGATGGGATGGGACCCAAATGACTGTTTTTTTGCCCATCAAGCTTCGCGCGTTGCGTATTGTAACAGATTTTTCGAGTTCTCGCCCTAATCGTGTCTATCATGAGAACGGTAATAACGCGCGATTCGCGCGTATTATGAACCGCGGATACGGGACAGGCGATAATGGCGTGGCTGAAGAGCGGATTTTATATGGCCTGCAGGCAGGTGCCATTCGGCGCCCCCGACATGCTGTGGTCTCGCCTTCCTCAGTGTTGCTTGTACCGTGTCAATTCCTGTGGTCATTGATCATGCGTATTCTCAAACGTTTTCAACCTGTTTCAATCGTGCTCTTCGTCCTGCTGGTGACGTTTGTTGCGGGGTTCGTGGCCTTTGGAGAATGGGTTTCGCGCATGGCACCGCCAGTAAGCGATGCACCCGCAGACGCAATTGTCGTTTTGACTGGCGGTCAGGCGCGTATTCAGGCGGCAGTCGATCTGCTGAAGTTGCAGCGCGGCAAGCGTCTGCTGATCAGCGGCGTTCATCCTTCGACCAATGAAAAAATGCTGCAGCGTGCGACCCATGCCGAGCCCAGCTTGTTCGACTGTTGTGTCGATCTCGACCGTTCGGCCCTTAATACGGCCGGTAATGCCGAGGAGAGCGAGCGCTGGATACGCAGCAATGATTACAGTCGAGTGATCGTGGTGACGAACAACTATCATATTCCGCGCAGCATTCTTGAAATGTCCTATCGCATGAAGGATGTTGAATTCGTGCCCTATCCTGTGGTGAACGGCGAACGCAGGGATCAGGGCTGGGTGGCGGAAAGCGACACGCTGCGCGTTCTCTTCGTGGAGTATGTGAAATATCTGGGCGCAATCGTTCGGGTTGGCGGTGCTGAAATTTTCGGTCGCAACCTATCGCGCAACGGCGATATCTGAGCCGAGTGGGAATGCTTGCGGTGTTTTTTCAAAAAAGTATCGGGATTCATAGCATGTCTTCCCGAACCGTTTCCAACTTTTGCGAGACATGCTTTAGCTGAGAACATAGAATAGCGCTTTCGCTTCGACGGTTTTTGCCGTATTCCAACTAACAGCCATTGTGCGCTTTTGGCTTAAATGTACCAGCCGGGATTTCGCCTCACCGATGCTTCTTTATCTGCGTTCCATTCTCTTCAATGCGGCGTTTTACATCTGCACGCTTGTCCAGATGATCGTTTATACGCCATTTTATTTCCTCTTGCCGCGCAAGAAGGCGTGGATCGTGCCGAAGCTCTGGGCGAGGGTCAATCTCGGACTCCAGAAATACATCGCAGGGACAGACCATGTCATCGAGGGGCTCGAGAATATCCCCGAGGGCGCCTATATATGTGCGCCAAAACACCAGTCGGCGTGGGATACTTACGCATTCTTGCCGCATCTCGATGATCCAGTGTTGATCCTGAAACGCGAACTGATGCGCATTCCCCTGTTCGGCTGGTATATCGCAAAGATGCAGATGATACCCGTAGATCGTGGATCGCGTGCCAGTGCGCTCAATTCGATTACCAAAGGCGCGCATAAGGCGATCAGCGAAGGTCGCCAGATCCTTATATATCCTGAAGGAACGCGTCGCTCGCCCGGCGCTCCGCCGCAATATAAATACGGCATTGTCCATCTTTATGCGGCACTCGATCTTCCGGTTCTGCCGATTGCACATAATGCCGGGCTTTACTGGCCGCGCCGCAAGTTTCTGCGCTATCCGGGTACGATCCGCAGCCGTATCCTGCCGCCTATTCCGCCGGGACTGGAAAAGGAAGAATTCCTGCGCCGTCTGATTGAAACAACGGAGACAGCCTGCGACGAGCTGCTGATTGCCGCCAGCCGCGACGCCAATGCCCCCCCCCTGCCGGCGAGCGCCATTGCGCGCCTCAAAGAACTTGGTGTTGCTTACGATCCTTAAGCGCCTCGATCTCTCTTATCAGCTTTTACTCATCCATGACAATTCGCCGCGTTTTCTTCAACTTTCGTTTTTCTTGCACGCAAGCATGAAACCCGTTATCAGAGCGCGACACGAAAGGACCCATCATGAATATTGATGCCATTTCCATCGGATCCAATCCGCCTGAAGACGTCAACGTTATTATCGAAGTGCCAGTTGGCGGACAGCCGATCAAGTACGAGATGGACAAGGGTGCCGGCGCACTGATCGTCGATCGCTTCCTCTACACGCCGATGACCTATCCGGGCAATTACGGCTTTGTCCCGCATACGCTTTCGGAAGATGGCGATCCGATTGATGTGCTGGTTTGCAATACGCGTCCACTGATCCCGGGTTGCGTGATCAATGTTCGCCCGATTGGCGTTCTGGTCATGGAAGACAATTCCGGCAAGGACGAGAAGATCATTGCCGTTCCGTCACCGCATCTGACGCAGCGTTATGAAAAGGTCCATGATTATTCGGATCTTCCGGAAATCACCCTCAAGCAGATTGCGCATTTCTTCGAGCACTACAAGGATCTGGAGCCCGGCAAGTGGGTCAAGATCGGCGACTGGGGTGATGAAGATTACGCGCGCAAGTTCATCGTGGAAGCGATTGAACGCGCCAAGGGTAAGTAATCGTCTAATCGATATCGTATCAAACAAAAGCGCCCGGTGATCTGCCGGGCGCTTTTGTATTTAAAGTGCAAGTATGGATTTTTCAGAGAAAGAGCGGCAGCAGCGTCGTCCACATGAACTGGCGGATGAAGAAAATAAGCAGCAACAGAATGATCGGGGAAATATCGATGCCGCCGAGATCAGGCAACAGATTGCGGATCGGGCGCAAAACCGGCTCCGTGACCTTATAGAGAAATTCACCAACGGAGGCCACAAAACGGTTGCCAGAATTCACCACATTGAACGCATAGAGCCACGAAAAAATGGCGCTGGCAATAATGATCCACGTGTAGATATTAAGCGCCAGATCAATGGTGCGGAATAATGCGATCATAAGTAACTGTCTCCTTGCCGAATGGCCGAGATGTAAAGCTTCATTTGGACAAGAACAAGAGGCGGAAAGCCAGTTCTTGATCTCAGATTGAACCGGAAGCGGACTGGCCAGCTTTTTTGAGTATTAGTTCGCCAATATTCTCAAGCGCAAGATCGCGCACGCGCATCTGGCGCAGATGCGTCAAGGTATTGGTGACATAATCACAATTGGCACCGGCTTCGCCATGGGCCGCCGCGACGATGGATGCGGCATCCTCCGTTGTAAGCGATCCTGCGTATTGCACGTGGCGGCGGTCGGCCACATAGGTGACGGCCTTGACCTCGCGACCGTCGGCAAGGCGTAGACGCAGTTGCTTTTCATGATAGACATTCGTCGACATTTCGCGTTCCCGCAGATAGAGCATAACTTCATCCGTCATGTCGCCGGGAACCCGAAACGCCATGCCAAGGCAAGACCCACCCGCGTCGAGACCGAGCACAAGGCCAGGGCAGTCAGGCGTGCCGCGATGCACATGCGAATAAATACACAGGCTGCGTCGAAAGCCGTGCAGCCGGGCACGAACAGTCTCCACATGTGCGAAACCCGGTCGCCACATTAGGGAGCCATATCCGAAAACCCAGAAATCGTTCCTGCGCGTTTCATTTTGCTTTATGATCATAGTGTTCTTAATATTTGTCACATGCTTTTTGATTACCATTATTAATTCATAAATATCCCGCATTTTTTGACGGCACGACTTCACCAAGACACAATCTTGCCATATTGGAACTACCACTGAAGATGGGGCAGCGGGATGAAGACACTACGCTGACGTATGACTTCCCGCTATACGCATTCAATATTCTGAAATGACAAGGTTTTTTGGATGATGCAATCCGAGGCACATATTGGAGCGGGCAGCAGGAAAACCCGCCGCCGCGTCGTGTTTGCGCTTTTTCTCGTTATTTTTGCTGTAATCTACACGGTTGGCTGGTTCTACGTTGCCGGGCGGGTCGAAACCCGTGCGCGGGCCGATATGGCTAAACTGGCTGCACAGGGCATCGGTGTTCGTTGTGAGGATTTACGCACCGGAGGTTATCCGGTCCGCGTTAATGTTATTTGCGACAGCATTTCATGGCAAAGACCAAGTGCGGGCATGGCCTTTCGTGCGGGGAGGTTTACTTCCGGCGCTCCGGTTTATGCGCCCTATTCGTTGCGCAACGCCTTGACCGGACCAGCCTTTGTGGAGTTTCCGGGCCTGACGCCGCTTCAGGTTGACTGGAGCAGCTTCACTTCCAATACACGACTGGCACGACCATTTCCGAAAGAGATCGAGCTTGCCGCACATGATGTCTTGATCAGCCGCCGCACCGAACCGACGGCGAGCGAGTCTTTGGGCGGTCTTGAGCAGATGAATTTCAACATGAGTGCGGTGGGTGAAGCATTGGAATTGAGTGGCCGTTTCGCCGGATTCAAGCTTGCGCCGTCAGTAATAGGTAATGCAAAAAGCCCTGAGGTCGACGGGCTTGCCGATATTGAACTCGAAAACGCCGCAACACTTCTGGCACCGGGACCGGACAATTTTCGCGACCGGCTTCGCGGCCATCAGGGAACGATTCTTCAGGCCTTTCTGTCGTTGCCAACGGGGGCCATGGTTTCAGTTGCGGGTCCATTTTCCATCGATGAAGAGGGACAGATCGATGCTGACGTCAAGCTGACGTTGGTTAATCCGCAATCGCTTGCGCAGGCGGGTCAGATTATTTTCCCCGAGCAAGGTAGTAATATCGCTACGGTGCTTTTTGCGCTGAATGCTATGCCAAAAGACGAAAACGGCAATCCCGTGATGGAGATTGCCGTTCGAAAAGGCAAGGCCAGAGCAGGCTTTATTCCGCTAGGACGTCTGCCCGCATTGTAACTCAGATTTTTGGTTGAGTTGCTGCCTGACGCCCGAAATCCGGTGCATCCACTTCCTGGCCCGCATCTATAATGCCGCGACGGATAGCACGCGTGCGCGTGAAAAGGTCGAACAGCGCCTCACCATCACCCCAGCGGATCGAGCGTTGTAGCGACGCCAGATCTTCCGAAAAACGTCCGAGCATTTCAAGGATCGCATCCTTGTTGTGCAGACAGACATCGCGCCACATGGTTGGGTCCGATGCGGCAAGACGGGTGAAGTCACGAAAACCGGAAGCCGAATATTTGATCACTTCCGATTTCGTCACCTGTTCGAGATCGCTTGCCGTTCCGACAATATTATAGGCGATAAGGTGAGGCAGGTGCGAGACGATGGCCAGCACCAGATCGTGATGCTGCGGGTCCATCGTGTCGAGCTTTGAGCCGCAGGCCGCCCAGAAAGCGGACAGCTTTTCAAGTGCTGCTTCATCCGTATTGGGAAGTGGCGTGAGAATGCACCAGCGATTGGTGAAAAGCTCAGCAAAGCCTGAATCCGGACCCGAATATTCGGTTCCTGCCAATGGGTGGCCGGGAATGAAATGAACCGTGTCGGGCAATTCCGGCTGCATTTGTGCAATGACCGATGCCTTGGTCGAGCCGACATCGGTGACGATAGCGCCTGGTTTAAGGCTTGCTGCGATCTGTCTTGCAACAGTGCCAGATGAGCCGACCGGCACCGAGACGATGACGAGATCGGCATCCCTGACGGCTTCCGCACTGTCGGTGAAGTAGCTGTCACCGAGGTTGAGAGCTTCGGCACGTTTAAGCGTTTCAGTGCTGCGGGTGGCGATGGCGATGTGGTTTGCAAGAGCTTCGCGGCGGATGACGCGAGCCAGCGATGAGCCGATGAGGCCGATCCCGATCAGCGTGATTTTTTCAAAATGGGTCGTTGACATTGTGTTACTTCAAAAATTCGGTGAGTGCGGCGATCACGCCGCGATTGGCTTCTTCCGGTCCGACAGTCATGCGCAGCGCGTTGGGGAAACCGTATCCGCCAACGCGGCGCAAAATATAGCCGTGACTGCAAAGCCATGCATCGGCCTTGTCCGCCGAATGGACGCCATCGTCCGGGAAATGCACCAGAAGAAAATTAGTGACCGAAGGTGTGACCCTCAAACCGAGTTTGGTGAATTCTGCCGTGAGCCATGTCAGCCATTTCTCATTATAGGCGATCGATTTATCGACATGATTACGGTCGCGAATGGCAGCGGCACCAGCAGCAATTGCCGCCGAATTCATGTTGAACGGTCCGCGAATGCGATTGACCGCGTCGATCACGTGCAATGGCGCATACATCCAGCCGATTCGCAGACCCGGAAGCCCGTGAATTTTCGAGAATGTGCGCGTCATGACGACGTTTTCATTCGATGATACGAGTTCAAGACCGGCTTCGTAATCATTGCGCTTCACATATTCGGCATATGCCCCATCGAGCACCAGCAGCACATGTTTTGGCAGGCCTGCATGCAACCGCCGCACTTCCTCGAACGGCAGATAGGTGCCAGTCGGATTGGCGGGATTGGCGATGAAGACGATTTTTGTGCGCGGTGAGAGTGCTGCTAGAATGGCATCTACATCAATACGCTCGTTCGTCTCCCTGACGGTTACTGGCGTTGCACCTGCACCAAGCGTCTGGATCTTGTAAACCGCAAAGCCATGCTCGGTGATGATGGCTTCGTCAGACGGCGCAAGATAGGTCTGGCAGAGAAGACCAAGCAACTCGTCCGAACCATTGCCGCAGATGATATTGGCGTTATTCAGCCCTTGCGTTTGCGCAATGGCGTCACGCAGCGCTTCTGCCTGTCCGTCGGGATAGATAGAGAGATGGTCCGCCCAATATCGATAAGCCTCAATCGCATGGGGGCTGGGGCCGATGGGGGTTTCGTTGGAGGAGAGCTTATAGACCTTGGCAACGCCTTCCACATGTTCCTTGCCCGGCACATAGGCTGCAATCTCAAGCAGGCCTGTCTTGGGCTGGGGACGGGTAGGGGTTTGCTGATTGGTCATGATTTTGGCTCCGCCAAAAGAAAGTTGTTGCGTCATGGGTATGAAGACCCGCTTGCGACATAAACCGCTATGGCGTTGAAGTCGAGAAAAACGTTGTTTTTGCAGGGGGAGCAGCCCTGACCGTGCTTTACAATTTTTCGGACTTTGATGCTGCAACCAGGCCGTCGGATGTGCGTTTCTGTTTCGACTTGCTGAGGCTGCTCGCCGATGTGCCCTGAGGAGCCAGAACCGGGACGAAAACACGGCGTGACGCACGCCGCGCAACCGGCAGCCCTTGATAGAGACGCTTCTGCGCTTCGATCACCAGTACGCCGGAAAAAAGTGGCCACAGGCGTCGCCCCAGGCCTTCAAGCGCCAGACAGGGCCGCATCATCCAGCGGCGTGTGGCAGGCGGAAAATGCAGGGCATCGCTTACCGCATTGACCGTGAAATTGGCTTCCCGAAGCAAGGCAGTCAACTGTCCACGGCTATAGGGGCGGCCGCTGCCGAATGGTGTATGCTCGAAGCGCGCCCAGACGCCCCGGCGGTTGGGCACCACGATGACCAGCCGCCCGTTTGGGGCCAGCACACGCCATGCCTCCTTCAGCGTTTCCGGCGCATTCTCGGCATATTCCAGAGCATGTATCATCAAAATCCGGTCGATGGATGAATCGGGCAGTGGCAGTTCCTCATCGAAGACGAGCGCGGTTGCCGATTTTTCTGCCGATGGCCATGCCACGGCACCTTGTCCGGCGGGCATGAAAGCGAAAGTACGCTCGGTGTCGGCACTGAAACGGTCGAGATAGGGGAGGCAGTATCCCATGCCGACCAGCCGTTCACCGGCCACCCGCTCCCACACGGCTGAGACCGCCATGCGGATGGCGCGTTCGGTCACATGGCCGAGTGTCGTGTCGTAAAAGGAGCGCAATTCGATAATGTCTGGGTGCATGGTTGCAACGCTATATCAGATTGAGCAATCAGGGAACGGCAAGAATGGAGAACGACGCTCTGTAAGGGGGTGCAATTTCCTCAAAGCGTGGTATAGAGCGCGCTTTCACAGAATATGAGCCTCAGGAGAAGCGGCCCATGCCACAAGTCGGCGGCAAGACGATCGAAGTGCTTTTCAGCCCGCAACAGATTGCAGCGCGTAATCTCGAACTGGCTGAAGCCATCGCAGGACGTGAGTTCCACGATCTGCTGACGATTTCCATTCTCAAAGGTTCCTTTATCTTTGCGGCTGATCTTATCCGTGCCATGCACGACACCGGCATTGAGCCGGATGTCGAGTTCATCACCGTTTCAAGCTATGGAACCGGCACGACCAGCGGTGAAATCCGCCTCCTGCGCGATATCGACAGTAATGTCCGCGACCGTGACGTACTTCTGATCGACGATATTCTGGAATCAGGCAAGACGCTCAAATTCGTGCGGGAATTGATGCTGGAGCGCGGTGCCCGTTCGGTAAGCATTGCCGTATTGCTGGATAAGAGTGTTCGCCGTAAGGTCGATCTCGAAGCCGATTTCGTGGCTTTCGAGTGCCCGGATTATTTTGTGGTCGGCTACGGCATGGATGTGGCGCACGCATTCCGCCAATTGCCTTATGTCGGCCATGTAAAAGAATAAATTCTAATCAAATCGCAGGAGACGTTGCAGATATTCTTTTTCCATCTGCGGCGTCAGCGCGTTGCCAAGTTTGCGGCGGATTTCGTCGAGAATTTCGCGCGCCCGCTGAATGTCGATTTCGCCGGGGATTTTGGTGTCGTCGTCATTGCTGCCAAAGCCGGATTCGCGTCCGAGCGGATCGCGCCCGCGATTATTGCCCGGTTGACCCTGACCCTGCTGTCCCTGGCCTTGTTGGCCCATAGCTTGCTGCATTTGTTGCATCATATCACGACCAGCGCGACGTAGCGCGTCAAGCGCGTTGCCCTGATTGTCGCCGGCTTCCCCGCTTTCACTACGCTCAAGCGCATCAGCGGCGTTGCCCATGGATTTTCCGGCGTCCCCAAAATCCTTTCCGGGTTCGATGCCAGATTCTTTGAGTTCATCCATCAGCTTTTGCAAATCTGACTGAAGCTGCTGCTGCTCTTGTTGCAGCTTACGCATTTTTTCCGCCATTTCAGCTTCGCTTTGTGCGTCAGGCTGCTGTCGCTGCTGTGGCCTGCCTTCATCACCGGGGAATAGTTCCTCTTCATCTTCACCCAGGCCGTTATCGAACTGTCGCTGCATCTGCTGGTCGAGTTTGAACGTCTCGTTCATGGTTTGCTGCTGTCGACGCATCAGCTCACCGAGCTTGTTCATCTGCTGCTGCATCTGGCTTTGTTGGCCCTGTTGCCCTCTTTGTCCCTGCTGGCCGGGTTGGGCTTGGCCCATTTGCAGATTGTTCATCAGGTTCTGCAATTGCGACAAAAGCTGTTCGGCCTGTTCACGTGAACCCTGACGGGCCAGGTTTTCGATCTGGTCCATCATGCGCGATAAATCTTTTTCGCTGAGCATCCGGGCATTCGGATCGGGGGCCGTGCGGCGCGCATTGGGATTTTGTTGCTGGCGCTGGGCAAATTCACGCAGGAAATCCTGCATCGCTTTGCGCAATTCAGCCGAAAGCTTTTCGATTTCTTCCTGCGTGGCACCGTTCTGGAGAGCATTGCGCAAGGCTTCCTGTGCCTGACGCAGGCGCCTTTCGGCTGCCGAGAGATTGCCGTCCTCGATGCCGAGTGCGACCTGCCACATGTAGTCGGCGGTGTCGCGCAAAGCGTCGTCACTTCGTGCCATACGAAGCTGCGTGCGGATGGTGACGAGCCCGAGATAATGTCCGGCATTCTTGATGGTTTCCTCCGGGCGCAGCATCAAGGCAGAAAGCATGTCGAGCACATGATCGTGCTCAGTAGCATCCAGTGCGAGAATACGCCGTTGCTCGGCAACGGCCTTTGCCAGCGGGTTTGTAAAAGGTCGCTCCGGTAGCGAGAAGATCTTGGTTTCACTGCGACCAATCTGGCCTGCGGCGTCAGTGACGACAAGGGTCAGCGCCACTTTCTGGCCTGCCCATGGGTGTTCCGTCAGGTCCTTGGTTGTCGTGGCGTCTTTTGTGCCACGGCGTGGAAGCGCAAGCGGCAGTTCGGGTGCGTCATAGAGCGGTTGCGCTTCTTCATCATCATCGATTTCCAGCGGCACGATTTCAGCAAAAGCCTTGGCCGCTCCATAATCGTCGTGGATTTTATAGCTTAATTGCAAGGTGCCGTTGAGCGCGTGACCCGGCTCCTTGGTGAAGCTGATGGTCGGTGGCGTATCGGGCGTGACTGCGAATTTCCAGCGCGTATTCGGCCCTGAAAGCGCAAGCGTTTCATCCTGCTTGAGTTCATGGCGAAAGCTCTGGCTGCCTTCAACAACGCTTTCATCGGGCGCTTGCGGGTTGATATCGCGGCGCTCACCCTTTGCATCGGTCACGCTCAGACGTTGGCTACCACCACCGATAATCCGTACGCTAACAATACTGCCCTCCGGCACGGTGATCGCATTGGCGCCTTGCGCTTCGTCGCCGTCCGTCACTAGGAACACCGGCGCTCGACCGGTGTAGCGCGGCGGCGTCACCCAGGCATCAATACGGGCCACGGTTGAACCCGCACCGTCGCGGATATGAAAGGCATCAGCAATGCGCCCGCTATTGGGACTAAAGCTATAGGCGAATGCGGTCACGAAAAGAAGGACAATTGCTCCACGCAGAGCATAAGGATCACGTTCAGGCAGACGCGGGCGCGGCAGGCCGGATTGCAGATTGCGCAGCTTTTGCGCCATGCGTTTCTGGTGTTCACGCCAGAGAGCTGCGGCAAAAGGATCATCGGCGCCTGCGGCGACATGCTCCGATTGCACGGCAAGCGGTTCGTGCGCAAGTGCATTGATGCTTTCAATGCGTGCCGTCACATCGTCATCGGTTGGAAGGCGAAAGCGGAAAGGAAGATAGAGCGCGACCAGCCCGGCAAGGCCGAACAGCGCGAGTGCTGCTATATGCAGCCATCGCGGCATCTGCGCAAATAGTGCAAACCAGCTGATACTTGTAAAAAGCGCTACAAGCAGGATGAGTGGCAGAATGAGCGGCCAGAAGCGCTCGAAACTGATGGTAAAAAACGTGCGCAAACGCAGGCGGTTGAGCGGCGCATCGCTGCCTGAGACAAGATACAGAAAGGCATCCCATAGCGGGTTGCCTTTATGCTGCTTCTGGTCGTTTCGATCCGCCATCCGGGCTTTCTGATTTCTCTGCCAGCATCCAATCGGATCACAGGATAACATGCATCATGGCAAAGACGAGGCCTTGCCGTGAATTTAAAGCCAGTCCGGGATGGAATCGAGCGCCAGCAATTCCTCATAAGTCCGGCGTGGGCGGATGACATGATAGCGCTCGCCATCGACCATCACTTCCGGCACCAGAAGGCGGCTGTTGTATGTGCTCGACAAAACCGCGCCATAAGCGCCTGCGGTGAAAACGGCCAGAAGATCGCCGGCTTCAGGCTTTGCCATTTCCCGATCAAGCCCGAGATAGTCGCCGGTTTCGCAGACGGGGCCGACAATATCGGCGCGAATGCGCGGGGCATCGTCGTTGGCTTCCTTGACCGGCTTGATGTCGTGATAGGCCTCGTAAAGTGTCGGGCGGATCAGGTCATTCATCGCCGCATCGACGATGACGAAATTTTTCGCGTCGCCTTCTTTGACGAAAATCACTTCCGTCACCAGAATTCCGGCATTGCCGACGATCAGCCGTCCCGGCTCGAAAACGGTTTTGAGCCCCAGCGGCTTGATGTGCTTTGCGACGATTTCCGCATAAGCGACAGGCAGCGGCGGCGGGTTGTTGTCGAAATGATAGGGAATGCCAAGGCCACCGCCGACATCGACATGGCGGATTTTATGACCATCGGCCCGCAATTCCTCGACCAGTTGCGCCATCAGCGCAAAGGCATTGTCGAACGGTTCGAGATCAATGATCTGGCTGCCGATATGCATGTCGATGCCGATGACATCAATGCCCGGAAGTTTGGCCGCACGCGCATAGGCTTCGCGCGCCTTGACGCGTGGAATGCCGAACTTGTTCTCGGACTTGCCGGTCGAAATCTTGGCGTGGGTTTTTGCGTCGACATCCGGGTTGATGCGTAGCGAAACCGAGGCCACCTTGTTAAGCGCCACAGCACGGCTTGAGAGAATTTCCAGTTCCGGCTCGGATTCGACATTGAAGCAATAGATTCCGGTCTGAAGTGCGAAATCCATTTCGCGTGGTGTTTTGCCGACGCCGGAAAATACGATTTTAGTGGCCGGAATACCGGCAGCAAGCGCACGGCGAATTTCGCCCTCGGATACAGTATCGGCGCCCGCACCCATTTTTGCGAGCGCAGTCAGAACCGCCTGATTCGAATTGGCTTTCAGCGCATAGGTGACGAGCGTGTCCATATCCGCAAAAGCTTCGCTGAACACGCGATAATGGCGCGCCAGCGTTGCATGCGAATAGACATAGAACGGTGTTCCGACCGCCTTTGCAATTTCAGGCAGGCTGACATTTTCGGCGTGCAGAACACCGTCACGATATTCAAAATGGTTCACGGCGGGGGACCTGCGAAAGAGAATTACAACAGCTTGTCGAGAATGAAAGGTTTGTCTTCTTTGGGTTTTTCGACCGTGCGGCCCTGATCATTGGTGATCGTTGCCGCCGGCGGCGGCTCAAGCGGACCTTTACGACCACAAGCGGCAAGGCTTGCCGCTAATGCTGCGATCAGAAGGACGGAAGAAATGGCGGTGCGGCCTGTCATCAGCTTTGGTTCCCGGACTATGTCGTGTGCTTAGCTCTAACCCAAAATCGCGCAAAGTGAAATCACGCCTTGGCGATCCGCTTTTTCCAATAGCGAATCTGGCGGCGTACTTCCTGTGGTGCTGTGCCGCCAAAAGACTGACGGCTTTTTACCGATTTCTCGACGCTCAGATAGTCGAAGATGGCATCTGTAATGCCGGGATTGATCGATTGCAGGTCTTGAAGTGTCAGCTTGGAGAGGTCAACCTTCTTGCTTTCAGCAAGTGCCACTGCGCGACCCGTGACATGATGGGCCTCACGGAACGGAAGGCCCAGTTCACGGACCAGCCAGTCGGCAAGATCGGTCGCGGTCGAATAGCCGGAGCCTGCGGCTTTTTTCATGGCGCTGACATTGATGGTGAGGTCGCGCACCATGCCGCTCATGGCGGCAATGGCAAGTTCCAGATTTTCGGCAGTATCGAAAACCTGTTCCTTGTCTTCCTGCATGTCCTTGGAATAGGCGAGCGGCAGACCCTTCATGATGGTGAGAAGGGCAATGAGCGAGCCATTGATGCGACCCGTCTTGGCGCGCACCAGTTCGGCGGCATCCGGGTTTTTCTTTTGCGGCATGATGGAAGAGCCGGTCGAGAAAGCGTCGGAAAGCTTTACAAAATTGAACTGCGGCGTCGACCAGATGACGATTTCTTCAGCTAGTCGCGACAGATGACCGGCGCAGATCGCGGCCAGCGACAAAAATTCCAGCGCATAGTCGCGGTCGGAAACGCTGTCGAGTGAATTGCGGGTCGGCTCACGAAAACCCAGCGCCTTGGCGGTCATGTGGCGGTCTATGGGGAAGCCGGTTCCTGCCAAGGCAGCGGCACCTAAGGGTGATTCGTCCATGCGCTCGATGGCGTCATTCACGCGGCTAAGATCGCGGCCGAACATTTCCACATAGGCCATGCAATGATGACCGAAAGTGACCGGTTGTGCTGTCTGCAAATGGGTAAAGCCCGGCATGACGGTTGCCGCATGTTCTTCGGCGCGTTCGAGAAAGGCTTCAATCAGGTTTTTGAGCGCGCCAGCGGTTTTCTGTAACTCCTGCTTGACCCAGAGGCGGAAATCAACCGCCACCTGATCGTTGCGAGAGCGCGCCGTATGCAGACGTCCAGCCGAGGCACCGATAAGATCAGCCAGCCGCGCCTCGATATTCATGTGAATGTCTTCGAGCTTGCGCGAAAAGGTAAATGTGCCGTCCTCGATTTCTTTGAGAATGGTTTTGAGACCCTCATCGATCTTTTTATGATCCTCTGCCGCAATGATGCCCGTGTTTACGAGCATCTGGGCATGGGCAAGCGAGCCCTGAATATCCTGCGCATAGAGCTTGCGGTCGAAGCCGATCGATGCATTGATCTCTTCCATGATCGCATCGGGCCCTGAGGCAAAACGGCCGCCCCACATTTGGTTGCTTGATTTTTGTTCGCTCATGCTCGTATGCCTCGGATGCAAGACTAGGAAAGAAGTGACGCGAGATGGCAAAAGACAACGGTAAGGCAAAATCAGGAAACCGCAGGATCGTGTATCTTGCCGCCCTTGCCGGAGTTATTGCCGGTATAGGCGCGGTATACGTGATGGAGCGCCCTTCTGGCAATGCGGTTGCCAATAATGTTTCTGGTCAAAATGATGAAGCCTCCGCTCAATGCGCACTGAAGGCTGGTTCTTTGAAAGCGCTCGATGCGGCAGCAAGCGGGGGAGTGGCCGCCATGCGTGCGGCGGAAAAGCCGATCTCGGTGGCCAATATCGCCTTTACGGGCCCGGATGGCACTAAGATGACGCTCGGCGACTACAAGGGTAAGACGCTTCTGGTCAATCTCTGGGCGACGTGGTGCGCACCGTGCCGCGAGGAAATGCCTGATCTCGATAAGCTGCAAGCCAAAATGGGCGGCGATGATTTTGAGGTCGTAGCCATCAATATCGATACGGGATCGGATGAAAAGCCCAAGAGCTTTTTAAATGAGATCGGCGTCAACAACCTGACTTTGCACCGCGACGCCACCATGGCGAGCTTTAATGAGCTCAAGCGCAAAAATCTTGCTTTCGGTCTGCCGGTAACGCTGCTCGTTGATAAGGACGGTTGCCAGATTTCCGCGATGAACGGCCCCGCACCATGGGACGGGCCGGACGCGATCAAGCTGATTGAGGCCGCACAAAAACTTTAAGGCTTATACCCATCGCGTTTGAGCCGCACGATCGCGAGATCAAGTGCTGAGAGGAAAGTCGAGCGGTCCTTTGGCGAAAATGGTGCCGGGCCGCGTGTTGTTTCGCCTGCGGAACGCAAGCTATCCATCAGATTGCGCGTGGCAAGCGTATTGCCGATGGTGTTTTGCGTATGCACACGGCCATTGGGCGCAATCACCGACGCGCCTTTTTCAAGTGAGCGGCTGGCCAGCGGAATGTCGGCGGTAATCACAATCGCGCCGGGTCGTGAATTCTCGGCAATCCAGTCGTCGGCGGCATCAAGCTTGTCTGATACGATTATGCGTTCGACCTTTTCCTGATCACGGGGGATCTGAATAAAACTGTTGGCGACAATGATGACGCGTAAATCATGGCGTTCGGCAACGCGGTAGATTTCCGCTTTCACCGGGCAGGCGTCGGCATCGACAAGAATGCAGATTGTATCGGACACTTCACTCATTCGCTTTTCATAAGGGTGCGTCTGGCTTTTGGCAAATTGATCGCAGCGATCAGATTTATACAATAGGCGGCAGAGGCAGATTGGTATAAGGCGGATCGCAATCAAGAAGGTTTGCCATGTCCACCCGCCTGTTTCCTGTGATGTTTGTTCTGCTTTGGGCTACCGGCTTCATCGGGGCCGGGCTGTCCATGCCCTATGCGGAACCTTTCACCTTAATGGCAATTCGGTTTTCCATTGCAGCCGCACTCATGACGATCTGGGCGTTCGCGAGCCACAGCCTGTGGCCGAGCGGCAAAGCGCTGGTCCATACAGTCATTGCCGGAAGCCTTATTCATGGCGTGTACCTCTCAGCGCTTTTCTGGGCCGTGCATCGCGGTCTGCCCGCAGGCATGGCGGGGCTTGTTGCAGGGCTTCAGCCGATGTTCACAACATTGATAGCCGCAGCCCTTCTTGGAGAAAGGGCAAGCGGACGCCAATGGGCGGGTCTGCTGATCGGCTTTTGCGGCGTTGCATTGGTGGTGTGGCCCAAATTCTCAGCCAATAGCGGTGTCGATCCCAAAAGTCTGGCTGCGGCCTTTGCTGCTGTTTTGGCCATCAGCACCGGCACCGTCTGGCAGAAGCGGTTTGCAACGGCAGGCGATCTGAAAGCCGGAACTGCGGTGCAATATATCGCGGCTGCCTTGCTTACCATTCTTTGTGCATGGATTTTTGAAACGCGGATCGTCGACTGGTCGCCGCAGCTTGTTTTTGCGCTGATCTGGCTGACGCTTGCGCTTTCCATTGGCGCCATTCTGGCGCTGCTTGTGATGATCCGCGAAGGAGCGATGTCGAAGGTTGCGTCGCTGTTTTATCTGGTGCCGGGAACAGCTGCCATCATGGCCTGGCTGATTTTTGGTGAAACCCTTGGGCCGATCCAGATTACCGGAATGGTGGTGACGACCCTGGGTGTCGCGCTCACCACCATGAAGCGCTGATTTATTCCGTCACCAGATCGGGTTGCTGCTCGCGCTTGCGGAAAATCATGATTGCGGCATTGATTTCCGCGCCGATGATGAAAATCGCCGAGAGCATGTAGAGAAAGACGATTGCCACCATGATCGAGGCAAGGCCCGCATAGGTGGTCACGTAATTGGCGAAAGTTTCAAGATATTTGGCAAATGCAGTGGCCGCCGCCAGCCACGCAAGAAGCGTGATGACGATACCGGGTAGAAGATCGCTCAGGCGGCGTCTTCCGGCGGGCAACCATGTGTGGACCATGAAAAGTGCAAAGACCAGAACGATCACGGCAATCGTATAACGCCAGAAAGCAATGGTGCCTGTGAAGGGCGCGATATCGGGGAACCATTGTTCTGCAATACGCATGGCAAGCGGTCCCAGAACCAGCAGAAAGCTGATTGCCATCAGGCTCAGTGTGCCAACCAGCACAAAGCCCAGGCTTTGCATGCGGCAAAAGATGATCGAGCGCTGGTCGGTCACGCGATAAGCACGGTTGAGCGCGACGCGCAGCGCTTCGACGCCATTGGAAGCAAAATAGGCGGCGGCAATCACACTCAACGTCAAAAGCCCGCCGCGTTGCACGGTCAAGACATTGGTGACTTCATTGGCAATGGGAGCGGCGATATTCGACGGCCACATATCGAAAATGACATGGACCGCCGTATCGGCGAATTTCTGCGTGCCGAGAAAGCTGGCCAGTGACGTTGCGAAGATCAGGAAGGGAAACAGCGCCATCAGGCCCGACAGTGCGATGTGGCTTGCGAAAGCCCAGCCATCGTCGGAGCTGAAATGTCCGTAAACATCAAATGTGATCTGACGGAGAAAACGTCGGATTTTTCGCATGCGCAGATATGGTCCCCTCGGTTCGTCGCGTAAGATCATAAATCTAGCAAGCCTTCATGGATTGCAAGGGCTGTGGCGTTTCATACAGAGGGCGAATCAAGCAATGTATCGGGCAATGTGGGAAAAAGGCGACAGAGGATCGGACCCCTATCATGATAGAACCGCGCAGCATCATCGTGACTGGCTGTTCATCCGGCATTGGTGCTTATTGCGCTAGAGCGCTCCACAAGCGTGGTTGGCAGGTTTTCGCGACGGCGCGTAAAATGGACGATATTGCAGCGCTGGCAACACTTGGGCTCGATGCGTATTATATGGATTATGCGGAGCCGACATCGATTGAAGAGTTCATCGAACAGGTCCTTGAGAAAACCGGCGGCAGGCTCGATGCGCTGTTCAACAATGGTGCCTATGCTCAGCCGGGTGCTGTTGAGGACTTGCCCGTCGATGCGTTACGCCGGCAGTTCGAGGCCAATTTCTTCGGTTGGCATGATCTCACACAGCGTATTGTGCCGTTGATGCGCAGACAGGGGCAGGGGCGGATTGTGCATTGCTCGTCCATTCTGGGGCTGGTGCCGATGAAATGGCGCGGGGCCTATGTTGCGTCTAAATTTGCGCTCGAAGGCCTGATGCTGGCACAACGCATGGAGCTTCAAGGATCCGGGATAGAGGTTGCGATGATCGAACCGGGACCGATTGCTTCGCACTTTACTTTTAATGCGGCAAAACATGCCCGCGCCAATATTGACCTTGAAGGTTCCGTTCATCGTGACCTCTACCAGAAACAGATGCAAAAACTTGATGGCGGCGGCACGAAATCGAAGAACAAGCTTGGACCGGAAGCGGTGTTTACTGTACTGCTGCACGCTTTGGAGGCGCGGCGTCCACGCCCGCATTATGCGGTTACGCGACCGGCGAAAATGGGTATTCTAGCACGACGCCTGATGCCATCGCGCTGGCTGTATAAAATGCTGTCCGATCAGTCCTAGAGCATTTCCAGCAAAAGTGCGCAGCGGTTTTGCGTTGGATAATGCGGTTAGGCAAAAGGCAGCATTTCCAGCAAAAGTGCGCAGCGGTTTTGCGTAGGATAATGCGATAAAATAAAGATAGTGAGTTTGGGAAGGAAACAAGATGGACGTTCTGTTCAAGGGCGCGGCCATAGTCGCAATGGTGGCCGTGGCAATCGTGCTGATCATCGGTCTGCGCAATATGATGCGGGGCGGTGACGCAAATTTTTCCAACAAGATGATGCAGGCGCGCGTGTTTTTGCAGTTTATCGCGGTGGTGCTGATTGTCGGTGCCATTTATTTCGCGCGCCACACAGGCGGACAGTAAGATGGTCAGGCTCAACAAGATTTATACCCGTACCGGCGACAATGGCACGACGGGTCTGACCTCCGGGCCGCGCCGGCTTAAATCCGATCTGCGTGTCGAGGCTTATGGCACAGTGGATGAAACCAATGCATGCATCGGCATGGTGCGCATTCATATGAGCGATCATCCTGCAATCGACGCCATGCTCGCACGTATCCAGAACGATCTGTTTGATCTCGGAGCGGATCTTTCCACGCCCGATGACGGTCAGCCATTATCCTACGAGCCGTTGCGTATCGTAGCCTCCCAGGTGACGCGACTGGAGAGCGATATCGACCAGTTGAATGCCGATCTTGCACCGCTGCGCTCGTTTATCTTGCCCGGCGGGTCGGCTGCTTCGGCGGCGCTGCACATGGTGCGGACCGTTTCGCGCCGTGCCGAACGGCTGATGGTGGCGCTGTCGAAAACCGATGGCGAAGTGGTCTCGGAGGAAGCGCTGCAATATATCAACCGGCTGTCCGATTTCCTGTTCGTGGCCGCACGCGCCGTCAATGATAATGGTGCGCGGGATGTTCTTTGGGTGCCGGGACAGAATCGATAGCTAAACCCCGCGCTTGTTGCCCCAGATCAGCACATGCAATTGTGGCAGCACATGCGCCTCGAACCAGCAATCCTGCATCACCTTGTCGATCAGCCATTCCATACGGCTCATGATGCCGTCCATGTCGATGCGTGCATCGTCATCCTCGGGCGGTGGTGGCGTATGATTGCCCGGTTGCAGATAGACCGGCAAATGTGGATGGCGTGCGGATGCAGCCCGCGCAAAAGCATAATCCGCATCGTCGAATACCACGAATTTCAGCACGGTTGTGGGGCCTGAGCCTGCGGCATCGATTGAAGCTTTCAGCGCGTCCCAATCCGTATCCATGCCACTTGAAGGCGGCTTGGGGCTGAGAACCAACGTATCGAGCTGTGCAAACCAGTCCTTTGCCATCGAGCCCTGCGTTTCCAATGCAAAGCGATAGCCTTCATTGTGACCATGATCGATCAGGGGTCCCAGCGGTTGAATGGCCGGATTGCCGCCCGATAGTGACACTGTTATAGGCTTTTTTCGTGAAAGTGCCGTTACTTTGTGCCAGATCGCGTCAACGCTCATCGGCTGCCAGTCATGGCGAAAACGGCTTTCGACAGCATGCAGGCTGTCGCACCAGGAGCAGCGATAATCGCAACCGCCCGTGCGCACGAAAACGGTTGGCTCGCCGCTCAAGACGCCTTCGCCCTGAATGGTCGGGCCGAAAATCTCGCTGATGCGGATTTCGGGAGGTGTTTTCATGGCCGATACTCGGCCCATGTCTTCGGCGTTTCGCTGACCCGAACCGCTGAAACCTCTGCCCAGCGCGCATGGGACCAGTCAAAGAGATGTTTTGCGAGATATTCTGCCGTCACACCATCATGGCCGAGAACATCGTTGAGATGACGATGGTCAAGTGCTTCATCGATATAGCGTTTGAGGGGGGCCAGTTCGTGATAATCACGGACAAATCCATGCTGATCAAGCTCGGTAGCCGCAAGCTCAACTTCAACGATATAGTTATGGCCATGCAGGCGTGCGCATTGATGGTCGGCAGGCAATTGCGTCAATTGATGCGAGGCGGAGAAGTGGAATTGCTTGGTGATGCGAAACATCAAGCACTCCTCTTCTCGATTGCCGAACGCCAGAAATCGGCGTCTTCATAAAGTGTTGGATCACTGATATTTGCCAGATGAAAGGCCTCACGCCGTTCCACACAGGTGCCGCAGCGCCCGCAATGCTGTTCGCCGCCCTTGTAGCAGGACCAGGTTGCCTCAAACGGCGTCTTGTGCTTCGCACCATCGACAACAATGTCGCTTTTGGATTTGTTCACGTAAGGAGCCAGCAATTTGATGTCGGCGTAGCCGTCCAACGCATGGTTCTGCATGGTCTGGAAAGCGTCGATAAAGCCGGGGCGACAATCGGGATAGATGAAATGATCGCCGCCATGAACGGCGAGCGCGATGGCTTCAGCCTTTTGTGCCGCCGCCACACCAAATACAATTGCCAGCATGATGGCATTGCGATTGGGTACGACGGTGATTTTCATGGTTTCTTCGGCATAATGACCGTCTGGCACATCGATGTCGTCGGTCAGGGCCGAACCGGTGAGGCTCGCCCCGATGGTGCGGATATCGATGATCTGGTGGGGAACATTGAGCCGCTTTGCGCAGTCTGCCGCAAAGTCGAGTTCCTTTTTGTGTCGCTGGCCGTAATCAAAAGAAACGAGGCCAGTAAGCTGATGTTCCGCTGCGATTTTGTGCGCAAGCGAAACGGAGTCCAATCCGCCGGAGCAGATGACAAGCGTTTTCATCGTTTTCAGTCCTTGTTTTGACCGGGTAGGCTGCGACCGGATTATTAACGCCGCCCTCCTAACGCATGCGGGCGCGCTTGTAAACGCCACGAAATTGGCAGGCCGAGCTCGCAGACTGCGGCATGTTGAAAAATTGCAATCAGTATCTGTCAGAATAAATTCATTTAAATCGATAATGCGTGCCTTCCCTGATTGACGCGTCCGACAACCCTCTTTAGGTTTCAGGCGGTTCCGGGCAGAGCGGCAAAGTGCCGCTGTTGGTGGCGCGTCTGTCAGCAAAGTTTCATGTCGGATTCTGACATGCGGATGGAAATTCATGGCGGCATAGTCGTGTCGCAAAGTCTATGAAGAGGTGATCGCGGATGAAAGTCCTTGTCGCAGTGAAACGGGTTGTCGATTACAATGTTAAGATCCGTGTCAAGGGAGACGGATCAGGCGTTGAGCTTGCCAACGTCAAGATGTCGATGAATCCTTTTGACGAAATCGCGGTTGAAGAAGCGATCCGTCTGAAAGAAGCGGGCAAGGTCACGGAAATCGTTGCGGTTTCGGTTGGCCCGGCACAGGCGCAGGAAACCTTGCGCACGGCGCTTGCCATGGGTGCGGACCGCGCCATCCTTGTGAAGACCGACGAGGCCGTCGAGCCACTCGGCGTGGCCAAGGTTTTGAAAGGTGTGGTCGAGGCTGAACAGCCGGACCTCGTTTTCCTCGGCAAACAGGCCATTGATGACGATGCCAACCAGACTGGCCAGATGCTTTCGGCATTGCTTGGCTGGAGCCAGGCAACTTTTGCATCCAAGGTTGATCTGAGCGATGGTTCTGCCAAGGTCACGCGCGAAGTCGATGGCGGTCTTCAGACCATCGATGTCAAACTTCCCGCAATTGTGACGGTCGATCTTCGTTTGAACCAACCGCGCTATGCATCGCTGCCCAATATCATGAAAGCCAAGAAGAAGCCGCTGGATGAAAAAGCACCTGCCGATTTCGGTGCTGACATTGCCCCGCGCCTCAAGGTTTTGAAGACCGAAGAGCCGAGTGGCCGCAAGGCTGGCGTGAAGGTCGGCTCCGTCGGAGAGCTGGTTGAGAAGCTCAAAGCCGACGGCGTATTGTAAGAATTCGGAAGGGACAAACACATGGCTATTCTTCTTGTTGCAGAACATGACAATGCAAGTCTTTCCGATCAGACGGCGAAGGCATTAACCGCTGCTGCACAAATTGGCGGCGATATCGATATTCTGGTTGCAGGCAAGGGTGCGAAAGCGGCCGCCGATGCGGCAGCGAAACTCGACGGCGTGCGCAAGGTACTGCTCGCTGAAAGCGATGCGCTCGAAAACCGTCTGGCCGAGCCAGTGGCTGCAGCCATCGTTGAACTTGCAGGAAACTACGACACGATCATCGCAGCAGCCACCACCTCGGCCAAGAATGTGCTTCCACGCGTGGCAGCACTGCTTGATGTGATGCAGCTGTCGGAAATCATGGAGGTTGTGTCCGCTGACACCTTCAAGCGTCCGATCTATGCAGGCAATGCGATCCAGACCGTGCAGTCTGCCGATGCCAAGAAGGTCATCACGGTACGCACAGCTTCTTTCTCGGCGACGGGCGAGGGCGGTTCGGCTTCGGTTGAAAGCATTAATGCTGCCGCTGATCCGGCACTGTCGAGCTTTGTTGAAAATACCCTGTCGGATTCGGATCGCCCGGAACTGACCTCGGCCAAGATCATCATTTCGGGCGGACGTGCACTGGGTTCTTCGGAAAAGTTCGAGGAAGTCATCCTTCCGGTCGCTGACAAGCTTGGTGCTGCCGTTGGTGCATCGCGTGCAGCTGTTGATGCGGGCTATGCGCCCAATGACTGGCAGGTTGGCCAGACCGGCAAGGTGGTTGCACCGGATCTTTACATCGCAGTCGGTATTTCGGGTGCGATCCAGCACCTCGCGGGCATGAAAGACAGCCGCGTGATCGTGGCGATTAACAAGGACGAGGAAGCGCCGATCTTCCAGGTGGCCGATTACGGTCTTGTCGGCGATCTGTTCACCGTTCTGCCGGAGCTGGAAAAAGCACTGTAATTTATGGTCGATTGCAGCGGGCTTCATCCGCTGTTTTTTCAACCCGTTCCCGTCAAAGGCTTTGTCCCGCGATGGGGCGGGTTTTGTTTTTGCAGCTTTTCAAAACGAATGGGCAGGCTTTAAAGCAAGAAACCCAAAAAATATGGATTGCAATTTTCACTGGTAATCTATCATCTGGGACAGGAAGCTTGGGCATTCAGAGCCAAATATTATGCCTGATAGTCTGAATGTGTCGATGACGAATGAAGGAGTGACGACTGTGGCAATCAAAACGGTGGGTGTGGTCGGCGCAGGTCAGATGGGCAGCGGCATTGCTCATGTCTGTGCCCTGGCAGGCTATAAGGTGTTTTTGCACGACGCGGCATCGGACCTGCTGGAAAAAAGCATCGCCACCATCAACGGCAACATGGCGCGTCAGGTCGCTTCAGGAAAATTGCAGGAAAGCGAGCGCGAAGCGGCTATGAAGCTGATCGCGCCTGCAAATTCCATGGAAGATCTGGCGGCTGTCGATTTGGCAATCGAGGCTGCGACGGAAGACGAAACCGTCAAGCGCAAGATTTTTGCCCAGATTTGCCCGATCCTTAATCCCGAAGCCATTCTGGCCACCAACACGTCCTCAATCTCCATCACCCGGCTTGCATCAACAACGGATCGCCCGGAACGTTTCATCGGTATTCATTTCATGAATCCTGTGCCGGTGATGAAACTGGTGGAACTGGTGCGCGGTATTGCGACAGAAGAGGACACATTCCGCAAATCCAATGATTTTGTTGCAGCCCTTGGCAAGACGGTGACGGTGGCGGAAGATTTTCCAGCCTTTATCGTCAACCGCATTCTGCTGCCGATGATCAATGAGGCGATTTATACGCTTTATGAAGGTGTGGGCAGCGTTGAAGCCATCGATACAGCCATGAAGCTTGGCGCCAACCATCCGATGGGGCCGTTGCAGCTTGCCGATTTCATCGGGCTCGACACCTGCCTGTCGATCATGCAGGTGCTGCATGACGGTCTGGCGGATTCAAAATATCGCCCTTGTCCGTTGCTGGTCAAATATGTCGAAGCGGGCTGGCTGGGCCGCAAGACAGGACGCGGTTTTTACGATTACCGTGGCGAAGAGCCGGTCCCGACGCGGTAACTTTGGCTTCATTCCGATTGCATGGGCTCACAGTGCTGTGGAAAACAGGTTTATCGTTACCATTTACTTATCATTAACGATGCGGATTTAGGGCTTGTTCATCTTTAATTGTTAAAGTTTTCATTAAGATGTTCGGAATTCCGGACAGTATGTTTCGATGAAGGTGAAAACGATGAGCATCCTTGTTCAGCTACGTGACAGCGTAAATGTCATCCGCGAGTTCGTTGCACCGAGCTACAGGCCCGAGCGCCATTATATGCGCGGGCCGGGCCCGGCTTGCGCTCAGCGGATGAGCCACTGATATTTTCGGATTATACTCGCAGCATAAAAAAGCCGGAGCGCATGACGCCCCGGCTTTTGTGTTTTCAATGCGATATTTCTATTCAAGACCTTCAAAAAGGGCTGTCGAAAGATAGCGCTCTGCGAAGGATGGAATAATGATAACGATGTTCTTGCCGGCGTTTTCTGGGCGCTTGCCGACTTCAATGGCTGCAGCCAATGCGGCACCGGATGAAATGCCGACCGGAATGCCTTCGATGCGGGCGATCAGGCGCGCATTGGCAAAGGCATCGTCATTGGAAATCTGAACGACCTCATCGTAAACATTGGTGTCGAGCGTCTTTGGTGCGAAGCCGGCACCGATGCCCTGAATCTTGTGCGGACCGGGTGTGCCGCCAGAGAGAACGGGCGAATCCTTCGGCTCCACCGCCACCACCTTGAAGGATGGCTTACGCTCCTTGATCACCTGACCGACACCGGTGATCGTGCCGCCGGTGCCAATGCCGGAGATCAGAATATCGGCTTCACCATTGGTATCGTTCCAGATTTCTTCCGCCGTGGTGCGACGATGAATGTCCGGGTTGGCAGGGTTCTCGAACTGCTGCGGGATCACGGCATCGGGATTGTCCTGTGCGATTTCCTCAGCCTTGGCAATCGCGCCTTTCATGCCCTTGGCACCTTCGGTCAGCACCAGTTCGGCGCCCAGAAGCTTGAGAAGCTTGCGGCGTTCGATCGACATGGTTTCGGGCATGGTCAGCATAAGACGATAGCCTTTGGCGGCGGCTGCAAAAGCCAGCGCGATGCCGGTATTACCGGATGTGGGTTCCACAAAAACAGTTTTGCCGGGAACAGCCTTGCCCTGTTCCTCAAGGGATTCAATCAGTGCCAGGCCGATACGATCCTTGACGCTTGCCAATGGATTGAAGAATTCAAGCTTCACCAGAAGATTGGCGACGACGCCATTTTCCTTGGCGAATTTATCAATGCGAACCAGCGGTGTATTGCCGATTGTCTCCAGAATGGAACCGTAAACGTGTCCGCGACCGACTTTTCTGTCGGCTTTTGTGCCAAGTGTTTTGTTCATGGCTGAAACTCCCTTTGTGTTGCGCAAAGTTTAAGAGGAAATAGAGCAAAAGCCTAGGCGATTGCATGCAATTACCGACATGAATTTAGAAAAATATTCTTTTTGATTGTCATTTTTGAAATATGGTTTCGCGGAAAACTGGCGTGTCCGTATTAGGCTGATGGGATCCCGATTGATCCACGTCAATGTGTCAGGATGGGTGATGCATTTAGAATGAATTCATAATCAGGCAACGAGGAAATCATGTGATGTATAGGAATATTCTGATTGCGACTGACGGGTCGGAACTGGCTGAAAAGGGCGTGGAGCAGGGTGTGGCACTGGCCAAGGGCGTTGGCGCGCAGGTCACCTTCGTTTCCGTGACTGAACTTTTGCCATCCTATGGTATCGTTGTTGCTGCGGAATGGGCGTCCAGTCCTGCGGCCTTTCAGGAGTATCGCGAGGCGATCACCAAGGCCGCGGGTGAAATTCTGACGAAAGCCAAGACGATCGCTGAAGCGGCAGGTGTTGCTGCGCAAGCGGTCCATGTCGAAAACCAGTCTCCGGCCCAGGGCATTGTCGAAGCCGCCAAGACCAGAGGCTGCGACCTGATCGTCATTGCCTCTCACGGGCGGCGCGGCGTCAACAAGCTCCTTCTCGGCAGTCAGGCGGCAGAAGTGTTGTCGCTGAGTTCCGTGCCTGTGCTGATCATCAAGTAGGCGCATTATTCCTTTTGCGCTTTGTTGCTTGGCAGCGATTTCCTTTGAGGGATAAACAACGAAAGAAGATTCCTGACGCTGTCTGCTAAACTTCTTTCGTTCGGGCGATGAGCGCGGACGAAGGAGTTCTGCTTTTCAGGAGGCTTTTATGACCGCGCCGCGACCGTACAGAACCGCTCTGGGTAATCATCTATTGCATCCAGAAACGCAGATGTTGAATTACGGCTATGACCCCGAGCTTTCGGAAGGGGCCGTCAAGCCGCCGGTCTTTTTGACCTCGACCTTCGTTTTCAAGACCGCCGAAGATGGCCGCGATTTCTTCGATTTCGTATCCGGTCGCAGGGAGCCGCCGGAGGGGGTAGGCGCAGGATTGGTCTATTCCCGCTTCAATCATCCCAATAGTGAGATCGTCGAAGACCGTCTCGCGGTCTATGAAGGGACGGAAAGTGCGGCACTGTTCTCATCGGGCATGTCGGCAATCGCCACGACCTTATTCGCCTTTGTGCGTCCCGGCGATGTGATCCTGCATTCGCAGCCACTCTATGGTGGTACAGAAACGCTTCTGGCAAAAACCTTTGTGAATTTTGGTGTTGAAGCGGTCGCCTTTGCCGATGGTGTGCATGAAGGGTCGATTGAAAAGGCTGCGGCGGACGCGCTCGGCAAAGGGCGGGTTTCGGTTATTCTTGTCGAAACGCCAGCCAATCCGACCAATAGTCTGGTCGATATTGCAGCGATTCGCCGTGTTGCCGACAGGTTAGAATCACGGCAAGGGCACCGCCCGATTATCGCCTGCGATAACACGCTTCTTGGCCCGGTGTTCCAGAAGCCGCTCGATCATGGTGCCGATTTGTCGCTTTATTCGCTAACCAAATATGTCGGTGGTCATTCCGATCTTATTGCTGGTGCGGTGCTGGGTGCAAAATCTCTGGTCAAGCAGGTTAAGGCGCTGCGTGGAGCGATTGGCACGCAACTCGATCCGCATTCGTGCTGGATGCTGGGGCGATCGCTTGAAACCTTGGGGCTGCGCATGGAGCGGGCCAATAACAATGCCCACGCAATTGCTGAATTCCTACGTGGTCATCCAAAGGTGGAAAAGCTGCATTATCTGCCTTTTGCCGATGAGGATTCGGATGTGGGCACTTTGTTCAAGCGCCAGTGCATCGGTGCTGGTTCGACTTTCTCTTTCGATATTGCAGGGGGGCAGGAAGCGGCGTTCCGTTTTCTCAATGCATTGCAGATATTGAAGCTTGCGGTCAGTCTGGGCGGAACAGAGTCGCTTGCCAGCCATCCCGCGACGATGACGCATTCCGGTGTTCCGGTGGCCGTGCGCGAACGCATTGGTGTGCTGCAATCGACCATCCGTCTTTCCATCGGTATCGAGCCCCCCGATGATCTGATAGCCGATTTGGGACTAGCGCTGGAGACCGCATGAACATGTTTCATCCCTCTCTATGAAAACACGGAGTTGGATGCGCCCTTATTGGGGGATTTGCCGCCAGTCTCCGGCGCGTCGCGTCCAGCCCTTGATCAGCCAGCGTGCGATTGGACGGCAACGCCTTTGGTATATCAACCAGTATTGCTGCTAGCTATGCTCGATAGGGAAGGGCGAAATCATATCGCCACCACTTTGATAGGATAGATGTGATGAGCGTTGCGCTGTCTTCAGATTGAAGATGGTGCGGGTGGTCGGAATCGAACCGACACTCCTTTCGGAACCGGATTTTGAGTCCGGCGCGTCTACCAGTTCCACCACACCCGCACGTTTCTGCCACAGCAGAATGAATATGGTCCAAAGCGGACAACGGGTGGGATATACCGGCTAAAAGAAACCAGGTCAATTACCCCTGATACAGCTTTTCAATCTGTAGTGATCAAACCTTCCAGCAAGCTGCTGTCGGCAAAATGCCGCTCATGAAATGGAAACTCTATCCGAGGCCCACTTCAATCGGTAGCACCTTAACTGATGTGCAATGAATTGTTATCGTCGCATACTATGCTCAACAACATTCCACAGCACGATGACCGCAATGAAGCCGATCAAAATGAAATCGAGCGTTTTGATATAGTGCAGATATTCCATAGCGCATCTCCTTCCCTGGGAGGGCGCAACGGTGTTTGTGCAGCAGGTGGTTTTGGGTTTTTATTGTTCGCAGAGTACTCTGTAGCCTTCTCCAAGGCTGAAAACGCACTTCTGCGAATTTCTTATCCACCCATCATTCGCTCTCCCTTGCGAGATGATAGCACAGTCAAAAAATATTCACAAATTGTTGAACTTGCGAGCTGCTTATTTGATTTGAAAGAAGTTTTTCTTAGGGAAATTACCCGTTGGGTTAAATATCGGTTCGAGAAAAAAACCGGCGCTCATGGCGCCGGTTTCTTATCATTCAAAAGCACCGTGACAGTGCTTGTATTTCTTGCCCGAACCGCACGGGCAGGCTTCGTTGCGGCTGATTTTGCCCCAGGTTGACGGATCACTCGGATCGCGTTCCGCCGACGCTATGGTGCGGTTGTCGTGCTGATGCTGCTCCCATGCGCCTTCGTCGAAATCATTTTCGCCAGTGGTGCCGTCGATGTGATGGCCGGTCATTGGGGGCAATTCCGGTTCTGGCGGGGCTTCGCGCACGATTTCCACGCGCATCAACTGCGAGATGACGACTTCGCGAAGACTGGCCAGCATCGATTGAAACAGCTCAAAACCTTCGGACTTGTATTCATTGAGCGGATCGCGCTGGGCATAGCCACGGAAACCGACCACGGAGCGCAGATGGTCGAGATTGACCAGATGTTCACGCCAAAGATTATCAAGCGACTGCATGATCACGGATTTCTCGACATAGGTCATGACCTGTGGGCCGAAACGTTCGGCCTTCTCCGCAGCAGCCTTGTCGGCGGCATCCTTGATGCGCGTCTCGAATTCCTCTTCCGCGATGCCTTCTTCCTTGGCCCAGTCTTCAACCGGCAGGTCAAGATTGAGTTTTTCGATCACGTCTTGCTTGAGGCCAGCAATATTCCACTTTTCCGCATAGGCATCTTTGGGAATATGCAGTGCGACCATGTCCTCGATGACCTCATGGCGCATTCCGGTCACGGTTTCGGTAAGATCTTCCTCATCCATCATTTCAAGCCGCTGCTCGAAGATCACCTTGCGCTGATCGTTCATGACGTCGTCATATTTGAGCAGGTTCTTGCGGATTTCGAAGTTGCGGGCTTCAACCTTGGTCTGGGCTTTTTCCAGTGCCTTGTTGATCCATGGATGAACGATTGCCTCGTCTTCCTTCAGCCCCAGCTTTTGCAGCATGCCGTCCATGCGGTTGGAGCCGAAAATGCGCATCAGGTCATCCTGAAGCGACAGGTAGAATTTTGAACGGCCCGGATCGCCCTGACGACCGGAACGACCGCGCAGCTGGTTATCGATGCGGCGGCTTTCATGGCGCTCGGTGGCAAGAACATAAAGACCGCCGGCAGCCAGTGCCTTTTCCTTCAGGCGTGCGATATCGGCCTTGATCTCGGTGATCTTGGCATCGCGTTCCGGGCCTTCGGGCACATCCGTCAGTTCCTCACGCACGCGCATTTCCAGATTGCCGCCCAGCTGGATATCAGTACCGCGACCGGCCATGTTGGTGGCAATCGTCACTGCACCCGGTACACCGGCCTGCGCGATGATAAAAGCTTCCTGTTCGTGGTAGCGGGCATTGAGAACCTGAAAATCCTTGACCCCTTCCTGACGCAGACGCTCGGCCAGAATCTCGGATTTTTCAATCGAGGTCGTGCCGACGAGGACCGGCTGGCCCTTTTCATGCGAGGCGCGGATATCCTTGACAATGGCGCGGTATTTTTCTTCAACGGTGCGATAGACTTCATCGTCTTCGTCGATGCGCAGCACCGGCAGATTGGTCGGAATTTCCAGAACGTCGAGGCCGTAAATATTGCCGAATTCTTCAGCTTCCGTTGCAGCCGTTCCGGTCATGCCCGAAAGCTTGGTATACATGCGGAAATAATTCTGGAAGGTGATCGAGGCCAGTGTCTGGTTTTCCGGCTGGATCGTAACATGTTCCTTGGCTTCGAGCGCCTGATGCAGGCCTTCGGAATACCGGCGACCGGGCATCATGCGACCGGTGAATTCGTCGATGATGACGATTTCATCGTTACGGACAATATAATCCTTGTCGCGCTGGAACAGCTTGTGCGCACGAAGCGCATTGTTGAGGTGATGGACGACCGAGACATTCTCGATGTCGTAAAGGCTTTCGCCCTTGAGGTGACCGGCGGCTTCGAGAAGCTGTTCAACCTTTTCGGTGCCGATCTCGGTGAAGATCGCAGTCTTCTGCTTTTCGTCGATTTCGAAGTCTTCCGGCTCAAGGGCCGGAATGAAGGTGTCGATAAGATTGTAGAAATCCGAGCGATCTTCCAGCGGGCCAGAAATGATCAGCGGTGTACGCGCTTCATCGATGAGGATCGAGTCCACTTCATCGACGATGGCATAGTTATGGCCGCGCTGTACCATCTGCGCGCGTTCATATTTCATATTGTCGCGCAGATAATCGAAACCAAGCTCGTTATTGGTCGCATAGGTAATGTCGCAGGCGTATGCTGCCTTGCGCTCGTCATCGTCAAGGCCGTGCTTGATGACACCGACGGTCAGACCGAGGAAGTTGTAAAGAACGCCCATGGTTTCGGCGTCGCGTGTCGCAAGATAGTCGTTGACGGTGACAACGTGAACGCCCTTGCCTTCCAGTGCATTGAGGTAAACCGGCAATGTCGCCATCAGCGTCTTGCCTTCACCGGTGCGCATTTCAGCGATGCCGCGTTCGTGCAGGACCATGCCGCCGACCAACTGCACATCGAAAGGACGCATGCCCAGCACGCGCTTGGCGGCTTCGCGTGCGGTTGCGAAAGCGTCAGGCAGCAAGGAATCGACGCTCTTTCCCGCGGCGAGGCTCGCGCGAAATTCCGCAGTCTTGGCCTGAAGCTGTTCATTGCTGAGCGTTTCGTAATTCTTTTCAAGCGCAGTAATCTGCTCTGCCCGCTGACGAAGGGTCTTTACGCGGCGGTCATTGGATGAACCGAATATCTTGCGGGCGAAGCCGCCAAAGCTGACCATCTCTGGTCCTTTCCTGTCCGTTCAGCCGGAAGCGCTTCCGGCAATGTCGAATGCTTTATTCACGCCTATTCAAACAAATGCAAGAAAAGCACTGAGCGAAAGCCGCCTTTTCAGGCGCTGTTGCGGTGCAATGCCCACCCGCCGCTTACAGAAAGCATCTAAAACTTCAAAATATCGACGTTTCTGTTGTCTGCCTCCAGCGCATTTCCGGATGCTAAAACCTGCCAGAAGCGGGCTTTTGCGCGGTAAATGTTCTGGACGCAAGGTCGAAGGACAGATAAGTGGGGCGTCAAGCGATGTCAACGTTGCTTGGAACGGCGCGAAAATTCGACATTTTCTGCCCGTCCGGCTCAATATGGTCGTGGCCGGGCCAAATTCTGCCGCATTCATCATGCCGGTAAATGGCCTCGAAGGAGTGAATCTTATATGAAATCCATCCTCAAACTATCTTCCCGCAAGGCCGTTGCCATTCTTGCCACGTCTGTTGCGCTTGCCGGTTTTTCAGGCACTGCCACTTTTGCCCAGGACGCGGCCCAGCCAGCGGATGCGGCACAAACCGCGGCCCAGCCTGCGGAAAAGGAAGATCCGTCCAAGGTTCTGGCGACCGTCAATGGCACGGATGTGACCGTTGGTGAAGTCGATCAGGCCGCTGGCGACCTTGATCCGCAATTCGCACGCCTGCCAGTTGAGCAGCGCCGTCTGGCAGCCCTTGCAGCCCTCATCGACATCAAGGTGTTGGCTGCGGAAGCACAAAAGGACAAGCTTGATCAGACGGACGAATTCAAGAAACGTCTGGAATTCTTGCGTGAACGCGCGTTGCATAATGAATATTTCAAGGACGTCATCGTCGACAAGATCAGCGATGACGAAGTCCGTACCCGTTATGACAAGGAAATCGCCGCAATTCCGCCGCAGGTCGAAGTGCGTGCCCGTCACATTCTGGTGAAGGACAAGGAAGAAGCCGCCGCGATTATCAAGAAGCTCGAAGGCGGTGCCAAGTTCGAGGACCTTGCCAAGGAAAGCTCGACCGATGGTTCGGCTGCAAATGGTGGCGATCTCGGCTATTTCAGCGAAGGCCAGATGGTCCCGGAATTCGAGAAAGCAGCACTTGCATTGAAACCCGGCGAATATACCAAGGAGCCGGTACAGACGCAGTTTGGTTTTCATGTCATCCAGCTTGAAGACCGTCGCACCAAGCAGCCGCCTTCGTTCGATGAAGTCAAGGAACAGATTCGTTCCATCGTCATGCGTGAGCGTTATGTCGCGACCGTCAAGGAACTGCGTGACGGTATGAAGATCGATTATAAGGATCCAGCCATCGACAAGGCGATGAAGGAAGCTGCTGCCGCACAGGACGAGGCTGCCAAGGGCGAAACGCCGGCAACCGAAACGCCAAAGCAGTAAATTTCTGCGAATGATCAAACGCCCCGGTCAAGCCTTGACGCTTTCCGGGGCGTTTTTGTTTTCAACGCGGTTTCCGCTTGATTTTGCGCTGTAAATCTTTCCAATGCGAGAGAATCACGCTTCCTGTTTTCGTCCCGGATTTACCCGATTTCCTTGAGGCCATCATGTCTGCGTCCGTATCGCCGCTTGCCCCCAAACATTACCCCACAATGCCCGCCATTCACGGTGTTCGCATCGCCACCGCCGAGGCGGGCATCAAATATAAGGGGCGAACCGATGTGATGCTGATGGTGTTTGATCAGCCTGCGGAAGTGGCTGGCGTTTTCACACGTTCACTGTGTCCGTCCGCGCCGGTCGATTTCTGCCGCCAGAGTCTCAAGCATGGCAAGGCGCGTGTAGTTGTGGTGAATTCCGGCAATGCCAATGCCTTTACCGGGAAAAAAGGTGCACAAGCCACCAAGGCCACAGCGGAAGCGGCGGCCAAGGCGATTGGCTGCAAGACGAGCGATGTGTTTTTGGCCTCGACCGGCGTGATTGGCGAACCGCTCGATGCATCGAAATTTTCGCATCTTTTGGGTAATATGGCGAAAGATGCGCGCGGCGATGCATGGCTTGATGCCGCCAAGGCGATCATGACTACCGACACCTATCCCAAAATCGTCACAGAAACTGTTTTGCTTGGACAGGTTCCCGTGACGATCAACGGTATCGCCAAGGGGGCGGGCATGATCGCGCCGGATATGGCGACCATGCTGTCCTTTATCGTTACCGACGCGCCGATTAAATCGGACGTGTTGCAAAGCCTGCTCTCGAAAGGTGCGGACAAGAGTTTCAATGCGGTGACGGTGGATAGCGATACCTCTACGTCTGACACCCTGATGCTGTTTGCAACGGGCAGTGCTGCCGAGCGCGGAGCGCCAAAGGTCACCGATAAGGACGACAAGCGACTGACCGAATTCAAAAAAGCGCTCAGGCGCATTTTGAAATCGCTGGCCCTTCAGGTCGTGCGCGATGGTGAAGGCGCACGCAAGATGGTGGAAGTTGAAGTCACGGGCGCAAAATCCGCGGTTTCTGCCAAGAAGATTGCACTTTCGATCGCCAATTCGCCGCTGGTGAAAACGGCAGTGGCGGGAGAGGACGCCAATTGGGGCCGTGTGGTCATGGCAGTTGGCAAGGCGGGGGAGCCCGCAGATCGCGACCTTCTGGCGATCTGGTTCGGCGATATTCGCGTGGCGCATCAAGGCGAACGTGATCCCGCCTATTCCGAAGATGCGACGTCCGATTACATGAAGGGCGAAGATATCCGTATTCGCGTTGATCTTGGTATCGGTCGCGGTAAGGCTACGGTATGGACCTGTGACCTGACCAAGGAGTATGTGGCGATCAACGGCGATTATCGTAGCTGACGGCCTAGGGACACAAGGATATGCCCAATCTCGCCGTTGTCCGCCAACTGGAAGCTGTGGGCTTTCGCGCATGGCCTGCCGGTTCAGTCCACTACGACGGCACATGGGCCATACGTTTGACACCGGCGCACCCATCCAAGCGACTTAACTCGGTCAATCCGCTTGATCCGGGCGATATACGCGATATTGCCAACCGTGTGGGAAGAGCGGTCGAACAGTTTCGAGCAGCTGGAAGGGCGCCGTGTTTCCGGCTCTCGCCACTTGCGCCGCACGCACTTGACGCGCATCTCGAAGCCCTTGGCTGGACGCGAAAGGAAGAAACCATCGTCATGACGGTCAATCTTACCAATGGCGAACTTTCCGATGCTTTCGATCTGGATCCGATTGCGGATATCCAGCGCTTCGCCGATACATCCGTTGCGATCCATGGCCATGCAGATACACTGCGCGCTGGTATTGTGGCGGTTCTCGATAGCATCCGTCTGAACAAGGGTATGTTTGTTCTTCAACAGGAAGGACGCTCGGTCGCAAGCACGATTTGCGTGCAGGATGGCGCGATGGCTGCGCTGTTTGATGTTGCGACCTTGCCTGATGAGCGGCGCAAGGGTTTTGGCAATAAAATTGTTGGTTCCGCGCTCAAATGGGCGGCTAATTGTGGTGCCAGAACCGCATGGCTGCAAATCGGTGCCGATAATGTGGCGGGCCTCAAAATTTATGAGCGGTTTGGTTTTAAGGAAGCCTATCGCTATTTCTACCGGGAGAGCAATGACAAATGAATGATCTGAAATCGCGCCCGATTATTCTGGTTGGTGCCGTTGCGCTGGTGGATTCTGATGGCCGGGTTTTGCTGGCCCAGCGCCCGGAAGGCAAGCAACTTGCAGGCCTGTGGGAGTTTCCCGGCGGCAAAGTTGAAGCAGGTGAAACACCCGAAGAAACGGTCATTCGCGAATTACAGGAAGAAATCGGTATCAAGACGAAGGTTGACTGTCTCGCACCGCTGACTTTCGCAAGCCACACCTATGAAAGCTTTCATCTTTTGATGCCGCTTTATATCTGTCGTCGATATGAAGGTATACCGCGCGGCCTTGAAGGGCAGGCACTGAAATGGGTGCGGC
The DNA here is from genome assembly GCF_039545455.1 of Brucella sp. BE17. Taxonomy (NCBI): domain Bacteria; kingdom Pseudomonadati; phylum Pseudomonadota; class Alphaproteobacteria; order Hyphomicrobiales; family Brucellaceae; genus Brucella; species Brucella sp. BE17. Next base: position 1,811,498 of record NZ_CP154467.1, on the reverse strand, counting down.
CAAAGGATATGCGTGATTATCCCATGCCGCCAGCCGATGAGCCGCTGATTCCGTTTCTGATCGATCTGCTTTAAGAAAGTTCCGGCACTTAATTGCGATTCTTTCCAATGCGTTAATCGATGATTCACTCCCTTGCGCCATGGTTCAAAAATAAGTGCGCTGGAGTGGGTCTATGAGTCTCGACAACAATTATTTCAGTCGATCCGTGAATGAAAATACGCCGGGACCGCTGTCGAAAGTGGGACGCGGTATGTTGCGCGTCGTTTTGTTGTTCGGCTCCGCCGCTTTTGCTCTTGCGCTGATCATTATCCCGATCCTCAGCGAGCAGGCCAACCGCAAGGCGGCGCAATCGGTCTTGCCGGATAATGTCGATCGCGTCATGACCGGATCGATCAAGCGCGATGGTCCACCGTGTGTCATTGCGACCAATGGCCTTCCAGCTGACACTTGTAACTAGTTTTCTTCTGCTTTTTTCAGAGCCTCGGCCAGTGATGTTTTGGCGGAACCCGGTTTCAGCGGTTTTTGCTGCGACTGGTGCGGTGCCCAACCGGAAAGCCAGATGGTAGAAAAGGTGGCGCGGATGCGGCCATCGGAATCGCTAAATCGTTCGGCATAAATTTCAGCGGCACGCAGGAAAAGGCGCTTTGAGACGGGCTTGCGCGAACGATCCCATAGCACATTTTGCATGCCCATGGCACGCAGATCGGCCATCAGGTTGAAGAGCGAATCATAGCGCACGGTTGCGTTTTCGACATCTGTCACCGGCAGGGCAAAACCTGCCCGCTGCAAAAGTCCACCGACATCGCGCACATCGGCGAAGGGAAAGACGCGCGGCGATGCGCCGCCGGTCAGTTCCACTTCGGCCTGAAGCAGGCTTTCACGTAATTCGCCAAGCGTCCCATTGCCGCTCAAGGCTCCCAGAAACAATCCATCCGGTTTTAAGGCGCGGGCGATCTGCAACATGACACCCGGCGTGTCATTGGTGGCGTGCATCGACATCAGCGAGACAATGAGATCAGCACTTGCGGGCTTGAGCGGCAGCGCTTCTTCGTCGCCGACAATACCCGCAAATGGGTCTGCCAGAAAAGCTTTGTCCTTCTCGATGCGAACGACTGTGTCTGCCTTGCCCGAACGCGCAATGGCGCTGGCTGCGAGACCCGTATGGCCGGCAAGATCGACCGCTACTTCAAAATGCCGCTCGACGGCATCAAGACGTTCTTCCAGATCGTCGGCTGCGCGGCGCAGAAGAAAATCCGCGTCGGTTATTCCACGTCTGAAAGCGCGGCGGCGAAAGGCGAGCAGAAGATCGCGGTCAAAAATTGCGCTTTCGGAAGCAGGCTTTTCATAGGCAGACTTTTCTTGGGCAGACATTGAAATCCACTTTTCTTTCTGACCATAATCGATAATCTCGTTTTGGGGATAAATGCATTCGGAAGGGGGCGAATGCAATGGCGGAACGGGGCATAGATCATCAAACCTTTTTGCGAAGGCTTTATTCTGCCGTGCGTGTTCCGCTAGGCAGGGTGGGGTGGGAGGCTGCCAATCTGCTTTTTCCTGCCGCCTGCATTGGTTGCCGCACGCATGTCTCGCAGCCCGGAACGCTCTGCCCGGATTGCTGGTCGGATTTACGGTTTATTGAGAAGCCCTATTGCCCGGTCTTCGGTACGCCATTCGCTTATGATTTCGGTGATGGTTTCAAGAGTGCCGAGGCGATTGCCGATCCACCACCGTTTCGCCGCCTGCGCTCGGCTGTGGTGCATAAAGGGGCCGCGCAGCGCATGGCCGTGGCGCTGAAATTTCATGACCGCACTGATCTGGCACCTTGGATGGCACGATGGATGCAGCGTGCAGGCCGCGAGCTGCTCGATGATTGTGATGTAATCCTGCCGGTGCCGCTGCATCGCTGGCGATTCTTACAACGTCGTTTCAACCAGTCGGCGGAGCTGGCGCGCGCTTTGTCGCAACTGGAGGCCAGACCCTTTGTGCCACAAGCTTTAAAGCGCATCAGGCGTACAGAGCGCCAGATCGGGCTTGGCATGAAAGAGCGCAAACGCAATGTCGATGGCGCGTTTCGTGCTCCCAAAGCGCACGAAATCCATGTGCGGGGACGTCGGGTCCTGCTGATCGATGATGTTTACACGACGGGTGCCACCGTCAAGGCTGCGACCCGCGCCCTTTTGCGCGGCGGTGCAAAAACCGTCGATGTTCTCACCTTCAGCCGCGTTCTGCCAGACTTGTGAGACCGGCAGGCCTTCCAGACAGGCATGTTTCTCATTATATAGGGTGCAACGAATGGAGTTTTTCATGGTTGATGTCACCATCTATACGCGTCCCGGCTGCCCTTATTGCACGCGCGCCGTCAATCTTTTGACCCGCAAAAATGTGGCATTCAAGGAGATCAGTGCGCTCGCACCGGACCTGCGTGCGGAGATGCAAGAGCGCTCGGGCCGCAATACATTTCCGCAGATATTTGTCGGCTCCGTACATGTCGGCGGATGCGATGATCTTTTTGAACTTGAATATGATCACAAGCTGGATCATCTGCTTGAAACTGGCGAATTGAAATAAGGATTTTTGGGAATGAGCATTTTCCGCGCCGCAGCCATTCAGATGCGTTCGGGCGTCGATATTGGACGCAATATCGAGGTGCTGGAAAAACAGGTTGCTGAAGCTGCCACCAAAGGTGCGCATTACGTGCAGACGCCCGAAATGACCGGAGCCTTGATGCGCGACCGCGAAGCTTTCAAGGCGACATTGCGCGATGAAGCCAATGATCCGGTGTTTGCGGCAGCTATGATCTTCGCCAAAAGGCACGGCATTTTCCTGCATATCGGCTCCACCGCGATTGCGAGAGCAGACGGAAAAATTGCCAATCGTGGCGCGATCTTCACGCCGAGCGGTGAAAAGCTGGTTACTTACGATAAGATCCACATGTTCGATGTCGATCTCGACAATGGCGAAAGCTGGCGCGAATCGGCCACCTACGAGCCGGGTCGGGAAACAGTTGTAGCTTCACTGCCTTTTGCCAATCTTGGCATGGCGATCTGCTACGATATTCGCTTTCCGCAGCTTTTCCGGGCACAGGCGCTGGCGGGAGCCAACGTGATTACGGGGCCTGCTGCATTTACAAAACAGACAGGCGAGGCGCACTGGCACGTTTTGCAGCGTGCGCGGGCCATTGAAAATGGTGCCTTCCTGATTTCTGCCGCGCAGGGCGGTGTGCATGAGGATGGCCGCGAAACCTATGGTCATTCGCTGATCGTGTCACCATGGGGAAAGATTTTGGCTGAGGCCGATCATAGTGAGCCGGATGTGATCCTTGCCGATATCGATGTGAGTGAAAGTGCGGCGGCACGGGTAAAGGTACCGAATTTGAAAAATGCGCGTGAGTTCACGCTGAAATCGGTTGCCGCAAAACAAACAGAGAGTGCGTAAATCTATGATCCGCTTTTCGCTTCACTGCGATCACGGCCATGATTTTGAAGGCTGGTTTCGCGACAATGCGGATTTTGACCGGCAGTCGGAACGCCAGCTTGTCGCCTGTCCGGTCTGCAACTCGCAAAATGTGCAGAAATCGCTTATGGCGCCTGCCGTATCGACCAACCGGCAGAAAGAAAAAATCGCGATTGCGTTGGGCGAAGCGCAGAAAAAAGTCCTCAATGAGATGCGCGATCTCAGCCGAAAGGTGCGCGAAAATGCGGATTATGTCGGCGATAAATTCGCCGAAGAAGCGCGAAAAATTCATTTTGGCGAAGCGGAAACACGCGGCATCTATGGCGAAGCCAGCCACGAGGACGTGCATTCATTGCTTGAGGATGGGGTGGACGTCTTGCCACTTCCGGTTTTTCCGGAAGACCAGAACTAACGCATTTGTGGTGACGGATTCAGATGTTTCCGGTTTGAAATTCTTATTGTAGCCGTTCAGCCAGCATCATGTAGTTTACATCCAGGTCGCGTGAGCGGCTCCAGCTGTCAGTCAGCGGATTATAGCTCACGCCGAGCTTGTCGATGATGGTGAGGCCGGATTTTGCAAGTGCGGTTTCCAGTTCCTGCGGACGCACCAGCTTGTCATATTGGTGTGTGCCGCGCGGCAACCAGCGCAACACATATTCAGCACCCAGGATCGCCAGCCCATAGGCCTTGAGCGTGCGGTTGATGGTGGCGACGAACATCAGCCCGCCGGGTTTCACCATCTCGCTGGTCGCCGACATGAAAAGATCGATGTCGGAGACGTGCTCGACCACTTCCATATTGAGCACGATATCGAATTTTTCTCCTGCCTCAGCCAGCGCTTCTGCGGTGGTGGCGCGGTAATCAACCTCGACGCCGCTTTGCGCGGCATGGATTTTGGCCACTTCAATATTGGTTTCAGACGCATCGGCGCCAATAACGGTTGCTCCCAGGCGTGCCATCGGTTCGCATAAAAGACCGCCGCCGCAGCCGATATCGAGTAGCCGCAAGCCTTCAAAAGGTTTTGGACTTTTGGGATCGCGACCGAATTTTTCGCAAATTTTTTCCTTGATATAGGCAAGCCGCGTCGGATTGAACTTGTGCAGCGGACGGAATTTACCCTGCGGGTTCCACCATTCAGCGGCAATGCGCGAAAAATGTTCGATCTCGGAAGCGTCGATTGTGGTGCGGGCGGTTTCGGTCATCATGTTCTCCTGACGGCGCTGCAACGTCTGTGCCGTGTTCTGCCTTCCAAGGTAGCGCCTTAAAGCGCATCCCGAAAAGTGCAAAGCGGTTTTCGAATAAGATGCGCGTTAAAACCAACCTTTAGAGCACCGATCTGATTTAATCACATCGAAACGCGCTCTAAAGTCAAGGAGCAAATCAATTTGCCGCTTTCATGGCTCAATCATACGAAGATGCGCAACACGGTCTTGCGGAGCCGCGACATTTTAGCTATGTGACCCCGGGTTTACCTGTCGCAAGATTATAATGTTTGAGCAGGTAAGAGTGTAATTTTCCAAACAGCGGGACCTCTCCTTCAATGGCGCGCATCGTGATGAAATTCGGCGGCACTTCGGTGGCCGATCTGGAACGCATCTATAATGTGGCGCGCCACGTCAAACGTGAGGTCGATGCAGGCAATCAGGTTGCCGTCGTTGTTTCTGCAATGTCCGGCAAGACCAATGAACTGGTCAACTGGGTGCAGAGCATGCCAAAAGTGTGCGGCGCAAGCTCGCCATTTTACGATGCCCGCGAGTATGACGCCATTGTCGCTTCCGGTGAATTGGTGACGAGCGGGCTTCTGGCAATCGCGCTGCAATCGATCGGCGTCGATGCGCGTTCATGGCAAGGCTGGCAGGTTCCGATCAGGACTGACAATGCGCATGGTGCTGCGCGCATTCAGGAAATCGACGGATCGGAAATGATCCGCCGCATGGAGATGGGGCAGGTTGCAGTTGTCGCCGGTTTTCAGGGCATCGGCCCGGATAATCGCGTTGCCACACTGGGACGCGGGGGCTCGGATACGTCCGCTGTGGCGATTGCCGCCGGTGTGAAGGCTGATCGCTGCGATATCTATACCGATGTGGATGGCGTTTATACCACCGATCCGCGCATCGAACCCAAGGCAAAGCGCCTGCCAAAGATTTCCTTTGAGGAAATGCTGGAATTGGCCTCGCTGGGTGCCAAGGTTCTGCAGGTTCGCTCGGTTGAACTTGCCATGGTGCACAAGGTGCGAACCTTTGTGCGCTCAAGCTTTACGGACCCCGATGCGCCGGGCATGGGTGATCCGATCAATCCGCCCGGAACGCTTATTTGCGACGAGGATGAAATCGTGGAACAGCAGGTCGTCACAGGTATTGCCTTTGCAAAGGATGAAGCGCAGATTTCGCTGCGGCGCGTGGCCGACAGGCCGGGCATTTCCGCAGCCATTTTCGGTCCGCTCGCCGAAGATCATATCAATGTCGATATGATCGTGCAGAACGTGTCGGAAGACGGTTCAAAGACCGATATGACGTTTACGGTTCCGACCGGCGACGTTGATAAGGCGCTTAAGGCTCTCGACAAGGTCAAGAACGAGATCGGTTTTGACAATATCCAGTCCGAAGGCGGCCTGGCCAAGATTTCGGTTATCGGCATCGGTATGCGCAGCCATACCGGCGTTGCCGCAACGGCCTTCAAGGCGCTTGCTGAAAAAGGCATCAATATCCGCGCGATCACCACATCGGAAATCAAGATTTCCATTCTGATCGACGGCCCTTATGCGGAATTGGCGGTGCGCACGCTTCACGCCGTCTATGGTCTCGATAAGTAGGGATGCGCTGTAGCGTTCCAAAACGGATTATTTCCGCCGATGAATTGTGATTGTGCCGCGCTTTATAACGAAGCGCGGCACTGCAACATTTCGAGAGGCGATATAATTTATGCTCAAAGCTCTGGACGCGGGTGTCAAAAATGCTCACAAAGGAATCAGCATAATGCTTCGTGAGCCGATAATGAGATTGGTTTATGAAAGCAGTTCGGACATCTGAAAGGAAACCCCGACGGTCATGCGTGATTTGACAACCGGTCCCCGCGTATTGCTCCGGCGATTGCGCGAATTGATGGCGGAGCCGCTTGAACCGCAGGATCGCCTCGACCGGATCGTTCGCGAAATCGCACAAAACATGGTGGCCGAGGTTTGCTCTTTCTATATTCTGCGTGCCGACGGCATGCTAGAGCTTTACGCAACCGAAGGTCTTAATCCGCAATCCGTGCATCTGGCGCAATTGCGGCTGGGAGAAGGTCTGGTCGGCACGATTGCTGCAAGTGCGCGTCCCTTGAACCTCACCGACGCACAAAGCCATCCCGCTTTTGCCTACCTGCCGGAAACCGGCGAAGAAGCCTATAATTCATTCCTCGGCGTTCCTGTTTTGCGTGCTGGCCGCACTTTGGGCGTTCTTGTCGTCCAGAACCAGACCAAGCGGGCATATCGCGAAGACGAGGTTGAAGCGCTTGAAACAACGGCGATGGTTCTGGCCGAAATTATTGCGTCCGGTGACGGGTTGCGCCTCTCGCGCCCGGGCATTGAGCTGGACCTCGGTCGCCCGATGAGTGTGACTGGCTATGCCTTTAATGACGGCATCGGACTCGGTCATGTCGTGCTGCATGAGCCACGCATCGTCGTGACCAATCTTTTCAACGAGGATAGTCAGGCCGAACTCGAGCGGCTCGCAGAAGCGCTTGGTTTCTTGCGCATTTCCATCGATGACATGCTGTCGCGCCGCGACGTTGCAGCGGAAGGCGAACACCGTGAAGTGCTCGAGGCCTATCGCATGTTTGCGCATGATCGCGGCTGGGTGCGGCGTCTGGAAGAAGCGATCCATAACGGGCTTACCGCTGAAGCTGCGGTTGAAAAGGTGCAGAGCGATACCCGCGCACGCATGGTGCACCTGACGGACCCCTATATGCGCGAGCGCTTGTCTGATTTCGACGATCTTGCCAATCGCCTGCTCAGGCAATTGATGGGCCGTGACGTCAAGACGATGGGTGAAACGCTTCTCAAGGATGCGATCATCGTGGCCCGCTCCATGGGCGCTGCCGAATTGCTTGATTATCCGCGTGAACGTCTGCGCGGAGTTGTTCTGGAAGATGGTGCCGCCACCAGCCATGTGGTGATCGTGGCGCGCGCGATGGGCATTCCGGTCGTAGGGCAGGCCAAGGGCGTGGTGTCCATGGCCGAAAACAACGATGCTGTCATTATCGATGGCGATGAGGGCATGGTGCATCTGCGCCCCCAGGCCGATCTCGAATCGGCTTACGCGGAAAAGGTGCGTTTCCGTGCGCGGCGTCAGGCGCATTATCGCGAATTGCGCGACAAACCGGCAATGACCGTGGACGGTGCAGAAGTTGCACTGATGATGAATGCGGGGCTGCTGGTAGACTTGCCGCAGCTCGCCGAATCGGGTGCGTCCGGTATTGGTCTGTTTCGTACAGAACTGCAATTCATGGTCGCATCGACTTTTCCGCGTGCCGAGCAGCAGGAGCGACTTTATCGCTCGGTGATCGAAGCGGCAAACGGCAAGCCAGTCACTTTTCGTACGCTCGATATCGGCGGCGACAAGGTATTGCCCTATTTCAGTGCCGCAGCCCATGAGGAAAACCCCGCCCTTGGTTGGCGGGCCATTCGCCTGACGCTTGACCGTCCGGGTCTGTTGCGCACGCAGTTGCGGGCACTCCTGAAAGCTTCGGGTGGCGGCGAGTTGCGCCTCATGCTGCCGATGGTGACGGAAGTCAGTGAGGTGAAGGCGGCACGCGAGATCATCGAGCGCGAAGTGCGACATCTTTCGAAATTTGCCCACAGCCTGCCCACGCGCATGAAGCTTGGGGCCATGGTCGAGGTGCCGGCATTGCTTTGGCAGCTCGATGAATTGATGACGATCGTCGATTTTGTGTCGATCGGCTCCAATGACCTTTTCCAGTTTCTGATGGCGGTCGATCGTGGCAATTCGCTGATTTCAAGCCGTTTCGATCAATTGTCTCCGGCCTTCCTGCGGGCGCTGCGCCATATTCTCGATGCAGGTGCGCGCAACAACACACCCGTCACGCTTTGCGGTGAAATGGCCGGTCGGCCATTGACCGCTATGGCGTTGATTGGCCTTGGCTTCCGCTCCATTTCCATGTCGGCGGCGGCAATCGGTCCAGTCAAGGCGATGCTGGCGTCCCTTGACGCGGGCAAGCTCAATGCGCTCTTGACCGAGAAACTGGACAAGCCGAACACTGCACATTCCCTGCGCGAGCTTTTGCTGCAATTTGCTGAAGACAACGATATTCCGTTATAGCGAAGCGCCTGGTTATTCTTGAGCGCATGCGCATTTTACGCGCTGCAGCCATTCTCCATACTAGCACGACGTTTCCCAGAATTTTTAGGACATGACATGATAGCCTTGCCGCAGGAGCGGATGGACCAGCTTTTGAAGCGGTTCTCGATGATTGAAAGCCAGATGGCCAACAATCCCGATTCCGATACCTATGTAAAACTTGCTTCCGAATATTCCGAATTGCAGGACGTCGTCGGTAAAATTCGTGATCTGAGCAACGCGCGCAAGGAAGCGAAAGATCTTGCCGCGATGCGCGATGATGCCTCAAGCGATGCCGAAATGCGCGCCTTGGCAACCGAGGAATTGCCCACGGTCGAAAAGCGCATCGAGGCGCTCGAGCAGGAAGTGCAGATTTTGCTGCTGCCGAAAGATGCCGCGGATGAGAAGAACGCCATTCTTGAAATCCGTGCTGGCACGGGCGGGCTGGAAGCGGCCCTTTTCGCCGGTGATCTGTTTCGTATGTATGAGCGTTATGCGGCTGAAAAAGGCTGGCGTGTCGAAATGGTGTCGGCGAGCGAAGGCGACGCGGGCGGCTATAAGGAAATTATCGCAACGGTTTCGGGCAAGGGCGTTTTCTCAAAGCTGAAATTTGAATCGGGCGTGCATCGCGTACAGCGCGTGCCCGAAACCGAGGGTGGCGGGCGTATCCATACCTCTGCCGCAACTGTCGCCGTGCTGCCCGAAGCCGAAGACATTGATATCGAAGTTCGCAATGAAGACATTCGTATCGACACCATGCGTGCGTCCGGTGCAGGCGGGCAGCACGTCAACACGACCGATTCGGCTGTGCGTATCACTCACATTCCAACCGGTATCATGGTTGTGCAGGCGGAAAAATCGCAGCACCAGAATCGCGCCCGCGCGATGCAGATTTTGCGCGCCCGGCTTTATGATATGGAACGCCAGAAAGCCGATAGTGAACGATCAGAATCGCGCCGCAGCCAGGTCGGTTCCGGCGACCGTTCGGAGCGTATTCGAACTTATAACTTTCCGCAGGGGCGTGTTACCGATCATCGCATCAATCTTACCCTCTACAAGCTCGACCGCGTGATGGTTGGCGAGTTGGACGAATTGATCGATGCGCTGATTTCCGATCATCAGACGGCGCTTCTTAGCGAGCTGGATGCATAATGGCTCAACGCCTCGATGCGCTGATGGCTGATACCCGCATGCGATTGCGGCAATCATCGAGTGAGACTCCCGATCTCGATGCACGGTTGCTCCTTGAATGGGCAACGGGTGCAACGCGGCTTGATCTTATTTCTACGCCGGAGATGCAGATTGAAGCGCATGCTTTAGCGCGTCTGCGCGAGGCCGTTGAGCGGCGCGTTGCTGGTGAGCCGGTGCATCGAATCCTTGGGGCCCGCGAATTTTATGGCCTGCCGTTTCAGCTTTCGCCCGCAACGCTGGAGCCGCGTGCCGATACGGAAGCGCTGGTGGAGCTTGTCATTCCAGGCCTTGAAACCTTGCTGAAAAAGCATCAACGTGTCGAATTGCTCGATATGGGAACAGGCACGGGCGCAATCGTGATTTCTCTTCTGCATCGTTTTGAGGCGCTGCACGGCGTGGGTGTGGATGTTGCGCAAGGCGCATTGGAAACGGCGCGAATCAATGCGTCAGCCAATGGGGTGAGCGAGCGCTTTGCAGCGCTTGAGAGCGACTGGTTTGGAAATGTGAGTGGGCGTTTTCATATGATCGTCTCAAACCCGCCCTATATTCCACATCAAGAGATTGCAGTTTTGTCACGCGAGGTGCGCGAGCACGATCCGCTTGCAGCCCTTGATGGCGGCGCAGATGGGCTTGATTTTTATCGCGCCCTTGCAGAACATGCAGGTGCATACCTATATGAAGGTGGTATGGTTGCCGTAGAGATCGGTGCCGGGCAATTTCAGGATGTCAAAGTGCTGTTTGAACAAGCGGATTTTTTGCTTGTGAGCCAAGGGTGTGATCTTGGTGGTCATCGCAGAGCACTGCTTTTTACACAAAACTGCGCATGTTGATTTTGATGTTTTCCAATTTGACAAAGCAGTGTGAAAAAAACACTTGGAATTTGCGGCGAAGCCGTTTAGTTTCCGGCCACCGTATATAGCCAGAATGGTTTTGCCCGCTTACGGGCGGTGGCGGAAATGCTCCATGATGTTTTAATATCATGCTCTCCCGGGGTTTTATTCTTTGGAGATGGCTCGTACGGAAGGTCACGACTTTCAGGCATGGTCCCGAAGAGCAATGCTTTTCGAGAATGACCTTGCATAGTGTAACCGCGCGGTTTCGGGCGTCCTTTTGGCCGTGCGGAGCTTAGGAACAGTCGATGCGCAGGAAGTTTCAGGGCGTGCTTCCTCCTAGGCTAAATAGCAAGAAACCAGTGGATTATTTGTCCCGGTGTTTTTACGTCCTTTAATCTGAAAAGAGATGAATATGAGGCCAGCACAGCAGAACAGGCGCATGCGCGGACGGGGGAATAACAACAATAATAATAACAACCGCAAGGGCCCCAATCCTCTGTCACGCAATTATGAGAGCAATGGACCCGACGTAAAGATTCGCGGCAATGCGCAACATATTGCAGAAAAATATACGACACTTGCCCGTGATGCTCAGGCGTCCGGTGACCGTGTCATTGCTGAGAACTATCTTCAGCACGCGGAACATTACAACCGCATCATTATGGCTGCGATGGCGCAGAATCCCGCGCCGATACAGCAGCGCGAAGAAAGTTTTGACGATTACGACGATGACGACAACGGTTTTGCGCCTGCGGTCGCTCAAGAGCCTCGTCCTGTCAACGGTTCCGGCCCGCAGCCGGTGATCGAAGGCACCCCTGCCGAAGTCGTCTATGGCGAAGAGGCTGGGTCCAGCGAAGGACGCGGCACCCGTGATCGTGAGAATCGTCGTCCCGGTCGTGGTCGTCGTCCACAGCGTGAACGCTTCAATTCCGACGATCAGCCGCGCCAGACCGCTGAACCTCAGCCCGCAGGCGAAGCTGTTGCCGCGCAGGAGGCAGCGCCTGTCGTAGCAGAAGCAGCGCCTGCAGTAACAGAAGCTGCTCCGGTCAAAGAGAGTGTTGAGGCACCCGTCGTTGCACCTGTGGAAGTGCCTGTCGCAGCTCCAGTCAAGGCCAGAGCTGCAGCTAAGGCTAAAGAGGAAGTCAAGGCTAAAGAGGAAGTCAAGACTGACGAGGAAGCAACGGCTACACCGCGCCGTGTTACGCGTCGTCCGGGGCGTCCGCGCCGCGTTGCCAAGGACGAGGATACGGCCAAGGAAGCGCCTGCTCCGGAAGCTGCTGCTTCCGACGCCTGAGAACGTCTCTTTGGACGCAATAAATGGATTGGAAATGGCGCGGTTTTCCGCGCCATTTTTATTTGTCCGATCGCGCCCTCTGTGCTCTTGCCGAACAACATTTATAATCCCATATCCAATGCGTAACCGGACCTGCTTTCCTTGAGGAGGTCGGCCCGGGTAGATGAGAAGCTCGCCCAAGCGGGGGCTTCGTCACCCAACATCTTTCGGTGCCTTTAAGGGCCGAAGGGCAAAGGAGACATGATGAATATCGAAAAATACAGCGAACGCGTTCGTGGTTTTATCCAGTCGGCGCAGGGGTTCGCCCTTTCTTCAGGTAATCAGCAATTTACGCCCGAACATGTGCTGAAAGTTCTCGTCGATGACGATGAAGGACTTGCGGCATCTCTGATCGAACGCGCAGGCGGGCGAATGGCCGATGTGCGTCTGGCCTTGCAGAGCGCGCTTGAAAAGCTACCAAAAGTATCGGGCGGCAACGACCAGCTTTATCTGTCGCAGCCGCTAGCCAAAGTGTTTACGCTTGCCGAAGAACTGGCAACCAAGGCGGGCGATAGTTTTGTGACCGTTGAACGGCTTTTGACCGCTCTGGCAATCGAAAAATCTGCAAAAACCTCTGACATTCTTTCTGCCGCTGGCGTCACTGCGACGGCGCTGAACAAGGTTATCAATGATATGCGTAAAGGTCGTACCGCCGATTCCGCTTCCGCCGAAAGCAATTATGATGCGCTGAAGAAATATGCGCGCGATCTGACGGAAGATGCACGTGCGGGCAAGCTTGATCCGGTCATTGGCCGCGATGAGGAAATCCGTCGCACGATTCAGGTTCTTTCACGCCGCACCAAGAACAATCCGGTGCTGATCGGTGAGCCTGGTGTCGGTAAAACCGCCATTGCCGAAGGTCTGGCGCTGCGCATCGTCAATGGTGATGTGCCCGAATCGCTCAAAGACAAGCAGTTGATGGCGCTCGACATGGGCGCGCTGATTGCCGGTGCGAAATATCGCGGCGAATTCGAGGAACGCCTCAAGGCCGTTCTTTCCGAAGTCCAGACGGCAGCGGGTCAGATCATTCTTTTCATCGATGAGATGCACACGCTGGTGGGTGCCGGCAAGACTGATGGCGCGATGGATGCATCAAACCTGCTCAAGCCTGCGCTTGCACGTGGTGAATTGCACTGCGTTGGTGCGACGACGCTCGAAGAATACCGCAAATATGTCGAAAAGGATGCAGCCCTTGCCCGCCGCTTCCAGCCGGTCTTCGTCGATGAGCCGACGGTGGAGGATACGATTTCGATCCTGCGCGGTCTGAAAGAGAAATACGAGCAGCATCATAAGGTTCGCGTTTCCGACTCAGCACTGGTTTCGGCTGCCACCCTGTCTAACCGCTATATCACCGACCGCTTTCTTCCCGACAAAGCTATCGACCTTGTCGATGAAGCGGCATCGCGTCTGCGCATGCAGGTCGATTCCAAGCCCGAGGAGCTCGACGAGATCGACCGTCGTGTCATGCAGTTGAAAATCGAGCGTGAAGCGCTGAAGGTGGAAACCGATACGGCGTCAAAAGATCGTTTGCAGCGACTGGAAAAGGAACTGACAGACCTCGAAGAGGAGTCGGCGGAACTGACCGCCAAATGGCAGGCGGAAAAGCAGAAGCTCGGCCTTGCTGCAGATCTCAAGCGTCAGCTCGAGGAAGCGCGCAATGCACTTGCCACAGCGCAGCGCAATGGTGAATTCCAGAAGGCGGGTGAACTGGCCTATGGCACTATCCCGCAGCTCGAAAAGCAGCTGGTCGATGCTGAAAGCAGCGAGAATAAAGGTTCTTTGCTGGAAGAAACCGTGACACCTGATCATGTGGCGCAGATCATTTCGCGCTGGACAGGCATTCCTGTGGACCGGATGCTCGAAGGCGAACGCGAAAAACTCCTTAGAATGGAAGACGAACTCGCCAAGCGGGTTATCGGGCAGGGCGAGGCGGTGCAGGCGGTTTCCAAGGCGGTGCGTCGTGCGCGTGCCGGTCTTCAGGACCCGAACAGGCCAATCGGTTCGTTCATTTTTCTTGGCCCAACGGGTGTCGGCAAGACGGAACTAACCAAAGCGCTTGCCTCATTTCTGTTTCAGGACGACACGGCTATGGTTCGTATCGATATGTCGGAATTCATGGAAAAGCATTCCGTGAGCCGTCTGATCGGTGCACCTCCCGGCTATGTCGGCTATGAGGAGGGCGGAACCCTGACGGAAGCCGTGCGTCGCAGGCCTTATCAGGTGGTCCTGTTCGACGAGATCGAAAAGGCGCATCCTGACGTCTTCAACGTGCTTTTACAGGTGCTCGATGATGGGCGACTGACCGACGGGCAGGGGCGAACGGTCGATTTCCGCAACACCGTCATCATTATGACCTCCAATCTCGGCGCTGAATATCTGGTCAATCTCGGTGAGAATGACGCGGTGGAAAGTGTTCGTGATGAGGTTATGGGTGTGGTGCGCGCTGCGTTCCGCCCGGAATTTTTGAACCGTGTCGACGAGATCATCCTGTTTCACCGGCTGCGCCGTCAGGATATGGGGGCGATTGTCGATATTCAGGTTGAGCGTTTGCAGACGCTTCTTACAGATCGCAAGATTGAACTTGAACTTGAAGGCGATGCTCGTGAATGGCTTGCGAACAAGGGCTATGATCCAGCCTATGGTGCGCGTCCCTTGAAGCGCGTGATTCAGAAAGAGGTTCAGGATCCGCTTGCAGAGCGCATTCTGCTTGGTGATGTTCTCGACGGTTCCATCGTCAAGATCACAGCAGGATCCGACAGGCTCAATTTCCGTCCGATACGTGATACTCTCGACCCCGATCTACAGGATGAAAGTATCGACGCCTGACATTTGACTGCTTTTGTTTGAAGAGCGCCGCATCCTGCAGGATGCGGCGTTTTTCTTCATAATAGTTGGTAGTCGACGCTCGTGAACCAATTCGATTTTTGGAAGTTTCATAAAATTGGTCGTTATGTGGCCATTTTCACGTCCAGTTCATCTGGCATCTGTTTAATCTTGGATAATGGGTTGTTAACTATATTAACGGCATCCATGGTCCAATGATCATCTGGGATTCCTTCATGACGCATTCGGTTCGCTTGTTTCGTTTTGTTCTGCTGGCTTTCGCCACCTTGCCGTTTGGTGCCACGGCTGTTTTTGCTCAAGAAGAGGACGCAGGTCTTTTCAGCAAAACCTCTGTGCAACTGGCGCAGCTTTATGATCCGGGTGAGGAAGTTTACCACGACCGACGCGTGCGTGTTTATATTGATGAGTATGGGCGCCGTGTGACGATGGACCGTCGTGGACGCATCAAATTGGTCGTTATGTGGCCATTTTCACGTCCAGTTCATCTGGCATCTGTTTAATCTTGGATAATGGGTTGTTAACTATTATTAACGGCATCCATGGTCCAATGATCATCTGGGATTCCTTCATGACGCATTCGGTTCGCTTGTTTCGTTTTGTTCTGCTGGCTTTCGCCACCTTGCCGTTTGGTGCCACGGCTGTTTTTGCTCAAGAAGAGGACGCAGGTCTTTTCAGCAAAACCTCTGTGCAACTGGCGCAGCTTTATGATCCGGGTGAGGAAGTTTACCACGACCGACGCGTGCGTGTTTATATTGATGAGTATGGGCGCCGTGTGACGATGGACCGTCGTGGACGCATCCTGAATGTCGAGGATGCCAATACATACGACCGCAGCAGCAATAATGATCCGTATTACGGGCGCGCTCCCGTTGAAGGTGACATGAATGGTCCAGTGGGTGGTGGCGCACCGTATGACGGTTTCGGTGATGTACCGGAAGACCCGAATTATTATCCCGACGCGCCGTCTGCACCGCCTTATGGCGGAAACCGCGATGGTCAGGTGCAGCGCTCGGAACTTCCGCCGTCAGGCGGCGATTATCAAAATCCTGATTCCGCCAGCGTCGACCCCAATTATGGGCGCCGTCCAGATTATGAACAGTCGCGCGCCACGCCCCACCCCGATGATATGACACCAGCTATTGAAATGCCGAAGGGTGAGGGGGCCAAGGCGAAGATCGCAGCCTTCCAAATCCTGCTCGACCGAGCAGGCGCTTCACCCGGTGTTATCGACGGGCGTTCGGGCAGCAATGTCGACAAGGCTGCGGCGGCCTATGGCGAGATGACCGGGAGGGTCATCAATCCAGGCGACGAGGCTGCAGTCAATGCGGAGCTTGAGGCGACGGGCGGCGCGGCCTTCAGCGAGTATACGATTACCAACGAGGATGTGGGGCGGCAATATGTGGCGTCGATCCCGGACGATTACGCGCACAAGGCACAGCTTCCCGCAATGGCTTATACGTCGGTTACGGAGATGCTCGGTGAGAAGTTCCACATCGATGTCGCTTATCTCAAGGAACTCAATCCGGGCGTGAATTTCAATCAGCCGGGATCGATCATAAAGGTACCCAATCTCGGTAAACCGGTTCGTGCAAAAGTGGCGAGGATCATTGCCGATAAGGCACGCAAACAGGTTCGCGGTTATGACGAGAACGGTAAGCTCGTTGTCGCTTATCCTTCGACCATCGGATCGTCAGACACACCTTCGCCATCCGGCATCGTGGAAGTAACGCGCATCGCGATCAATCCAAACTACACCTATAATCCGAAGCTGAACTTCAAGCAGGGCAACAATGACAAGGTGCTGACCATCCCTCCGGGGCCGAACGGGCCGGTGGGAACGGTATGGATCGCGCTTTCCAAGCCAACCTATGGAATTCACGGAACGCCCGAACCCTCAAGGATTGGCAAGACCTCCAGCCATGGGTGTGTCCGTTTGACCAACTGGGACGCCGAAGAGCTTGCCAAGCTTGTCAAGGCTGGTGTGACTGTGGAGTTCAGCGAATAAATCATTGGGTCAAAAGGAAGCCTTATGCCCGAAGATACTAACTTCGGTTAAAGATCAGCTTCTCGCCGATGCATTGGCGGCAACTTTTGTACCGTTCTCGTCACTGTTGAGCAAAGCGTCAATGCGATTGCGTTCCTGTTTGAAGACCTGCAATTCTTTGCCCTTCAAGGCTTTGTTGTCAGGCAGACGAATGCGAAGCGGATCAACCTTCGTACCGTTAACGATCAGCTCATAATGAAGATGAGGTCCTGTCGAAAGCCCGGTGGAGCCGACATAACCGATAACCTGCCCCTGACGCACGCGCGCACCGGCGCTTACGCCGCGAGCGATTGCGTTCTGGTGATTATAGCTGGTGACATATCCATTGGCGTGTCTGATCAATGTCTGGTAGCCATAGCCATTGGTCCATCCCGCTTTCTCTACAGTGCCGTTACCCGTAGCAATGATCGGTGTGCCGCGAGGCGCTGCCCAGTCAACACCACTGTGCATGCGGCTATAGCCCAGAATCGGGTGTCGACGCATGCCGAAGGGAGAGCGGAATACGCCGTTGGGAACCGGGTTGCGTAGCAGAAACTGCTTTGCGCTCTTACCGTTCTGGTCGAAATAATCGACGCTGCCGTCCGATCCCTGATAACGGTAGAATTTGCGCGTGGTGCCGCCAAAGGTTGCCGCAACGTAGAGAAGCTGCGAATCGCTGTCCGCCTTGCCTTCATTGGACGCGTCGTCTGGCAGTGAGAAAAACGCATCAATATTATCGTTTGGAGCCAATTGTGCCTGAAGATCGACATCACTGGCCAACATTTTGACGAGCTGCTCACGCATTGTTTCCGTCATGCCATAGGCAAGGGCGGCGCGGCTGATGCCATCATAGGCGGTCGGTAGTTTGCCGCGAATAGCCGCTGGTAGCGCATTGCCATCAAAGGCAGTTTGCAAAAGCGGTGTCGCTTCGGGCTCGTCGGAAGGCACATATTGCTGACGATCATTAAGCGCAACCGTGACGAGATGTGTGGTGCCATTATATATGCTCGCCCGCACGATGTGATCTGCACCCTTACCGGTTTCTGTCCCAATACGCAGGATGCTACCCTGTTTCAGGCGGGGTGAATTCATCAGCCTCGTTAGCGCGTCGACAATTTGTGCAGTGTTTTCCCCATTATAACCCGCATCTTCTAGCGTCTGCGCAATCGCTGCCGTACGCCGGAAAGGAATGAGTTCCTCAGAAAAACCATCGCTGGTTTCTTCATCATTAACACGGGGCGTAACGCTTACGTTTTCCTGTGTAATCTTCACGCCGAGCGGGGGGCTTAGTGTAAAAGACGAATCGCTGCCGCCAAAGCGAGCCGGGTCTACATAATGCAAGGAGGCTACCTGAACATCACCATCGGTGAGCAGGCTACCCGTATCGCGGACGACCGTTTCGACTTCATCGACGGAAAGATTGCTGGAAGCATCAAAGGCCGCGCTGTTCAGCGGAAAATCGACCATCTGCAGGCTGACTTCACTTTCAACTTTGGCACCGTATATTTGCCCGGCGTCGGTTGGTTGCGGTGCTGCCGGGCCTTCTGAAAAAACGGTCAATGCGTTGAATGGCGGATATTTACGATTGATTGGATAATCGACCGCCAAGGTCATACTGACCAGTTCAAAGGGTCGCGTGCGAATAACCTCACGTTCGCCGACTTTCTGCATGGTCGAAAGATCAAAGCGGCGGCGGTCACGCGGTTGTTGGGTGGAAACTGCGCTGACAAGGCGTCCGCCCTTAGTGACTGGATTTCCACCAGTTGCGCCCGGCATATCGTCCCGCACCAGAATTTCAGGAGGCGTCGCCAATTGTTCTCGCCCATCAAGAGCCGCAAAAAGCGCAACGCCGATCAGCATACAGGACGTTACGCCCGTCAAAAATGTTCCGGCAAGCCATCGCGCCGATACTTCGCGACGATCAGGCGGTCGACGTCGACCGCCAGCATTGAGCGGGGGCTCGTCACCCGGATCGAGATTGTTCG